>NZ_KV917377.1:2984101-3321638 GCF_002019705.1 Shouchella patagoniensis | reverse complement strand
AACCACTGATTCTTGAATATTCTTATGTTGATTTAACACTGATTCGATTTCACCTAGTTCGACCCGGTAACCACGTACCTTCACTTGGTGATCCAATCTGCCTAGAAATTCAATATTTCCGTCTTCTTGATAACGCGCTAAATCTCCCGTCCGATACATCTTTGCCTCTATTTGATGGACAAATGGATCGCTGATGAACCTCTCTTCCGTTAGTTCCCTGCTCACATACCCTTCTGCTAGACATCGGCCACCTATATGCAATTCCCCTGGTATTCCAATCGGACACGGGTTTCCATGTTGGTCTAGAATATAATAGCGGGCATTTTGAATTGGCTTTCCATATGGGATGCTCGTCCATTCCTCCGGAATGTCATTGATGTTATAGTAATTTGACCAGATCGTAGCCTCTGTCGCTCCTCCTAAACCTACTACTTGCACCCTTGGAAAGAGCTCTTTCATGGTGCCTGGCAATTCCAAAGGAATCCAGTCTCCACTTAAAAAGACCAACCTTAAATGACTGTTTGCGACGGCATTCTCTTTCATCTTTAATAAAGGCACTAACTGTTGTAAGGCCGCAGGCGCGGAATCCCAGAAAGTTACTTCCCCTTCATTCAAAAGGCTGATTAATCGTTCTGGATTCCCTATGTCTTGCTCACTGGCAATTCTTATCGACCCTCCTGCGGCAAGTAATCCGAATACATCATAAACGGATAAATCAAAACCAATGGATGTAATCCATAACATTCGATCATTCTCGCCTACTTCATAGGTTTTATTTACCCAATCAATGACATTGATGACGGGGCGATGGGCTTCGATAACCCCTTTTGGCCTTCCTGTTGACCCAGACGTATAGATGAGGTACGCGGTATTTTTTTGTTGGACACTCGAACTCACATTCTTGCTTTGATAATGTTGAAACTCATCTCTGTCATAATAGATATAATCCCAATTCACACGCTTCTCTGGCAATTGTTGTTTTAAGTCCTCTTGCGTCAAAACAATTGCCGCCTCGCTGCTTTCTACTATGTAGGATTTTCGCTCTTTCGGCACAGAGGGATCAATCGGTACATACGCTGCGCCAGCCTTTAAAATGCCCATCATACAAATTACAAGCTCCAGCGAGCGGTTCATGCATATACCTACACGGGTTTCAGGTCCTACTCCTTGTTCTTGAAGAAAATGAGCGACTTGATTGGAACGCTTATTTAACTCCCCATAGGTTAAGTTCGCACGCCCGGATAACACCGCTAGCTTGTCTGCATTTTTAGCTACCTGTTTTTCAAATAACTGGTGTATACACATTTCTTCTGGTATAGACCTTTCAGTTTGATTCCATTGTTGAAGTTGCCCTTTCTCTTCTTTGGTCAACAGAGAAAATTCAGATAGTTTATATTCTGGATGGTTTACAACCTCTTCTAGCAATACTTGAAAATGGTTCATCATTTTGTTCATCATAGATTCTTCAAATATATCTACATTATATTCCCAAGCCACCGATAAGTGATCCTCCAATTCAGTAGCTCTGACAGTTAAATCAAATTTAGATATTCCAGGATCCAGTTCTCGTACAGACATATTTAAATTCGACAGTTCATTCAAAGGTGTAGGGGAATTTTGCAATACAAACATTATCTGAAATAAGGGGTGGCGACTTAAGTCTCTGACCGATTCAAGATTTTCTACTAGCTTTTCGAACGGTATATCTTGATGTTCATAAGCCTCTAAAGTAACTTTCTTTACTTTTGATAATAATTCAAAAAAGTTAGTTTCATCAGTAAAATCTGTATACAGAACAAGTGTATTCATCAATAAACCGATTATTGGTTCTAATTCATACTTTTTTCTATTAGCAATTGGTGTCCCTATGACAATTTTTTTCTGCTCTGTATACCGATACAGTAGTAATTTTAGTACCGATAATAAAAGCATGTATAAAGTAACATCTTCTTTTTTACTTAAGTCCTTTAACTTGCTAAGAAGTTCTTTTGACAATTGAAAGTGACTTGTCTTACCCTCAAATGTTTGTACATATTTCCTTTTTTTACTATTGGGAATTTCAATTGAAGATGGCGCTTCAATCAGATGATTCTTCCAATATGCGATAAGTGAATGGAGCTTTTCCCCTTTAAGCAAATTACGCTGCCAATTTGCATAATCTCCGTATTGGATAGTATTTCTTGTATAGGAACGTATTTTTTTTTTAGCCATGCCTCCGTTTACATAAAATTCATATGCTTGAGTAAGATCTTTAAGAAATATACCTAATGACCAACCATCAAAAACCATATGATGTAAACATATCAATAAAACATGTTCATTATCTTCCAAGCATATTAATTGAAGTTGAATAAGGGGACCCTTCTCCAAATCAAACATTTTACAAGAAATTACCTCTTCATAATTCTTGAGTTTAGTACGCTGTTCCACAGAAGATAACTTTCTTAAATCAACTACTTTTAATTTCAAATACTGATTTCCAAGCACATTTTGAATGATTTCACCATTAACACTTCTGAACACTGTTCTTAATGATTCATGATTTTCAATAATATGATTTATGCTATTTTCCAACCAATTTATATTCAGATCCCCATATAAACGTACAGAAGCAGGCATATTAAAAATAGGTAGATTTGGTTCTAACTGTTGGACAAACCAGAACCTTTCTTGTGCAAAGGACAGAGGAGCAAACTCGACTGATTCTCTTGGTTTAATTTTAGTGTCATTCTCTAAAAGTCCTTCCTCATCAAGTAATTTATCTAATAACAAAAGCTTTGCGGACGATAATTTCCCCTTAGAGTTACTCAACTTCTCTCCTCCTTTGTTTCAATTTTTTTATCCAACATTGATTGTGCTTGATCCTCAGTTAATTCATTTACTCTCATCATAATATCTGAAATTTTCTCTATTTTTTCTTTTTCTATTGGGTTTGCGAATAATATACAATTAGTACCTTCAATTGTTGGATTTTGAAAGAAATTTGTTAACGGATAATCCACACGGAAAATTTTCTCTATTCGAGAAACTACCTGTGTTGCTAACAAAGAGTGCCCCCCTATTTCAAAAAAGTTATCACTCACTCCAACCTTATTAACGCTAAGCACATCTTCCCAAATATCAGCTAAAATTAATTCCACCGGTGTAACAGGCTTTTTATAATCATTTATGTTACCATTCAGTGAAAAATCAGGTTTAGGCAACTCCCTTTTATTTACTTTTCCACTCACTGTTAACGGCATTTTTTCTAAATATACAAATTTAGTGGGCACCATATATTCGGGCATATAATTTTTCAAATAAGTTTTAAGTAAGTTCTCATTAATATTAGTATCACTTTCCGTCGTAAGAAATGCTGCAATACGTAAATCAGTCTCCTTTTGTTTATGCACTGTCACAGCTACTTGTTTCACATCATCAAAGGTACTGATAGCTGCTTCAATCTCTCCCAACTCAACACGCTGACCCCTTATTTTAATTTGGTCGTCAATTCTTCCTAAGTAGTCAATATTCCCATCAGGTTTATAGCGAGCCAAGTCCCCTGTTTTATATAATTTACTTTTTGGCTTAAATGGATTTGGTATGAAGTTTAAATCCGTCAAGCTGCTCTGGTTATAATACCCTCTTGCAATTTGGGCTCCTCCAATATACAACTCTCCCTTAACACCTACAGCCACGGGTTTTAAATATTTATCCAATATATAGATTTGGGTATTCGCTAAGGGTTTTCCGATGGGTACTCTCCCATCCATAATTGAAACTTTTTCAATCCGTTCGCACTTCCAGCTTGTAACGTCAATTCCTGCCTCTGTTGGTCCATATAAATTATATAAAGTAGCAGTAGATTTCTCATAAAAAAGACTAACATCCTTAACCGTTAAGGCTTCTCCACTACAAAAAACTCTTTTCAATGCGCAACATGAATTTAAACCGCCAAAATTCATAAATATTCGTAACATAGAAGGAACAAAATGTATTGTTGTTATTTTTTTGGCCTTAATTAGCTTCGAAATGTATTTAGGGTCTTTATGCCCTTCTGGACACGCAACTACCATAGTGGCACCTGAAATAAGTGGCCAGAAAAATTCCCAAAAAGAAACATCGAAAGTATAAGGTGTTTTTTGTAAAACCCTGTCATCTTTACTTAATTTATATTCGTTTTGCATCCAGATAATTCGATTAGCAATTCCTCTTTGAGTATTCATAACTCCTTTTGGCGTACCTGTTGTACCGGATGTATATATAACATAGATAAGATCGTCTGGCATTAACTTGGTCATTAAATTATGTTCACTTTCAAATTCCCAAAGAGAATTATTTACATCAACTAAAACCTTAGGGATTGTAATAAAAGAAGTATCAATATGAGATTGACTAAGAATAATAGATAAATTTGCATCATCTACGATTGTTCTGATGCGTTCATTTGGTGATGTTGGATCAATTGGAACATACGCCCCCCCCGCTTTCAATATAGCTAACAATGAGATAACCATATCGAGAGACCGTTCCATAATAACCCCTACTAAACGATTTGGTTTAACGCCTGTTTTCACTAAATATCTCGCGAGTTTATTCGCCCTTTTGTTTAGTTCTTCATAAGTAACTTCTTGTTCTTCAACTATCACTGCTGTTTGATTTTTGTTTAACTTTGTAGTTTCTTCAAATAGTTGGTGAATAAAAGCGTTCTCCGGAAGAGGAGTGTACGTATCATTCCACGTCTCTAATATTTTAAATTCTTCCTCTTTAGAAAAAAAAGAAATATCGGAGATTTTCCTATCTGGTCGTTTTGATAGCTCTTCTAATAATCTCTCAAAATGCGTTAACATTTTCTCCATGATATTCACTTCAAATGAACTTGTATTGTATTCCCAATATATATTTAAATGATCGTTTGTTTGTGCTATTCTTACTGATAAATCAAATTTCGAGGTTCCATTATCTAATTCTTTGATATTTAAAGATAAGTTAGGTATTTCAATGACTGATGATTCTTGAAAAACAAACATAACTTGAAATAAAGGGTGAGAACTCATATCACGAGTTAAATTCATTTTTTCCACCAATTTCTCAAAGGGCAAATCTTGATGGGAATATGCATTTAAAGTTATTTGTTTTAATTCATCTAATAAATCAAAAAAATTCACATCACCTTTTACTTTGGAAAAGATGGGTAAAGTGTTCATAATTAGGCCGATTAGTGGGGTTAGTTCTCTACAATGACGATTTGCAACTGGCGTCCCTACAACTAATTTTTCTTGACCACTATATTTATATAGTAAAATCTTGAGTGCAGCTAATAAAACCATATACATAGTTACACCTTGCTCCTGACAAATGTTTTCTAATCGATTTTTTATCGAGCTTCCAATATTTGAATGGAGAGTTTTGCCTTCGTATGCCTGAATAGAAGGTCGGGGAGTTTTGTACGGTAAATTGATACTTGTTGGCGCACCCTTTAAATGTTCTCCCCAGTAATGCAACAATTCTTCCAAATAGTTATTATTTAAAAATTTTCGTCTTTGCCAAACCACAAAATCCCCATACTGAATATCTAATTTCGGCAAACTAGGTTTTTGGCCTCTAGAATAATGAATGTAACAAAATACTAGTTCTTTAAGGAATAGCTCCATCGACCATCCATCAAAAACTAAGTGATGAATGACAAGTAACAAAATATGCTTATCATCATCCAGTTTAATTAGATGTGCCCAAATTAATGGGCCTTTTTCCAAATCAAATTCACGTTTTGATTCCTCCTTTAATTTAGAATCTACCATTTGTCTTTGAATAGGATCCTTTAAATTTGTAAGGTCTGTAACTTCAATATCTAGAACTAACTCTGGAATGACTATTTGTTCGTTTCCTTGAATAACAGTTCTTAAAGCCTCATGTCGCCAGATAATAGTATTTATACTCTGCCTTAATGCATTAATTTCTAAAATCCCTTTTAACTCAATAGCACCAGGCACATTATAAACATATTTTTTTGTACTTATTTGGTTGACAAACCAAATGCTTTCTTGCGAGAATGACAAAGGTATTGGCTCTTGTAGATTTCTTTTATTTATAAGTTTCTTATTAGAATGCTGATTAGAATTCCCTTTTAATCTTTTCTCTAACAAATCATTCTTAGACTTTGAAAGTTCACCTGAAAAGCGATTCTTCTCCACACTTTTCACCCCATTACTCATCTTCATATTCTTTTAAAGCGCTTAAGACCTCTTGTTCATCCATCTTTTCTATTTCTTTCATAATTTCTCCTGTAATAACATTTCCTAAACTTTCTACACTCAAATTATTAAAAGTTTTCTGTAAAGGTAAATCAATATCAAAATACTCAACTACTCTTGAATGAACTTCTGTTAATAGTAAAGAATGTCCACCTATTTCAAAGAAATTTTCTTTTACACCAATAGTATCTATGCCTAGTATTTCGCTCCATATAGTTACCAATGCACCCTCTACTTCGTTTCTAGGAGCCAAATACTCTTTTTCTATTCCCCAATGGTCCTCTATTTTAGGCAGTGCGTTTCTATCCACTTTCCCATTGGCTGTGATTGGTATTTCCTCTAAAGGGAGGATGGATGTAGGTATCATATATTCTGGCAGTTGTGCCCTTAACATTTCGTTAACTTCCTTTAGCGTTGCTTCTTTCTGATCCACCATAACTACATACGCCGTTAACCAGCTCTTCTCGTCCTCTTTCCATAAAGTAACCACTGATTCTTGAATATTCTTATGTTGATTTAACACTGATTCGATTTCACCTAGTTCGACCCGGTAACCACGTACCTTCACTTGGTGATCCAATCTGCCTAGAAATTCAATATTTCCGTCTTCTTGATAACGCGCTAAATCTCCCGTCCGATACATCTTTGCCTCTATTTGATGGACAAATGGATCGCTGATGAACCTCTCTTCCGTTAGTTCCCTGCTCACATACCCTTCTGCTAGACATCGGCCACCTATATGCAATTCCCCTGGTATTCCAATCGGACACGGGTTTCCATGTTGGTCTAGAATATAATAGCGGGCATTTTGAATTGGCTTTCCATATGGGATGCTCGTCCATTCCTCCGGAATGTCATTGATGTTATAGTAATTTGACCAGATCGTAGCCTCTGTCGCTCCTCCTAAACCTACTACTTGCACCCTTGGAAAGAGCTCTTTCATGGTGCCTGGCAATTCCAAAGGAATCCAGTCTCCACTTAAAAAGACCAACCTTAAATGACTGTTTGCGACGGCATTCTCTTTCATCTTTAATAAAGGCACTAACTGTTGTAAGGCCGCAGGCGCGGAATCCCAGAAAGTTACTTCCCCTTCATTCAAAAGGCTGATTAATCGTTCTGGATTCCCTATGTCTTGCTCACTGGCAATTCTTATCGACCCTCCTGCGGCAAGTAATCCGAATACATCATAAACGGATAAATCAAAACCAATGGATGTAATCCATAACATTCGATCATTCTCGCCTACTTCATAGGTTTTATTTACCCAATCAATGACATTGATGACGGGGCGATGGGCTTCGATAACCCCTTTTGGCCTTCCTGTTGACCCAGACGTATAGATGAGGTACGCGGTATTTTTTTGTTGGACACTCGAACTCACATTCTTGCTTTGATAATGTTGAAACTCATCTCTGTCATAATAGATATAATCCCAATTCACACGCTTCTCTGGCAATTGTTGTTTTAAGTCCTCTTGCGTCAAAACAATTGCCGCCTCGCTGCTTTCTACTATGTAGGATTTTCGCTCTTTCGGCACAGAGGGATCAATCGGTACATACGCTGCGCCAGCCTTTAAAATGCCCATCATACAAATTACAAGCTCCAGCGAGCGGTTCATGCATATACCTACACGGGTTTCAGGTCCTACTCCTTGTTCTTGAAGAAAATGAGCGACTTGATTGGAACGCTTATTTAACTCCCCATAGGTTAAGTTCGCACGCCCGGATAACACCGCTAGCTTGTCTGCATTTTTAGCTACCTGTTTTTCAAATAACTGGTGTATACACATTTCTTCTGGTATAGACCTTTCAGTTTGATTCCATTGTTGAAGTTGCCCTTTCTCTTCTTTGGTCAACAGAGAAAATTCAGATAGTTTATATTCTGGATGGTTTACAACCTCTTCTAGCAATACTTGAAAATGGTTCATCATTTTGTTCATCATAGATTCTTCAAATATATCTGTATTATATTGTAACGCCCCAGACAAACTTGAATCCATGTGTAACGTAATTTCGAATTGACCTTCCTGTTGTGGTAATTCATAAGGCTTAAAAGTCAATCCGCCTAATTTCAACTCCGCATTAGTATCCCCTAACATAAAAGAAGTAATATTCTGTTCCTCTAATCTGGGGGCTTTTTGAAATGCAAACATAGCCTGGATAATAGGTGTATGATCTCCCCTGTTTGGTTGTAGTTTTTCTACTAATAAAGGAAAAGGATAATCTTGATTATCTAAGCCTCGCAATACAGTTTGACGTAATTCTTTAATAAATTCTTTAAAGCTAGGATTATGTGAAAGGTCTGATCTAAGCACTATAGGGTTTACAAAGTAGCCCACGATATTGTCAAAAATTGATTTATTTCGACCAGCTGTAGGAGAGCCAACTATAATATCATTTTCTCCCGTATATTTGTTAAGAAGTAACTGAAATGTCGCTAGTAATACCATATACAAAGTAGTACTATTTTCTTTTGCAAAACTTTTCAATTGCTCAGCTGTATTTTGGTTTAATTTAAATAATGTGCTATTATAGTTTGGTCTGATTTCTGTAATGTCTTTACGCTTATATAAATTTAAAACTGGTATTCGTCCTTTTAATTGTTCTTTCCAGAATTCCAGTAAGGTCTGACCATAAGTACTTGCAACCATTTTGTTTTGAGAATATATAAAATCATTATACGTACAAGACAGTGCCGGGAGTAAGTTTGCTTCATTATTAACTTTAGATTGGTATATGGAACCAAGTTCATCTAGAAGGATTACTAAAGACCAATAATCAATTGCGATATGATGAATAACAATTAATAATATATATTCACTATCAGCTACTTCATATAAATTAACTCTCATAAGATCGTCATATTCTAGATTAAATGGTCGTTGTGATTCGACCAATAGTTTACTCTTTAGTTCTTTCTCATCAATGTGTGCAGCAGCATGATACTCAAATGACAATTTAGACTTGTTGTTTATATTTTGCACAGGTCTACCATCTTTTACTGAAAAGTTAACACGAAGGGAAGAATGCCTTTCTAAAATCTCTTGAAAAGAATCTTTCAATTTCGATATATTAATTTCATCACTTATTTTTGCAACAAAATGGGTATTGTACGCAGAGTTATCAGGATCGAGTTGATGAATATACCATAGAGCTTCCTGACCAAAACTCAAGGGTAAGTACAAATCCGCTCCTCTTGACTGACGGAAAAGCAACTCTGCTAACTCCTTTTTCTTATCTACTATTGATGCTAATTCCTTTTTATTTAGATTTTTTGACATTCATTTAATCCTCCTTTACATGTTGATATTTATCAAGGAGATGATTAATTTCATCATCATCTAGGCCATCTAGATTATCAAAAATATCTTGAATATTATCTGTATTTCTAGCCAATAACTCTAATTTTTTTTCCGATGATTTGTCCATTTCTAACGGAGGGTTCTCCATTTCCTCACACAATTGCTTAGCCAAATTTTCAATAGAAGGTCCTTTTAGTAAATCTCCTATTGACAACTGAATATTCAATTCTGTTTCTATTGTCTTTTTCAAGTCAATTGCTGTTATAGAATCTAAACCAAGTTCATCAAGTTTAATAGAAGGATCCACAACATCATCTTCTCTAAACTCTAATACTCGAGAGACAATTTTAATCAAATAATTCTCTAATTCATCTAAACTATTAACAGACACCTCTAAGACATCAATACTCTTTTCAACTAAGGCATCTTGGGCAGTATAATTAACAAACATAGTAGGATGTGTTAGTCTTTCAAGATTGTCATCTCTTATTTTGTCAATGGCGATATAAGGCACTTTTTGTATTGTAAACAAACCATATAATACAGCTTTTCTTCTTAACAACTCTCCAAGTAAATGTGGTCCTTCTAAATGATCAATAACAGTTTTTTCATCATCACTAAAAAGCTTCTCTAAATGATCATAGAAATTAGGATCATCCAGAAATAACCCAATCTCTTTACTCACATCTATGCATTCAACAATTTTCAAATGTTGATCCGCAAGAATTGATGCCCATTCTTCTTTTGGAGTAAAATATGCTGATGACTGCGGATGGTTAATTTGTTCATTAATATTTGAAATCATCTCTGCAAGAACTAATAACCCTCCATCATTTAACTGTTTATTAATATTATTGAATATTACCTCTTTATTTTTTATATGATGAATTAACTGAATACAATAGATTAAATCATAATAATCCGGTAATTCATCTCTCACAACATCTGTATTATACAAAGTTATATTTCTGTCTAACTTATTAGCTTTTATTTTATCGTAACCAATCTTAAGTTGCTCTTTAGAAATATTAAACCCATGTAAATTTAAATGAGGATATCTAGATGCTAAACGAATTAAATCGGTTGAATACCCACAACCAAACTCTGCAACTTTATCAATAAAACTAAAATCTACATTTTTAAATAAAATTTGCCGCATTTTCTCCTGAGCAATAGAGGTCTTCTTAAAATTCTCGGGATAATCTTCTGGCTTAGTTAATGTTAATAGCCACGAAAAGGTAATATCTTTTTCAATAAACGGTGCAAAACTTAAAAACTCTCCTAAATCACTTTTTTTCTCTGCTAAATTCCCATAATAATTTATCATGTTATTTGTTTGTTCTACTAGAACGGGTGTTTCATTGATATTAGATCGGTCTAAAAAACCTTTGTCAAAAGCTTTCAGTTCAGTATCTAGCCAAAATTTATTTCTTTCGAATGGATATCCAGGTAACTTTTCCATTTCACCAGAAATGTAAATATTATTCCAGTCTAGATCAAAACCATTTTCATATAAACTTTTAATCATGTTATTTTTTATATCTCCAAATGATTGGCAGATGTCATTATTCACTTGGTTATACTTCACATTAAGTATAGTTGAGTTTGAAGCTAATTCAATGACATAATGGTTTTCTGTTTTATCTAAATCAATTGCGCTATCTTTATATACATAATTGCGTGTTTTTATTGAACAAATAACCTTTTTTATATCATGGTCTCCGAGAACATAGGATGCAGCCAACTCACCTAATCCGTACCCTAACAACCTTTTTGTTGATACACCCCAATATGTCAATAATTCAGTTAAACACACTTGAAAAATAAATTGAATATAAGGTTTTCTTTCATCAAATACTTTTTTTTCCAGCGAAAATATTTCCCACGCTGACCATTTTAATTGTTCTATAAATTCTCTATCAAGATCTTCCCAACATTTCCTAAAGACCTTCTCTTTTTTTAATAGATCTTTTATAATTTGAACTGGTATGATATCTAAATCTCTGTAAACTAAAATGACTTGTAAATCTCGTTTCTCTGTTATCTCATTTATCCAACTAGGACATTCTGATTCCAAGTATTCTTTCATTTGCTTTTTAAAATCACTTTTATTTTTCCCTAAAAAAGCAACTCGATGATTAAAATGAGCCTTTTTAACACTACACGTGTAACATAAATTGTGAGTTTCATGTTTTTCATTTCCGTTCATAAACTCCAAATATTTTTTTACGATATCCTTTAAAGCGTTAGGACTTTTTCCAGAGACAGGTAATACATACGTTTCTTGATAGTTATAATTATTAATCGATGAGTTCGTATTTTTCCCAATATATTCTTCCATTACTATATGACAATTTGTTCCACCAAACCCAAATGAGCTTACACCTGCTCTTAATGGCTTGTCCCCATTTTCCCACTCCTGTTTTTCTTGTTGAACATATATAGGGAACTTATCAAAAGAGATGAGCGGGTTTAATTTTCGAATATTTAATGATGGGGTTAAAGTCTTATTTTTAATCATTAATGCTACTTTTATTAAACTTGCAATACCTGCTGCCGATTCCAAATGACCAATATTAGTCTTTACAGAACCAATAGCACACTTTTCTTCGAACCTTTTATTCTTTTTAATGACTTCACCCAATGCATTAACTTCAATTGGGTCACCTATTTTAGTTGCCGTACCATGTGTTTCAATGTACTGAACATCTTTTGGTTCCAGTCCCGCGTTTCTATATGCTTTATGCAACAGTAACCTTTGGGATTCTCCATTAGGAGCAATAATTCCATTTGATTTACCATTATTATTAATGGCTCCACCACGAATAACGGAATAAATTTGATCTCCATCTTCTAATGCTCTAGAATATGGCTTTAGCACAACTAGTCCGGCACCTTCTCCTCGAACATATCCGTTAGCACTTTCATCAAACGTTTTGCACTTTCCATCAGAAGATAATATACCTGCCTTTGATAAATTAACTGTTACATCAGGTGTTAATATAAGGTTAACTCCACCAGCTATAGCAATTGATGACTCACCACTCCATATACTTTGACAAGCTTGATATACTGCAACTAATGATGATGAACACGCAGTGTCAATTGCAATACTCGGTCCCCTAAAACCAAATACATATGAAATTCGATTCGCAGCAATACTTAAAGAATTACCCGTTCCAAAATATGGATCTCCATCCCTTGATTGATCACGTAATAAATGAGCATAATCATTATTAGAAATGCCAACAAAGACCCCAACAGATTCGTCTAATAAGTCATTTGGTACTCGCCCAGCATCCTCCAAAGATTGCCAAGCAACTTCCAATAAGAGACGCTGTTGAGGATCCATTTTTACAGCTTCACGGGGTGAAATACCAAAAAATTTAGCATCAAACTTATCAATATTTTTAAGAAAACCTCCCCATTTTGTATTCATTTTTCCTAATGCATTAACATCATCATCATAATACTCTTCTTTATTCCAACGATCAGAAGGCACGGGTTGGATAGATTCTTTACCACTTTTTAGATTTTCCCAAAAAATGTCAATATTTTCAGCTCCAGGAAATCTACACCCCATACCAATAATCGCTATAGGTTCAGATGAAATATCCTCTTTAGTTATATGAGTTGAATCATCGTTGCTTTGATTTCCAGATAACAAATGCTCAATAGCAAGATTTATAGTCGGGTAATCCCACACTAGTGTTGGAGAAACATTATAACCAAGAACTTTTTCCAAATCAGCCGAAATTTCTACTGCTTTCAAAGAATCCAAACCAAAATAGGAAAAAGGTTGATCTAAGCTAATCGAATGACGATCTAAACCAGAGGCCTTAGTTAATTTATCAAACAAAAACTCTTTTAATATTCTTTCTTTTCCACCAAAATCTGTTCCCAATACAATCACCCCTATTAATTGGTAGTTAACAAGTTCAGTTAAGAAAATTATGAGGAAATATATATAAGCACAATGTTTAATAGCACTATACCATTAGTATCATTTTTCTGGATATTATTCAATAAAAAAAACATTTTTATATATAATTTTTATTTATTTTTTAAATAAAATAATTTTGTTGACATATATTATTAATTTAAACATAATTAGTTTGTATATTTAGTATAATTATAAAACAGGAGGTGAACCAGTCTATCTATTGCACATTGAAAGCTAATTTTATTAAATTTACCTTTTATACTATTCATTGAACAAATTTACGGCGCTAAATTAAAGTATTAAATAAGTGAACATACCTTTAACTTCCTAGTCATTTAACATAATGATAAAAATTACTTTTATACATTAAGAAAAATCTATTTTTTTACGAGGTGCTAATATGAGTAAAGAACCTATTATTCTAATCGATAATATAAGTAAAAAATATAAAAATTCCTCAACTTATGCGAATGAAAATATTTCTTTATCAATAAAACCTGGAGAAGTTTTCGGTTTACTAGGAGCCAATGGTGCTGGCAAAAGTACACTAGTACGCCAGATTGCCGGTTTTGTTCAACCAACAAAAGGAAACATTAAATTATATAATTTTGACTTAATTAAAGAACCTCATCTCGCAAATCAATTTGTAGCTCTTCAACCCCAAAATATATGGCTTCCAGCTCAAACTAAACCTAAAGAACTACTAGAGCTTACAGGGAGACTTCGGGGGCTTAGTACTATTAGAGCCCAAGAAGAAGCTGAAAAATTCATTGAAGAATTTAAACTAACAGAACATATTGAAAAAAAATTACAAGAGCTGTCTGGAGGATTAAAAAGGCTAGTCGCTATAGCTGTAACATTAATTGGCGACAGACCTATTGTAGTTCTTGATGAACCAACAAATGATTTAGATCCTAGCATTAGAAGAGTCGTCTGGAAAAGGATTAAGACAACTGCTCAATCAGGAAGAACGGTTATTCTTGTTACTCACAATGTTATTGAAGCAGAGCATACCTTAGATCGCGTAAGTATTATAAATAAAGGCCGCGTACTGGCAACCGGTACACCGATGGAGTTAAAAGAAAAGTTTGAACAACTTCTTCGACTTGAAATTACGGCACGACCTAACACGGAAAATGATATTGCAAAGATATTAGCAAGATGGAATACTACTGTCAAAATAGGTGAGAGTAGTTTTTTTCTTACAGTTCCAAAAAATGAAATTGAAAAGACTTTTTCCTATTTGCTACCATACATGGAGCAATTTCAGGATTTCCGTATTATTACTACCAACTTGGAAGATATTTATTTTGAATTAAGTGGAGGGGAAAGAATTGAAGGATAATATTTTGGTGAAACCTGCATTGACAGAAGAAAAAGAAAAATTATCAATAATAAACCAATATTTTTTGTTACTTCGACTTCTTATTACTGACTATCGTTCCGCAGCTCCATTTCTACTTATTATTGGTCTTATAATACCAATGGGATTCTTGTGGATACTCAGTAGGTATGTTGGAACTGGTCCTGAAACAACTTGGTTACTTGCTGGGAACATAATTATGGCAGTTAGTTTTGGAAGTGTGAGTTTTTCCATCCAAAGAACTGCACTAATGAAGATTGAAGGAGAACTTGATTATTATGGAAGTTTATCTGTTAAAAAGAGCGCTTTTGTTTTCGCAATTTTCACAGAAAGCATGATTTTTGCATTCCCAGCCTTATTAGGTAGCATGATTATGGGAAACATACTCCTAGAGATACCGTGGTCAACTCTTTTATCTGTAATCCCTATAGCGTTGCTTTCTGCAGGTTGTCTAACTATATTAGGATCAACATTAGGAAGCTATGCTAAAACTATGGTTCATTTTGCTATATTCTCTTACTTACCTTTTCTTGCAGTCTTTCTTAGTCCAGTTATGGTGCCATTAGTAGAACTACCTTTAGTTCTAAAAATAACTTCTTATGTCCTTCCAACAGGTCAAGCAGTAATGGCACTTACTGATGTGTTAAACAGAGAATTCGATCAAAGGTTTTACCTTTTATTAACCGCGTTAATTATTTGGTTAGCTATTGGATTTTACATAGCTTTCAAGAAATTAGATTGGCGTAGTGAATAAACATAAACCAAACATAAATAATTATTATAAAAACCTTCTTATGAGTCGCTGGCACAAACTAAAAAATGAAAGTGTCAGCACTCTCCATATTTGTTTTAACAAATTACAACGCTATCAATTAATTTCTAATTATAGTTCCATAAGGGTGTGAAAAAGTATTAATAATAAACGTTTAATAAAAAAATATAATAAACTAGCTAAAAATTATACAACCCCTGTTAATACCCCACCGTTAGCAAACTATAGAAAAAAAATAATTAAAAAAGCAAGTGGCGAGGTTCTTGAGGTTGGTGTTGGAGGTGGAGTAAATTTTTCTTTCTACAATAAAGAAAAAGTACAAGTTACAGGAATAGACTTTAGCGAAAACATGATTAAGTATGCAGAAAAGGCCGCATTCCGCTCTCAAGTAAAAGCGATATTTTTATGTGAAGACGTAGAAAGTTTATCGCTAGAAGCTAATTCATATGACTGCATAATATCTACTCTTACTCTTTGTAGTTATAGTGACCCTGTCGAAACATTAAATAATTTCAACAAATGGTGTCGGAAAGATGGATTCATATTGTTAATGGAGCATGGTCTGAGTACAAACAAAGCAATCTCTACATTTCAATATCTAATAAACCCAGTTTTTCATAAATTGTCTGGTTGTCACTGTAATCGAAACATTATAAGAATCATCAAAAAGTCAGAGATTGAATTAACAAAAGTAGAGCGCCATATGTCAGGTATTATTAATTTAATCTGGGCAAAACCCGTAAAATAATAGATACCTTTTACCGCTTATCGGATTCAAAAAACGAACATAAAACCAAACTTTTAAATTATATTTTTTACATTATATACTATTTTTTTGATAACTTAATGATAATTAACCTTCTTTATAACCAAAAAAAAACATAAAAATAGTTCATAAAATACATGCATAATGATACAATATATTTATATTAAGAAGGGAGGGTCATCCGTGAAAAGTATAATACTTTTTTTTGTATTGTCTCTTAATTTTACCATTCTATTAAACTATCCTATATCTATAACTACAATATTAACAGAAGAAACACCATATGCAGATTTACCCGGTCATCACTCAGAATCACCAAATCATAACTCATCGCTCTAAGATCGTTATATAACTTAAAAACAAATACACCTAGGTGTATTTGTTTTTAAGTTATATAACGTATTCATTTTTAAGAATATCCGATTTTTGCATTTAGGAATAATTGATTGTTATATTTATATATAATATAATTATAATTAGTTGTATTTATAGAATGATAAGGAAGAGAGATCTGATATTCTAGAATGAACTACACTATACTTCCGAAATAAGAATATGCACGCTCAATGGAGGATTTTATGAGACACCTTTTAGGCGAACGAATAAGGCACCTAAGAAAATTAAGAGGGATTACCCAAAAAGATTTAGCAAAAGGCATTTGTACTCAAGCACAAGTGAGTAATTTAGAAAGAGGAACTGGAAATGAAAATCCTTCTTCACAGGTTCTATACCTATTAAGCGAACGACTACAGGTAGATATGTCTTATTTATATGGTCAAGATAAAACAAATTACAAGAATTCAACAAATCAATTGGAAGTAAAGCCTGTTATTGATAATTTAAAATCTAGAAGAGATTATTTGTCTCTTAAATATGTAATTGATAATGAACTATCAGCTGAAAAAAATAAATATATTTCACCATTTCAAAAACAGTATCTATATTGGCATCAGGCTATTTGTGCATATCATTATAATAACGACTTTAATTATGCTGAAAAATTAATAAATTCAGCCCTGATAATGGAAGTAGATCAAGAGAATGATGAAACTCATATCCAAAAAATCGAAATAAAAGTAAGCTATGGTTTAATTCTATACTATGAAAAAGTCTATGATTTAGCGACAAAATTGTTCCTTGAGTGTATAGATGAACAAAAAAAATTGACTTCATCGCAAAGAAAAAATAAGATTTTACCCAAAATTCTATTCAACCTCTCAAAATGTTATACAGCTCAAGAAAATTATGATAAAGCTTTGTCATATTGTTTAGAAGCTATTGATATATGTGTAGAGAATGACAGCTTATATTTATTAGGAGACGTAATATATCAAGCTGGTTATAATTACTATATGCTTGGTCAACTAGAGGAAGCATTAAGTCACATGAATGATGCGCTTATAATTTTTAATATACAAAAGAACGACAACCTTGTTAAGTTTGTTAAGATTAAAATAAAAGAACTCACTGCTATTTAGGCGTAACTTAACACAGATATAACACAACCTTATCTCACATAAATTTAGAGTTTTTAACCGCGCTTTAAATTGTAGACATGATTTCAAACCTATCCCTCCTTTTAGAATTATGTACGTAATGCTTCGTTCTCATCATCACGTTCTCCTTTGTGGAAACTACAAAAAGCAAGCTTTCTTCCGAAAGCTTGCTTTTTTCTTTACTCCAATATCGTTTTCAGTTGATAACCGTCTCCAAGAAGGTTTGCCGTTCCGCCTTCAGCAAAGAAAAAGATGCTTTGACTGCTTTCTTTCGGATAGATCCGGCTCGTCAATACCGTTTCTCCTTCATTTATAAACACTTCAATAGAGGAACGGTCGAGAAAGAGGCACACATTTAGCGTATCAGCCAAACGAATTGATGCTATCCTTGCACCACTAACTCCTTCTCCAGATAAGTCGCGGTCGAGTGTAACAGTCTGTTCTAATTGATCGAAAGTAAGGACTGTTTCTTCGCTGCCATCTTCAGCACAAGCGACTTTCACTCCGAACACAGATGCATCCGTTTGATCCATATCAAAAGCTAATTCAAGTTCCACTTTCTGCCCTGTCAGATCAACCTTCTCAACCCCAGTCACAATTTTTTGACCTAATTTCTCCTTATTCATCCGCAATGCTTTTAGTTCGTCGACTGGTATCATCCTTATTTTTCCATCGTCTGCTAATCGTAATTCGCGTGGCAACGTTAACGCGTCCGCCCAACCTTCTTTTTGACTCGGCATTGGCGATTCCCACATATCCATCCAACCGATTGCGATTCTTCGCCCTTTTCCGTCGAGAAAGGTTTGTACCGCATAGAAGTCGTGCCCAAAATCAAGCTCTGTAAAAGCACCGCGCTCAAATACGCCATTTCTGTAGTCGCCTACGAAATAGCCTGTTTGATGTTGGTTCTGATACCGATCTCCTTCTGGCTCGATTCCTTGCGGAGAAAGGAGCAAAACATGTTTATCGCCTAGGAGGAAAAAGTCGGGGCATTCCCACATATAGCCTTCGTTTCCACCATTATGTTTGGCAAGAATGCCTTGATAGTCCCAGTTTTCCAAATTGGTTGATTGATAGAGGAGCACTTGTCCTCGGTTTTCTTCGGTAGAACCAACCACCATTTTCCAGATGCCTTCTTCATTCCAGACTTTTGGATCACGGAAATTACGTTGCATCCCGTGGGGTTGGCTTTTTATCACTGGATTGACATTTGCTTTCTCGAAATGAATCCCGTCTGTACTGCGGGCAATGTTTTGATTTTGATAAAGGTCATCCGTTTCTGCGTTCACCACATTATGACCAGTGTAAATTAACGTCAACACACCATGATCATCAACCGCACTGCCAGAGAAGCAACCATTCTGATCAAACAGATCTCCTGGAGCTAAGGCAACTGATAGATGACGCCAATGTACTAAATCATCACTTACGGCATGACCCCAGTGCATCGGCTCCCATGTTTCATCGTAAGGGTGGTGCTGATAAAATACATGGTACTCCTCGTTAAAATAAATCAGACCGTTCGGATCATTGATCCAGCCTGACGGTGCCATCAGGTGATAGCCTAAACGGTACGTGGCTTGAGGGTTCTTCTTACTTATGACCATTTCTGTCGCCTGGGCAACTCTGTCTTCATGACTTTTTTTATTTGTTCCATAATCCAATCGAGTGATTCCTCCTACTCCGTTGTGTAAATTCGAATCTCTTTTTCTAGCCCGTGCGCCTGATTTTTCGCTCGAATGATGCTAGAGCCTTTACCTATCGCTTCAACAATCACACCTGCTTCTGTTTCTTCGACGATTCTAACAACCTCCTCATCGGAGCTTTCCCATTCAATCGTTTCCTCACTTGCATCTTCATAATCCGGTTTGTGCGTAGCGATTAATTCCCTTGTTTCCCCAACCTGCAGGCGATCTTGTTCCACATTTGTAACCAAACGCTCAAACGTCCCACTCTCTGGTTGTTTTCGCCACGTATTATGAAGATAATTAAATTCAACTTGCTCTACTTGGATTACGCCGCCTTCTGCATACCATTCAATCCCATCATTTGTTGGATCCGTGTAGATGAGCGAAGTGAACACGATCTCACCATCGTTAATAAACAGTTCAATTGATGATTCATCAACGACCGCAGTTAGTTTCATTTGGCCTTTGTTCGCCTCATATTCCGTTTCATAACGTTGCCCAAATGGAAATGCTTCTCCGTTGCGATCCATTATCGTCTCTTTGCCAGCATTTGTTCGATCAAGAAACACTTTATTAAAAGCCGCATCAAATCCAATTAATGACTCAACACCATCACCATGACGAAGGCGCAATCCAAATTCCGTCAACTCTTCCCACGAGACTGTTGCTTCAAAGGTATAGGTTGTTCCTGCAACATCTAGTGGGACAGGGGCATCCGCAACTTCAAAAGAATGAAAGGTTTCTGTTTTTGCAACAAGATTGTTTAGTTCTTCAATCGGTTGTTGAACAAGGCGAATGTCGCCTCCCTCATTCGTGCACAAGCCAAGCTCTCTTGGAATCGACATTGAGCCCATCCATGGATCAGTCGGTGACTGGTATGGGTAGCGCCAGTTCGCCATCCATCCGAGCCAAAGAACGCGGTCTTCTGTGTTTGAAAAGGTTTGTGCCGCATAGAAATCTTGACCAAAGTCCGTTATCAGAACTTCTTCTGAATCGTTGTCATTCCTAAATGTGGTTCCATCAAATTCACCAACGAAATACTGAGCAGTCGAGCCATTTGTTTCTTCATTATCACCGACACTTACATGTAAAACCCACTTCTGATTGTTTTTGTCTCCATCAACCGGTAAGCGAAATAAATCAGGACACTCCCACACAGCCGCATGAGACCCTTCGTCATCTCCAAAGCGACTTGCGTAAGTCCAATCAATTAAGTTATCTGAATGATAAATGGTAACCGATTGATCGGTCGAAACAACCATCACCCATTGAGCAGTTTCTTCGTGCCAGAAAACCTTTGGATCTCGGAAGTCTTTCATGCCCGGGTTATTCTCGTATCGCTCCCAGGTCCGACCTTTATCGCTACTATAAGCAATTGATTGTGCTTCCCCGCCTTCCGTATTAGTGTAAATGGCGATAAGCCCTTCTTCTCCGTTAAATAAACCTGAATGGTCATCTTTATCAACAACGAGACTACCAGATAGCGCTTGACCGAGTTCATCATGCTCGAGTGCAATTGGCAAGTGTTCCCAGTGGAACAAATCCTCACTCACAGCATGTGCCCACGTGCCATTTTTTTGATGAAACAAATGGTACTCACCTTCGTAATAGATAAGTCCATTTGGATCAGCTAAATTTCCAACTGGCGTGGAAAAATGAAATTGTGGCCGATATCGCTCTGTATAATAAGAAGTATCTTCACTCAGTTGTTTTTCCATATTCTCTGCATCTCCTTCCTCCGACGATGACGCACATCCAAGCAGAAGCAATGTAGCGAAAAGGGTACAAGCTCTTTTGACCATCAACAAGCCTCCTTAATCAATTTGTTCATGAAAACGGTCAAACGCATCTTGCCTAATCTCCATCACTTCATCCAGACCCCTTTCATGCAATTGATCAACGTAGGCGTCCCACTCTTCTTCAATTCCACCATCCATGAGCCAGCGAGCAAAGTTCCGATTTACCAAGTCCATAATGTCTGTTTCAATATAATTTAAGCGATCCAACTCTTCTTCCGTCATAAATACATTTGGATAGTTTTCATCCCAAATGTAAGTAGCGTAATGCTCTTCAATATCCTCTAATCGTTGCTTTGCCCGTGGTTCCATATCCACAACCGTGCCAAAATGTTCTTCAAGGACAACGGAAGGCCCCATTGGTGCAACACGTTCGCGATACTCACCCATCGTTGTTCCTTCTGGCAACTCTTCATTCACAAGCATCCCGTTCTCGTCTTCTTCATAAATTTCACCAATCGGACCCCAATTGATTTGAGCCGACATCTTTGGATCATATAATTGGTCAACCCAGCGCATCGTTAGTTCTGGGTTTTCATTTGCGGATGTCATGACAAAAGCACTACGGTGGTGTTCATGATGATTTGACCTTCCATACATTCGGTGCCCATTTGGTCCTTCCAGTGGTCCAAGGAGCACATAATCATCTGCCTGATCGAGGCCAACAACCGACTCAATTTCCCAAAATACAAACGCACCGAGTGGATTCGGATCTTGTTTGCCTTTCGCTAAAAACTGCCCAGTATCATGAGTAAATACTTCCCGGTCAATTAACCCTTCATCAAACCATTCATGGAAATAAGCAATCGCTTCTTTGTATTCATCTTGTATCGCGGTAAAAATCACTTCATCCTCTTTCACAACAAGCTTATTTGGGTTATCCGGTAAGCCAAAGGCAGCAAAGAAGTCACCAAAATACCCTTGGAATCCGTCTGTAGGTGTTAAGCTCAACACTTCATCTGCTGAACCACTTCCGTTCACATCTTGATCGCGGAATGCACGCAATGTATCGCGTAATTCGTCTAATGTATCCGGTTGATCCAACCCAACTTCATTAAGCCAAGTTTGATTAATTGCGGTGAAATTGGCATACGGTACAAGACCCATCTCCTCTACACGGGGCAAAGAATAAATATGCCCATCTGGTGCCGTTAAGACAGCAAGTAATTCAGGTCGTTCATCTAATATCTTTTGTAGATTCGGTGCATGTTCTTCAATTAATCCTTCCAGCGGAATAATAGCCCCATCCCGTCCGTACCGAACAAGATCATAGTCACTAAATCCCGCATTGTAAAACGCATCTGGTAAGTCATTGCTCGCAAGCATCAAATTCTTTCTTTCCACATAGCCATCACCAGGAATGTTATTCCAATTAATCGAAACGTTCGTTTCCTCCTCAAGTCGCTGAAAGATGACCATCTCATCAAAATCAGGTGCAAGCGTTGACTTCGGTGAGACGAACGTTAATGAGACGTCCACTCCATCATCAACAAGAGGTAAGCCATCTTCATTAAAATCAACTCGGTCGGCATTGACGTTTTCATCAGCGCTATCTGAACCCCCACAACCTGCTAATGCCAAAGCTGCAACACATGTCATCCCAATCATCTTCTTCATTTTCTTTTCCCCCTTCTCGGATTACCCTTTAATCGAACCAATCATGACACCTTTCACAAAGTACTTTTGCAAAAACGGATACAAAATTAACAAAGGAATGGAAGAAACAATAATGACGCCATACTTAATCTGTTCAGCGACAGCAAGTTGCGCTTGGTTTGATTCAACATCACCAATCATCTGACTCGACACTTCGCTTTGAATCAACAAGTTCCGCAAAATCAGTTGCAGCGGATACAGCGAATCATTATTTAAGTAAATCAATGCATCAAAAAAGGAATTCCAATGAGTCACAACATGAAACAAAACCATGACCGCAATGATTGGTTTAGACAAAGGCACAACAATTTTCGAAAAGAACTTGCAGTCATTACATCCATCGATTTGTGCAGCTTCCAGCATATCTTTTGGAATGGATGTTTGAAAAAACGTTCGACATATAATTACATTCCATAATCCCACTGCATTGGGAATGACCATCGCCCAAACTGTGTTGACCATGCCTAAATCACGCACAACCAAATACGTTGGAATCATGCCACCGTGGAAAAAGAGCGTAACGAGTAAGAAAGCCATAATAACATTCCGACCCGCTAAATCTTTTCGAGATAATGCATAGCCGGCGGTCACTGTTAACGAGACGCTTATCGCTGTCCCGAGCGAAGAATAAAGAAAGGTATTTTTGAAGCCATTCCAAATCCCAGGATCTTGAAAAATTCGTTTATACCCATCAAGCGTCATATCTTTAGGTAAGAACAACACATCTCCGGCGAATATTCGATTGGGATCACTGATCGATGCAATAACAATAAAATAGAGCGGGTACAACACAATTAAACAACCGAGTGTCAACATGAACATGTTGACCGCATCAAATACTTTGTCGCCTTTTGTTCGCTTTACTTGGTTCAACGCAGATTGACCTCCTTTACCACAAGCTATTGTCGGATACTTTACGAGCGATTTGATTGACTGTCACAAGCAAGATTAAGTTAATAATCGAGTTAAACAAGCCAACTGCGGTTCCAAAGCTATACTGCGCTTGTTAAATGCCAACTTCATACACATACGTCGCAATAATATTAGACGATTCTTTGTTTAATGGTGTTTGCATTAAAAGCGCTTTTTCAAAGCCTAAATTCATTAAGTTTCCAAGTGCCAAAATGAGCATGATGACGGATACAGGCATAATCGCTGGAATATCGATATGTAACACCCGTTTGAATTTACTTGCCCCGACCATAACAGCCGCTTCGTGTAAGGAAGGATCAACACCCGAAAGCGCTGCTAAATAAATAATCGCCGCAAATCCCGTTCCTTGCCACACACCAGAGAAAACATACAATGTTTTAAACCATTCAGGACTAGCCATAAAGTGGATCGGTTCCCCGCCAAACAGGACGATAAAGTGATTAATTAATCCACTTGAAGGCGATAAGAAGACAAATAAAATCCCAACCATCACCACAACAGATATAAAGTGGGGTGCATATACGACTGTTTGAATAAACCGTTTGTACTTATGACTGATTAACATATTCAACATTAATGCAAGAAGAATCGGGAGTGGAAACCCGACTGCCAGTTCATAAATACTTAAAACTAGCGTGTTCTGAATAATCTCCCAGAATTGATAAGAATTAAAAAAACGTTCGAAGTGCGACCAACCAACCCATTCACTCCCCCAAACACCAAGGCTTGGTAAATAATCTTTAAAAGCAATTTGCAGTCCGTACATTGGATAATATTTAAAAACAATAAAATACAAAAGCGTTGGTGCTAATAGCAAATACAGTTGCCAACTTCTCGCAAACTCTACATACCACTTTCGTTTTCTTCTTTTTAACTTTAAATTCCCAGATGCATTCGTTTTTCGTTGTTCTACTGTCGCCACCGCATACCCACCTTCACATCAAAATGTAAAGCGTTTTCATTGTTTGGTTTTATGTCAACCGGTTTCATAAAAATTTAAACCAAAAAAAGAACCCTTCTTAGCGAAGCAGTTCTTTCACCTCAATTATGCGCTTGTCCCATTTTTTAACGTCACCTTATGAACAAACTCTCCTGCAATTGGTTCATTTGGCTGTTCAATTTGTTTAACTAGTTCTATGACAGCTGTATTCGCCATTTCATCAATCGGTTGTTTGACCGTTGTTAATTCTGGTGCAAGCAAGGTCACAAACTCTGTGCCATCATAACCCACCACTTTCATATCATTTGGCACGTGTTTGTTTCTCGAATGACTGTCAACGCTATGCTATCATCACTCGCAAAGACACCATCCATATTTGGCCGTTCATCAAACAAGTTCGCTACAGCCACCGCCGTCGCATCTTGTTTTAAAATTGGTTCAATTTCACACGTAAAAGCTGTTAATCCAGCCTTCTCCATCACTGATTCATACGCTTTTCGACGCAAGTTCGCAGGTGTTTCAAGATCACCAGGTCCATTAATGTGAACAATGTTTGCATCCTTTTGAAATCAAATGGGTTGTCGCTAGCTCTCCACCCGTATAATTATCCGAACTCACCACTGGAATACGGCTCGATAAATAATGATCAAAAACCACAGTTGGCAAGTGATAGTTATCATAATCAATTAAGCCGCGATTGTAAGTACAAACAATGACACCGTCGACTTGATTTCTTCTTAACATCTCCCAATACTTCTCTTCTTTTTCTAAGTTGTATAAACTGTTGCACAAAAGCACCTTTAATCCGTTTTCAGCACAGTGATGCTCAATTCTTGCTGTTAATTCCCCGTAAAAAGGGTTTGAGGTAGTTGGGACAATGAGACCAATCAGGTTTGAACGTTTGTTATACAGCGAACGCGCCAAATCATTTGGCAAATAATTGAGGTTTTCCATTGCTTGATACACGTTCTTCCGTGTTTCATCACTAATATAGCCTCGATTATTTAACACTCTTGAAACGGTTGTTGGCGAAACCCCCGCCACTTTTGCTACATCTCTTATCTTCGGCTTCATCTTCTCTCCCTATCTTAATGAAAGAGCACCGCTTGAACAACTACGAATCTTATTGTACCAAAAACAAGATGCCGATCCACTTAGAGGCAGAAATCATCTACGAAAAGAAAAACCTAAATAAAACGACAAAGAACACAATATCTTGTGTTAATATATTAAAAGTACGATAGATATTGATCTAAAGGTGGGTTAAAATGAATACAAAAGAATTTCAAAGTTGGGTCGCGGATTATTATCAGCTGAGAGGCTGGTCAGATTTAAACATCTTTATCCGAATTGGCTTTTTATCAGAAGAGACAGGTGAAGTAGCTCGGGCGATTCGTGCATTAGAAATTGGACGAGACCGACCAGATGAAGAAGAAGGAACTTACCTTCACAATAAAGAGGCACTAAGCGAGGAGTTAGGAGATGTGCTTGGCAATATCGCTGTCATCGCCAATAAATATGGTATTGAATTAGAAGATGTTTTCGCTCAACATAAGGAAAAACTCTCAAAACGATTTGAACAAGCATGATACAGACTAGCTCCACTTATATCCGTTCTCTTTCATCCTAATTATTACCATGTGTACGGATCCTTTATAACTTTTTCTATGTGTAAATACAAGAATTGATTAAAGGACAAGGGGAATCGCCATGCCTACAGTAAGAATAAATAATGTTGACTTGTTTTACGAAGTGAAAGGAACTGGTGAAGCCATTGTCTTTACCCATGGTGCCTCATGGGACCATAAACAATGGCAGCCGCAAATTGACGCGTTATCTGATTCTTATAAAACCATTTGTTGGGATGTTCGTGGCCACGGACAATCGTCCTTACCTGAAGGGAAAGTGAATTCGGATGATTTTAGCGACGATTTGGTCGGATTATTACAGCATTTAGATGTGAAACAAGCCCATCTTTGCGGTCTCTCACTGGGTGGTCACATCTCCTTGCAAACGGCGATTCGCTATCCGGAAACAGTACGGTCTCTTATCTTAATCGGTACACCTTTTACAAATACATACAATCGCTTTGAAAAGATCGTGGTCCCCACTAACCGCTTTTCAAGCAGGTTTATCCCAATGAGTCTATTGGCACGAATTCAAGCAAACACCCTATCTAAGTTTAACCCTGAGAACGAACACTATATTAAAAGCGCAGTCAGTGCAATCCCTTTAAAGAGATGGATCCGTCTCTGGAATGCGATCTCAACAATGGAGAGCGGCGATTCCTTACATAAAGTAAACTGTCAGACCTTACTCCTGCAAGGTGACCATGATACGATGATTGAACGGCAGCAAGAGGACATGAGCAACAAGATCAAACATTCACGCTTCGTTCAAATTAAAAACGCTCATCACGCTACAAACTTGGATAATCCTAATCAAGTAAACGAAGAAATTTTAAAGCATGTGAGAAGCATTGCTTAGCTATTACAATCACTATAATAGAGGAGTCAAGGGAGATAATGCATTTCAACCATATTTATTGACTCTGATCACCCTGCTTCCTTTTCATGTGCTTATTTCCTCATACTTCTATCCAATACACTTTTTAATCTGTTCCACAGTAATCACAAACTCATCCCGCTGTTCAAATACTAATAAAAGGGCTTTTACTAACTCCCACCGAGGTGCCTCTTGTTCAATCTCTTCTTTTAAAAGCGCTAAATTGGCGCGCAGCGCTTCTCGCTCTGTTCCTGCGAGGGGCACTTCTTCAATTTGTTCTTCTAATAGTTTTAAGAAACGGGTTGTTGCTGCTTCAGCTGGCACTTCGTCTTGCGCTGTCCTCTTGTATTGATCAAATTCTTCCATAAGCCTAGAAGAAAGCAGTGGCTCGTCCAATTCACCTTTCTTTAAAAGAAGATCCATGTAAGAAACAATGGATTGCGCAGCATGATTAAGATCAAGTTCATTTTCGTTATACGAACCTACTTCGACAAACTCTTTTACTGCTGCATCATAAAGCAAGACCAGGTCCCAAATATGGACTGGTTCCACTTTTGTATAGGCTCCCATCAGATTCTGCTTTAAGCGATGATACGATTTGATCTTAAAGTCTCGCATCGGTTTTTCTAATTCACGAAACTCTTCCTGTTCCATCACAAATGGAATGAGATGATAGATTTTCCGGTTTACAAACAAACTCCGCATATATAGTTTTGTTTTCTTTAAGAATTTTTCTTTTGCCTCAAGTGTACTTTCTTCGATTGCTTGCTCTTCACTATCAAATAGGAAATGCCGATAATCTAGTAATTGAAAGAAAAGTTCTTTCTTTGAAGAAAAATGTTTATAAAACGTCGCTTTTGAAATTTTGCATTGCGCTACAATTTCTTGAACACTTGTGGCAGAATACCCTTTTTCACTAAATAAGTGAAACGCCACTCGCATGATATCCGATTGTTTCACGTTACAACCTCCTCTCCCTCTTACGTACATTATCCCCACTATAAAGTAAAACTTCCTTTCCTCCAAAGATCCAATTTTGGTCTTCCTTCACCAACTCATGCTCACTCGTACTAATTAGTACTCATAAGTACCTAAACAATTAGACTCTTTTTGTAAATAAGTACCCATGAGTTTTGACGCTTGATATCCTCAATGCTATGATGGGTCATGATCTCCCACAAAAGGGGGAGAAAACACTCAAGAAAGGCGGTATTGCCCAAATGAAACCAACAATTCAACCAGTACAAAAACGATTTATCTCACTTGATTTAGCAAGAGGGTTTATGCTTTTGCTGGTTGCCCTGGCCCATGCTTCCTTATTTTTGGGTAGTTCTTTACTTAGCCGCCCAGAAAGCTTAAACGTTTATGATACAGTGACCAACTTCCTCTCTGTCTTCTTTGTTGATAACCGAGCGAGAGCGATGTTTGCACTTTTGTTTGGGTACGGACTCACGTTAATTGTCCGTAGCTACATGAAACGAAACAAAGACATAAAAGATGCCAAAAGTTCTCTTTACCGCAGAGCCTGGTACTTAATTCTATTTGGTTTTATTCTTTCCGTACTAATAGGTGGAAAAGACATTCTAGCAATCTACGGTACTGCACTTCTTTTATCCTGTTGGCTTTTATTTAAGAGCGACAAAACGGTGCTAAAGAGCATTATTATCTTATCACTCTCTTATATCGTGATTCTACCCTTAGCGTGGTCAGCGATGGCTTATGCCCAGTTTAACGGGGCTGAATTTATCCCTGCCGCCCATAGTGGGTATTTTGAGAAAGTAACCGCTCAATTTATGCAATTCCTCACAGGAGGACCGTTCATAGCGCACTTCTTGTTACCTGTCAGCGTATCGATTTTAATGGGTATATGGGCTGGTAAAAAAGGCTTATTAAATGAGAAGTCAGAGAACAAACGTTTCTTGAAGAAAGCAGCTGTTCTCGGTTTAACGATCTCCATTGTCGGGGCTGTACCTCACGCTTTGTATAGCAATCAAATGATCGAATTAGCCCCGGCTTTCGTTGGGTTAACGTTCGCCATCCATATGGCAACAGGAATCGCAGGCGGAGCTGGTTATGCAGCGATTTTTGGATTAATTGGACCGAAACTAACTAAACCAAACCTTGCTGTGACAGCTATCACGTCGCTCGGTAAACGTTCGCTTACTTTTTTTATTTTTAACGAGATCATGTTAATTGTCTTTCTCTCCCCATTAACCTTTAATTTAGGCAATCAATTAGGTATGGCGGCAGGATGGGGACTCACATTCTGCATTTGGCTTACAGCCGTTGGACTTGCATACTGGCTCGAAACACAACAAAAAAATGGACCGATTGATCATATTTTCCGCAAGCTGGTCTACCGCAAATCTTCTCCACATGCATCGTAAAAGCAGCCAATGGCTGCTTTTTTCATACGATATCTTTCTTGTAGTAATAAGCTGACTTGCCTCCATCTTTGGCGTTCTCTGGGAGATAGATAGACGGTCGCTCCTTCTCACTTTCCAGTAAGTAAGCATAGAGTAACCGCTCAAGCTGTTTAAGTTTCTCTACTTGAGAAAACACATTTATTTCCGGCACAACTTTGTAAACCATGCCGCCAACAAATAAACTAGCTACAATAACCATCACCGCTAGATCAAACACTAAATTGTAGACACTTGTTTCCCCAATTTGATTCAATAACTCTTCATCGAGGATCGCTATTGTTAATGTATGAGTAAGGATAACCCCAATTAAACCAACAAAAAGGGCAGGAATGACTTTCATTAAAAAAGACCTTATCGAATACATTTCTTTTTTCGAAATTTCTTGTTTAATAGAAGGGAGGATTATTTGTTCCACTTGTTTTTGCGTTAAATGGTGTCTTATTATCCAGGCCTCGATCGCGTGTATGCCATGCTTCATCCTGAATTGAAAGAATTCTGTTGATCTCATTTGATAAAATCGAGCTATCCGTTTCTGGAAAGTCACAAAACCAATGACAAGTGGGATTACGCATAGAAGCAATATAGCAATAATCTGTAACGCCCACGGCCTATCCGTTGATAGCATAACTGAACCTATTGCATCTCTAAAAAGAAAAAGGACGCCATATCCTATACAAACAGAAAAAACAACCAACAGCATGTCCACTATAAATTTGAAATAGGAGTGCTGTTCGTTTATTAATTTCTTTTTATAGAGGGAAAATAGGCGTGTTTCTTTCGCAACCGCGTTTTCTAGTTCATAAATTTTAAAAACTGTACTCAGAGAGATCCCCTCCTGAAAAATCTCGTTAAATAAACAGCAGATATAAATACCAACCCAAAACTCTTCAATCAGTGGAATTTATAAATTTCTCAAGATCACGCTGCTGTTCACTGACAATATAGTCGTTATACGCTTCACGGTCTAGTAGATCCTCGTCGTCAATCGTACTAATATCGCCACTGTAGTCGAGGTCATTATACGTTATAGCTACGACCATTTCCCACTCTCGGTCATTTTCCGTAAACGGGATCGTGTACGTCTCCTTTTGCAAGTTGCCATCATCTAACTGGCTGTTTATTGTTACTTCCCCAATCGTTACTTGTGCTTCCATCTCTTCATCTAGCAACTCAACAATGCCGGGAAAGCTATACGTCATACTTTTTTTCATGATTTCTTTAAAATATGTACTCGCCTCTTCTCCATCAACAACATAGGTCATTTCACCTTCACCATTACTTTCTCCCTCAACCTCTTCAATTAACGCTTCATAGTCCTCGTTTCGTTCCAATAGATCTTCTGGAGTGTAGGGGATATCCGTCAACGTTAGTTCAACGTATGTATCTTCAACTTCAGGTGTTGTTTCCAAAGTAAAGCCGTAGGTGCCTTGCTCATTTTCAAACGCAATCATTTCTTCTGTTTTCAAATAAAACGATTCCCCTTCCAACAGCGCCCCTGTCAAATCCATTTGCACAGGGTATGGAACGAGCGTCGCCTGACGAGGTAAAGCTTGATCAATTTCATAGTGACCTTGATCCCTATCGCCAGTCACTGTATAACCCAAATCCAAGTCCTCGATATGAGTAGCCAAATGACTTAAAACCTCATGCATCCCTTCTGTTGTGCTCGGTGTAGTCACATCAAGTTCGACTGTGTAGCTAAACTTGGTTCCTTCTTCTTTTTGCGCAAGAGCATCAACATATTCCCCACTACCTTCTTGACTGCACCCGACGGCAAACAAGCTTGTAGCAACTGTTACGCTTCCTAGCATCATCGCTTTTTTCATCCTCATTCTCCTTTTAGATATGGCAATACACTCTCCATATATTTCCTTATCGATTATAGGTACCCTTAATTAGATGTGATAAAACGGTTTCATGACAATCAATTCGATTAGTAAAAATGATTAAAAACCTCGAAAGGCTAAATCCAATCAAGGCCGTCCTAAACCTCTCTCGAAGTACGTACTATTATGCGATTAAACATACTCAACGTAAACCCAAAGAGGATGCGCTGACATCACTCGTTCGTCGGCTTTTTTTAGAAAATCGAGGGACTTATGGAACGCGTAAATTGAAAGCATTGCTTCTTCGAGAAGGGTACCATGTCTCGAGACGACGGATTGGCCGAATCATGGCTAGCCAAGGGTTGGTTTCCGTTTATACCGTTGCGAAATACAAACCCAAAAGAACACCGAGTAACGAGGCGGTCATTGCCAACAAGTTAAATCGCTCGTTTGCACAAGAAGAAGAACGACATAGTATCGTAAGTGATCTCACATATACACGCGTAAACAGGCGGTGGCACTATGTGTGTTTACTGCTTGATCTGTATAATCGAGAAGTGATCGGATGGAGTCACGGACCAAATAAAACGAGTGAACTTGTTAAAAAAGCCTTCGCTTCTGTCACTGGAGATTTACGAAAAATCACTCTTTTCCACACCGATCGAGGGAGTGAATTTACAAGCCGAGCCATTGACGAATCGCTTCTGGCGTTTGGGATTGAACGTTCGTTAAGTCTAAAAGGATGTCCCTACGATAATGCGGTAGCTGAATCGATGTTTCATATCGTGAAAGTCGAGTTCCTAAAGCGCTATACGTTCGACACAACCACGGACTTAGAACGTGAACTAGCTGACTATCTTCATTGGTATAACCATTTTCGCATACACGGAACCTTACAGTATCAAAGCCCGATTGAATTTAAACAAACCGCCCACAAAAAAAGTGTCTAGAAAAGTGTTGACGGTTCATGTTGCTCTTCCTCCTGCATATCCGCCTTCCTTTGCTTTCTTGTTTCTCCCTTTTGTTAGTTTGAGGGCTATTTCAAGACGTTGATATTGGTCTAATAACTCCATTAAGCCGTTTACCAAAAAGTCATTAGGTTCTTTCTTATGAATACTGTAAAATGGTTGTTCTATGCTTTTAATGTCACAGCCATATTTCTTCAACTCTCGTTGTATCAGCACTTTTACAATATCCGACCTCCATAATCGGCTTGTGGTCAGTACTACCACATAAACAACTTGGACAGACGAAAGGTGAGCTAACATCTCCTGTAAGCCCACCCTGTCTATTTCCAATGCTTCTTCATTCAGTTTTGCGCCACTAATTCCTTCATCTCTAAAAATATGTATCAAGTTCAAGCCTTGTTCCTTACAGTGTACTTTGATTTCGTCTTCTTGATATTTCAAGCTATACCCTTCTTTGGCTTGCCCTTGAGTCGAGACTCGTATATAACCTACTACATTCAACTTTTCACCCTCCCGTTACATAAATTTTAATTTTCGTAACGCTTTTTTTAACGAATAGCGAGTATTATACGACCCTCTCTAGTAAAAATACAACACAAAATTTATAAACCAACGCAATATAAGAAACACCCTTACACGTTACCCATTGTTATCGCCACGAGCTTTGTCATTGTCTTTAGTTTGTGGATTTTGCGGGATCATAAGTCTTCTTGACATATAAAATGTCATCTCGCCTGTTTATCATACTTCTCACAAAATCCAAATATAAAATCAATACTCCATGAAGGAACTACCTTCATGAACTATGAATTTCAGTAAAGCATCATTCGTGATTGCATAAAATATAAAATAAAAAGCACTTGCTGCCTAAAGTAGACAATCAAGTACTTTACTCTTCATTGTAATATTACAATTTAATCTATATACTCTGCTGTACCTATAAAATCCAATTTGTATGCACTTTCGTTTACTGAAGCTACATGCCTTCCTTCTTTATCATAATTATAGTTAAAAACCAAAATAATGGTATTATATTTAGAGTTTAACTTAACATCTCTAAACTGCTTTATTAACTGATCATCATATGAAAAATCCACTAGAAGCTCTTTTATATCATCTTCAGCATCCGGTATCCAGTCTTTTTCAATTAAGTCTCTATCATAATATCCTAATTTAAATTCTTTCTCAAAAGTAGAAGGAATACTATCTCCATCTTCGTCATATTTTACTTCAGTGTATTTTTCGACCTCATCAAAATTCTCGAAGTATCCTAACCACAAAGAAACATCGTTTTTCAATGTTTTTACCTCCTTAAACCTTCTGGTAAATCTAGAATTCCATTTTTCATTCTATTACTAGCCCATTTGTTTAGCTCTCTTACAAAACTATCATAATCAGTAGCAGAATCAATGATTTTTAAAATCTCGTTATGTGCTTTTGTAGAACCTCGCCTTCCATGACTTCCGGGAGGATTAATAAATTCAACATCTTTAGTTAAGGTCCTCATTTCTTTTATATCATCCATGCTTACACCCCATTTTTTAAATTGGGGTGTTCTTGCTACAAGGTGCCACTCATGATATCCTCCTGGACGTCTTATCCTATCTTCAATCTTACTTCTCAAATGAGGATTACTCCACATTTTCTCAAAATCATCTACTGATAGATTATCAAACCACTTATTAAACTCATTATTTCTAACTGAAGGAATCTGTATATCTTTAACAGTACCCTTAGAACCACTCCCAGCTCTCGTCTCAACATCCCTTACACTCTGCTTCTTAACATCATCGACACCCGCACGGATTTTCTGTATATTCATCGAGTTCACTGGTAACTTGCTTCCGCCAACTCCTCCCAGTGCTAAGGCTGGCATCCCGTTTATGTTGTCTTGAAGGTTATTCATTCCACGGGCGAGGCTTTCTTTCATATTGGCTGTTGTATGTTTGATCGCATTGCTCACTTGACCAGCCGTCATAACGGCGCCTATTTTCATCGATTGGGCGTAGGTACTAATTGCCTGGACGCCACTTACCCGTGCGTCTTTCATGACAGAACTTAGGCTTGGTCTTGTTATTTTGGCTTCAGAAGCCAGTCGCAATTCGATTTCATTTCGGGTTTTATAACCACTGTCTCCACCAATTCGACCAACCTTGGCCATTTGGCTGCTATTTGCAATTTTAGAGATTCCTTTGTCACCTGCTGCAGCCGTCGCAATGAGCGTAATTGCATAACCAGTCCATTCCCCTCTGCTTTCTGCATTTCCATTAATAAAATCTTCATCAAATGCATTCCATAGTTCATTCGCAATTTCCCCTACCAGCGCAGGATCATCCACAATTGCCCCAATAAATTCGACCGTGTCATTATATACTCCTACTGGATCGGTGACGAGATTCACAACACCTTCAACCGCATCTCCTGCAGCATTTACAACCCCGCTGCCAGCCCCTTTAAAGAAGTTGAACATGGAATTCCACCAACTATCGCCTTCATCGACAGTATGATCGATTTCTGGAGCAGCACAGGCCTGAATTGCTTGTTCATCATTGACCATCGCGCTAACTGGGAAGTGGTTCATGAAATACCACCCCATCGACTCGAGTCCACCTGGGATATTGGCATAAGCACCTGTGTACAAGAACTCAAGTGGGAGTGCTTGTTGATACATGGCGCTCTCTTGTCCTATCCAATCAATTTCATCGGTTGGGGGCGCCATTAAAATCGCTTCTGTGACGAGGCTTGTGTATAATTCTTCGAGGTTTGCATCAATTTCTTTTAATGTATCTGCTGATAAAATGGCACCACCACTCGACCAGTTCGACACGTGGTTCACCACGTTTGTTACTTCTTGTAGCGCGCTCTCTGCTTGCGTCATCAGGGCTTCATTTTCTTCGTCTAGTGCATGTAATTTCTTAATGGTTTCGTTTGCGTGGTCTTTGCCTCGGTCTACATAACCTAAGACCGTATCCATTGAAAAAGGGGTGAGCGCAAGAATATCACTAACCGATGTGCGAATTGATTCAATTTCATTCGCATCCTCTGTCGCACTTGTGGCAATACGGTCAAGACCATTTTTAATGTCACCAGAAAGGAACTCTTCCCTAACAATGGCAGAGCTTGTTTCAAAGCCTAGTAAGTTAGACTTTACTGTATCTAATTGTTCCATGTATTGACGAATGAGTAAATGAAACGCTTCGAGAACAGGTACATGAAGTCTCCTGAAATGGTCTTTTAGCGCTTCTCCTCCTTCTCCTTGCAAAGACTCTAGTTGTTCAATCTTTTGGATGCTTGCTCGCAAGTTTTCAAGGTTGTCTGAATCCTGTTGCTTGGCACCTTTGATCTTATCAATTGCATCAATGACTTCTTGTACGTCAAGAACCTTCATCCATTCGCATCCTCTCCGTCTTACCTATGACTTGCGAGCGTTTTATCTACTTCTCCATATGTTTTAACGAGCTCTTCGCTTTCTTGTTGCACCCCTTTTAGGACATCTAAATACGCTTTCAGCTGATTTGCATATTCTGTTTCGAACGACGTTAGTTTTGTCAGGAACGCCATTGATGAAGTCTCAATCGCTGGTTCGCTGTCAGCGACGGCAAAACCTGCTTTTTCACCTGCGTCACTTAATGCGCTTAGTGCTTCGTCTTCATTTACTTTAATTTCCGGCATGAGCTACTCTCCTCTCCATTTAGGTGATTATACGATTACGTAGTAATTGCAACGACGATTCCTTTGATGCAATCGACGCTGAACACCGGTTTGCCTCACCACGAAGATTGCTAATTTCTGTTTCAATCGAACTTAACATTTGTTCGACTTTATCTCGAGAATCGGTATATGCCGTATACATATCACTACGGATTTCTTCATGGTCAGATGCTTCATTCCCACTCCAATTATCACCGTCTAGTTCAGGCTCTTTTATCTTCGCCTTATGATCATGCAGCATTTCTTGTTCAGAGCTTAACGATTTCTTTGCTGATTCTAACCGTTCGATTTTTTCTTCTGCATTTCCCAACTGTAATACAAATGCACTTATTTCATTTTGCAACCGGAATAGTTGCGTCATATCAGTCATTATCGATCCCCCTACTTCCGTTCATTTACAGGTATTTACTTTCACAAAATATTCGACCATTATCTCTTTTTCCAGTTTATAGGAAGGTTTTCCCATCGTCTACTACTGACAAAAAAACATGACCATCATCCTAGCAAAAGAAGACATTTAGAAAGTGTATGCGTGAGGTTTTTCCTATCAGTCAAACTAATTTCACATTCTAAACAAACGGCCATACAACAAAAAGAAAAGCCGGGATAGATATCCCAGCTTTTCACCATTATCTCTGTTAGCTATTTGATTCCATTCCGTCTATTCGTAATTCGTCATTGCGATAGTCGTCATGGTTCAAATCTTTTTTCACTTTCGAAGTGAAAATACCTGCTACCATACTTCCTGATACATTCACTGCTGTTCTACCCATATCAATCAATGGCTCAATCGAAATAAGTAGTCCTGCAAGTGCGATTGGAAGGTCCATTGCTGATAGCACGAGAATCGCTGCAAATGTTGCTCCGCCTCCAACTCCAGCTACTCCAAATGAACTAATAGCAATTACAGCGAGAAGCATCGCAATAAAGCCTGGCTCAAGCGGGTTTTGACCAACTGTTGGTGCGATCATAAAGGCAAGCATTGCCGGATATACACCCGCGCACCCGTTTTGCCCAATTGAAAGCCCAAATGAGCCCGCAAAGTTCGCTGTTCCTTCTGGGACACCGAGCTTTTTCTGGGTTTGGATATTCATTGGTAATGCCGCTGCACTCGTACGGGATGTAAAAGCAAACGCCAACACCGGAAATGCTTTTTTCAAATACTGTACAGGGCTTAGTCCCATAAATAGCAAGATGAGCAAGTGAATGAGAAACACAACACCTAATGCTACATAGGAAGCAATCACAAATGTGCCAAGCGTGGTGACCGCTCCTAAGTCACTCGTCGCAACAGTCGAAGTCATGATAGCAAGCACACCATATGGCGTAAGCCGTAAGATTAATGTAACAACCCGCATGATGACGGAAAAAATCGCGCCAGTAATTTTTTCAAACATCTCTGCCGCTTCTGTTTCTTTTCGACGAACACCTAAGTAGGCTACGCCTAAGAATGCCGCAAAGATAACCACACCTAGTGTGGACGTTGACCGTGCACCTGTCAGGTCTTGGAATGGATTCGTTGGAATCAATTGCACAATTTGTTGTGGAAGTGAGTCTGCTTCAATGTTTGCGTAGCGTTCTTCCATTGATGCGCCTCGTTCTTCTTCCGCCGAACCGACTTGAATGTCATCTGCACTTAAATTAAAGACCGATGCCGAAGTTAAACCAACTACGCCAGCGACAATCGTTGTTACAATCAGCATTCCGATAACCAAACCACTGATCTTGCCAACATCTTTCGCTGCTTTAATACGTGTAAATGCAGTTAAAATTGCAATAAAAACTAGCGGCATCATAATCATTTGCAATAATCGAACGTAGCCAGTCCCCATAATACCGACCCATTCCATCGCATTTACAATAACACTTGATTCAGGGTCAAAGAAAAATTGCAGGATAAAACCTAAAGCAACCCCGGCTCCAAGCGCTGTTAAAACACGAACCGAAAACGACAAGTGCTTACGCTGCATCCAAAATAAAATCGCCGCTACGACGATGACAGAAGCAATAACAGCAATTGTTAACCATAACTCCACCTTAATTTCCTCCTCGGGTCAATCTTTTTATAAACATGATTGATTTCTTATTTAAAAGTTCATCACCTACTTTATTCAATTAATCCCTATTAGTCAACTCGATTTTATATGTTTATTTAAATTGACTAATGAAATACTTATTTTCTTCTATCTATATAAAAAAAGAACACAAGAATTATTCTTGCATTCGACTAAATTTCATAAAATAAACAAACAAAAAGATGTATATAACCAAAATAGATACAAGCATAAAAATGTTCCATTCAACAATTTTATACGCCTCTAGTGTATTAGCTTGTGTAGTGAATGATGCTAAAAACCAACCTCCGAAAATAAAGGCAATTATGATATACGAAAATTTCTCTTCTACGTTCATTCTAAACATAAACTGGTCTTTATCTTTCGTTGCCGCTACTTCTTCCTGTGTTTCTATTTTTTTCTGTTTTTGATTCATACTTAATTGAACACCACCGATCAATAAAGCGATAAAAGCAATACTAGAAAATAAAGCAATGAAATCTTGATACCTATTTCTAAAAAATCAACGGCAATGACTACGAGACTAATAATGATGTAAAGCCCCACAACAACGAATAGTGCACCTATAGGAACCGCCCCTTCTCTAACTGTTCTTTATAAGTAAATTTTCGGAATCTTGCGTTGTTGATCATTGTAGTGTACCTAACTGCCTTGATAGCTTCTCCCTTTGTCCGCCTTATTCTTTAATCCCTTCCAAAGACAATTTCATCCCTTCATGGCTAGCCAAAAAACCTAACCGTTCATAAAAGCGATGCGCATCAATGCGTTGTTTATCTGTCGTTAATTGAACCAGTCCACATCCCTCCAACTTTGCATGCGCAATCGCTTCCTTAAGCAAAGCTTCTCCAACCTTCTTACCTCGAACGTTTTGCTTCACGCGCACTCCTTCAATTTGTGCTCGTTTCATTCCTTGCCTCGACAAACCTGGAATAATAGTTAGTTGGAGACACCCGATTATCTCTTTGTCTTCGATCCCTAGTAGTATGTCGTTGCCTCTTTGAGCCTCAATCTGTTTAAACGCTTCCAAATATGTCTCTGGTAATGGGTCTTCATTTCTTTCACGCTTAGAACCTAGTTCATCGTCCGCTAACAAACGGACAATCTCCCTCACGTCTTCTTGCTTCGCCTTCCGAATATCCATACAACAGACTCTCCTTTTTAACTTCCTATTTTTTTACGCTTTTAAAAACCATTCTATCAAATGAAGCGTGCTCCTCACCTTTATTGTAAAACCTAGTCAACATGTTGTTTTTCATGATGGTAAGAAACAGAAGCTAGTTGACCTTTAAAAAGTGGTATGGTACCATACGAGTACCGTTAAAAATTAATAGATTATTCTATCATTTCTTCTTTTTTAACCGTTCTGCCTTTCTTTACTTGTTAAAACGCTTCACTGTACATCTTCTCGCCAAACCTATATGATTTCTTCATCAACGAGGTTTTCCATATACTACTGCGTTCAGCTACCTTTATTCTAGCATCCCATCAATGAACATGACGAACTCTCTTACACAACTTTCGAGATGCGAGTCTTCCATTTTAAAGTAGATTTTGCTTTCCTATGCTCTTTCACGGTTACCGAAATGATGAAACAAAAAACAAATAGGAAGGATCAGAAAAATGACGATACGGTCCTGCAACTATCTCACTCCTAAAAATACAGCTCTATTAAGCTTATACACATTATCCACGGTTGGAGCAGATCTCGATCATCCAGAGTACACTAGACGCTACGACATTAGAAGTTCTATGCATCCGTTTCATCGAAAAAGTATGCACTCGATCACTTCTGTTTTGCCGTTTCTAATAAGAGGCCGAACGGATGAAAATCTCTTTTTCTAATCCGACCCATTGAAGTAACACACACTATTAAGCAAACAAAGAAAGGAAATCATCATGTTACATGCATTAGAAATACACCACGTCAGTCTTGTCGTAAAAGACATTAAAAAAGCAAAGGCATTTTATAGCAATAAACTTCAGTTGCCCGAGTTGGATCGCCCTCCCTTTACTTTCAAAGGTGCCTGGTACGCCATCGGGACACAACAACTTCACCTCATTGAAGCAAGTTCTGGGGCTGTCTTGCATCAAAAAAGTAATCAAATAAATTCAAGAAATGAACATGTTGCTTTTCGTGTCAACAGCTATAAAGAAACGATCGATTTCCTAGAACAACAAGGCGTACCATTTATTGAAAAGAAAAATAGTACAAGCGGTTTTCAACAAATTTTTTGCACGGATCCCGACGGCAATACACTCGAATTTATGACCGATTAAGTAACTATCCATACAAAAGGATTGAGCTAAACTGCTCAATCCTTTTGTTTTTTATACTTTCGTCATCGTTCTAATCCTGTGGTAGGCTTCTTGTCCACAGTCAAAAGCGGCTTTTTGTTCGCACGTATAAGAAAAGGCTTACAAAAGAAGATGGTCATGAATATATTGGCATGGTACTCGTAATCTAAAGGAGGATTTTTATGAAGTAGCTTAGCCACCATTCACTTCTTATTACAGAAATTCATCCGGATAATACCGGAGCCGATGATTATGAATTCTTTGAGATTTATAACCGATCGAATCAGACCGTATCCGTTGGAACTCTAGGCTCTGATGCACAGGTTCATTTGCTATTTCGCTATCCAGATGATACTCGAGCGGACCGACCATTTGAATTAAATACTGTACAAATACGCCCTAAACAAGCGTATGTGTTTTGGCTAAACTCAGCCCAGCGCACGCTTGATGAATTTAACCGAAGACATATGAGTACCCTTGTACCAGGTCAAATTAGTGAGGTAACAGGGAATATCCCTGCCTTTTCAAATAGCGAAGCACGCGGTATTGTCATCGTGGATAACGAATCAGGTATTGAATTAGTCCAAGCTAGTTACCGTGGTACTGATATTTCCGCTGGATTTGGTGTTCATTTTGGCTTACCTTCCCCCGGGGGTGTGGAACAGTCTGTGTTTCTTTCGATGGGTCCAGCTACACCTGGTGTCATTTTTGATGAACAAGCCACTTCTTCGTCCCCCTTATCAGAACCAATTTCAAACGTTCGAATCTCCCAATTTATGTACGATGCACCAGCGGCGGATGATGGCAAAGAGTTTATTTCGATTAAAAACTACGATCACGCACCAATTGATTTAAGTGGTTTTATGATCGGTGATGGCATTTTTCAAGGGGAAGGAGAAGGAATGGCAAAATTCCCAGAAGGAACAATAATTGAACCAGGCCAAGAACTATTTCTGTGCCAATCTGGTTTAATCTTCAAAGCTGTATATGGCGCAATTCCTGATTTTGAATTCCCATGGTTTGGTAAAGACCGCCTTTACAATGATCCGGACGTGCCGACATTGATTGATGCCAATTGGTCTACAGGGACGATTCGGCTTGGTAATGGGGGCGATAAATTATTATTGATGGACCGTTACTACCGTGTCGTTGATTTTGTGCCTTATTTACAAAACCTAACGTATAGGGAAATTGTTTATCGTGGCTCCACAGCACGAGCTGATGGTAACGGTCATAGCATTCAACGTATCTCGCTCTCATCCAATTTAACTGCCGCTTTTCAGGCGGCTCCAGTTAGGCGTCCCATCAGACGAATTGAAACACCACCAAGCCAATCACTTTTAATTACAGAGTTTCTCTATACACCTTATTTTGATGAAGGAACAAACGAATACGTAGAAATCTCCAATATCACAGGGCAAGCAATTGATTTGAGTGGCTACTATTTCGGCAACAAAGTTGAAGAAAATGGTGTTGCGAATAAAGCGATGTACCAGTTTCCTCAAGGCGCTGTGCTTCCACCTTATACCCCGGCTTTAATTGCTCGCAATGCACGAGCGGTTAAGACGTTATATGGAGTCACACCTGACTATGAAATGGAAGCCACAATGGACAATGTGCCAAAGCTTATTCCTAATTGCAGTTGGGGCTGTGGTAGCTTTCAAATGGCAAACGGTGGCGATGCAATCATCTTGCTTGATGCTGACAAAAAACTCGTTGATGCGGCGCTCTTTAAAAATGCACTCTGCTATGGACTCACTGCTCATCCAGGCGTTTCTGCTAAAGGCCATTCACTTGAGCGGGTTAGTGCAATTGATACGAAGAACCCTTCTCGAGACTTTGTTGAACAACCAAATCCTACACCTAAGAAAATGCTCTTTGGACCAAATGGGGCGCCCGAGCTCATTCCATTTCCAGAGGTAAAAGAATTTGTACTAGATACAAAAGAAGCAGCTTCAACACTTGCTGCCCTACCGACATTAATTGATAGTTCCTTTGGTATGCCAGCTTCGTTGCCTGAAAACACAGCTTCCTTTTTAATAAAAGTAGACTCACACCGTGGCGAGTTGCTCGCTATTAATAGACATTCTCTGCTTTCAGATACTCTAGATGAAATTAAAGATAAACGACTCCCTCTCATTGAATTAGATAAAGCCACACTCGTCCCTGCCGTTCATACTTTGTTAAAACAAAAACAAATAGATGACTGTGTCATTATTTCCACACAGGTATCAATCATTCAATCAATGCGGACGCTTTATTCTGGCTATGCTGGCGCCTTACGCGTGACATCTTCTTATTTACAGAACCACTCGCTTGCAGATGTTATTCGTGCGGTACGTAGGAGCACATGCTTTACTGCCATTCTTCCAGCTACTGCTGTAACGGCCGAAACAGTTCGCTTCTTCCGCAATCGCGCGGTCACCATCTGGGCATCTGGCGCCGAAAATGAATTAGCTATCCAACAACTTATTGCTTCAGGGATAGCTGGAATTGAAACAGCTTATCCACTAACAGCTGCACGAGCGCTGAACGCTTTTCAAACGAAAGACAGCCTAATTCAACAACCACTACTCATCGCTCATCGTGGCGTCAATTCTCTTGCGCCCGAAAACACGATGCCCGCGATTGAGCTTGCTTATGAGCGAGGAATTGAAGCGGTTGAAATTGATATTATGGTTTCAAAAGATGGCGTACCCGTTGTTATTCATGATTATACGGTTAATCGAACAACAGATGGCAGCGGCTATGTTGTGGATATGACAGTTGCCGAACTAAAACAGTTAACGGCAAACAAAACGGATAATCCGGAATGGGAAGATATTTATGCTCAATACCCTAATGTAACCATTCCAACACTTGAAGAAGTTTTTGCCTATATTAAAGGGAAAGAATTGATTCTATCACTAGAAATCAAAACAAATGGGTTAGAAGCACAAGTCGCTCAATTAATTGATCAATACGATGTTGCGGCACAAGTCTATTTAAGTGGATTTAATCCAGTTGTAATGTCTGCCATCCAAGCTCTTAACCCTGAGGTCGGTGCACTGCACATTTTATCAGGACTTGGACCTTACGAAATGACAGCTTTGCAGCATGCTGAAAAAACAGCCCGGCAAATGATTCGCCGTGGCATGTTCACTATGCCGGGTGACGACGCGCTTACACCTGAGCTGATTCGTTTTGCCAAACACCGCGGCCTTCCACTTGTAGGCGGTACAACCAATTCAAGGGCAAGCATTCAGAGTAAAAAGCGCCGTGGCATTACAATGATATATAGCGATTACCCACAATGGAATGAGCAGATGCCCTTGCAAGTCAATCAAGTCCCAGCACACCTCGTTTTATTTGAGGGAGAATCAATTCATTTAGATGACTATGAAGCAACGGTTCAGTATCGACCTAATACAAACAAACCACTTTCCGGAGGGTTCCGTTTGCTTGGTGAAGATCATGCTGTCGCCGCCATCACTACCACTCGTATTACGGCACAAAGCGCAGGGACACAATTGTTTCACCTTTATCATGAGTATCAGCCATTTAATTACAGGACTTCCGATGGTGCTGCTCTGCTCCCTGATAGATGGCGGATGTTTTCAAACCCGGTTCAACTAACTGTCATTAAAGAAAACCAGTTATCTGCAAAGCTCTTGCTGGAAGCACTCTGGCGCGCACGTCGTAGCATAAATACAAAATCATATCTTCTGCTGTCTTTCCAAGCATCCACCATCCTCTTTCTTGAAAAAACCGGATCAAAGAGATATAGACAAGAACTTAAACAATTCCGTTCTCTAATTCGCAAACAGGTTGACCAACATCAAATCTCTCTGACCCTTTTTGATGAGTTAGACGCTCTTTCCAGGAAATTAGTAGAGTTGTAATAGGGAAGACGTAAACAAGAAGAACCACTCGAATAAGTGGTCTTCTTGTTTTTTGACTAAGTAGCGCACCTATCGCAAACGTTGTCTTTTCCAAATAACGTGTGAGCCTTATCGGCTGGAGGGTGCCATGTCAAAGAAAAAAAACAACAATCCTTACATCTATTCTGCAATAATCACTTCACTCATACTCATTATCTACATAAACGAGGCACAAAAGAAGAAATCATCAGTGGAATTACTTGATCATTTGCTTTTAGGTGCTGATGGAGTTGAATACAACGAAAATGTAACGGAGGAAGACATTCAGGAAATTGTTGAGGTATTAAGAGAAGACGACTCCAATTTCGTTCATGTTCTTGATTTTCACACAGACGGTGGCAGCGGGTTTCACCGTGTTGAGTATGTCTATAGGAACCGTGAGATTGTTATCTCAAATGTCGAGTATATTGATTAATTGTCAACGGTATCTGTCCACGTTTTATCCTTTATTTAAAGTGGTATAGAAGTAAAAAAACGAACGGAGGAAGATAAATGAAGTCCCAGGGGCAAATAGACATCAAAACGTATTCGTATGCCAACGATGGGAAAATTCCCAATCATCCTTCTTTTTCCTTATTGCACTATAAAAATGTTTTTGAAATTGGCGATGAAATTGAAGCGGTTTTAACAGCCAACCATTGGCGCAATACATGGCGTGGTGGTGTATTTGACTATCATCATTATCATAGCAACTCCCATGAAGTGCTTGTTGTAGATGCTGGTCACGCCACTCTACATGTAGGTGGAGTCCAGGGAGAAGAAGTGTTTGTAGAGCGTGGCGACGTACTCATTCTCCCAGCTGGTTTTGGTCATAAATACGTTGATGGTAGCGATAATTTTGCGGTCATAGGTGCTTATCCTGATGGTGTTGCCTATGATTTATGCACAGGTGATCCCATCGAGTCGGAACGGAATCTACAAGTGATTAAAGATGTGCCAAAACCATCCTGCGATCCAATATACGGGGAAAGAGGTCCACTTCCGTCTCTTTGGTAAAGAAAAAGCTGCCCTCTAATATGGAGATGGCAGCTTTTGTTCCTTTCTCATTTCTTATAATCAAAAATCAATTCATCTTCTTCTTTATCGTAATGAACGTGGAGATCATGCCCATCAAAAAACCAGACATCCTCATCCTCAATGTAAAACGAGACCCCGTTCACTTCCGTGTGGACAGCTTCATTATTCGGATCGGTTTCCTTATCAAAACCAAGCGCGAAATTTTCTTGAACAGGACTAGATCCGTAAATACGTGCATAAAACTTCACTTTTTCGTTTTTATCAATATTAAAATCATTTTTAAACCAACTAGCAGCAGCTTCAGTAACGACGATTTTCATGGATGACTCCTTTCAACTTCTTGCTTTTTTTGATAGCTTGCTATATCCTTTATGATTCATTCTTGTGAGTACGTTTACTGGTAGTTACCCACATTTGTTCGTGGTGGGACTGCAAAGGTACTTGCTGCATTAGAGGAGCCAGGGCTGCAACAGATTACTGAATCAAAAAACCAACAATCTCTTCCTCTTCATTAAACGTCACAGTCAGCATTGTCTCCACTTGTTCAAACGTTCCAGCAAAACGAAGGATTTCTAGCTCCTGTTCTTGAATGGTTTCCTCGTATTCATATTGAACAAACGAACCATATGTGTCTTCTAATTCATTCCAAACGATTTCCAATTGCTCTGCTGGTAAACTTTCCTTTGTTCTCTCGTCAAACTTCTCAACCGCAGCTTCGTATTCACCATCTACAACATGATTTATAAATCCTTGTGCTGATTCAATTAACTTTATTTCTTCCTCATCTCCACAACCTGTCATAAGGGTAAGCATTACTACTGTCATGATTGCTTTTTTCATAAAGCCCCTCCTGTTCCAGCCGTATAGATAAACGAACGTCATCTCTTTTTCCTCTATTCACTTACCCCATCATACTTGTAAACAATTTTGATCATACAAAACATCTATCACTGAATGCAAGGAACGTCACGATATCACGAACTAAATAGTAAATGTTTATATAACAATTGACTTATATAAGTAAAACGTTATATAATCTCCATGGAAAGTAGGTGTCGTATGGAAACAGTTAAATTAAGTTCAGCAAAAACCGCCGAATGTATGAAACTTATAAGTGACCCGACACGATTGTTAATCATGAAACTTGTATCAAAAAAGGAATATTGTGTTTGTCAGTTTGTTGATATGTTTGATATGAGTCAACCTGCTGTAAGCCAACATTTACGAAAGTTAAAACAAGCCGGACTCTTAAAAGAAGAACGCCGGGGACAATGGCGCTTTTATTCTATGGACCCTGATTCCTATCATACACCAATGATTCAACTCATCTTAGCTCAAATCGATGATGAAGACCCAGATCTCCTCAAACTTTTAAAGAAAGAAACACCAGTCAATTGCGGCTAACGGCAAAGGAGGAATAACGAGTTGACTTCAGTCATCTTAGCTTCAGCTATTTTTATCATTACGCTTGTTCTAGTTATTTGGCAACCTAAAAACCTTAACATTGGGTGGTCTGCTTGTGGCGGTGCCATCATTGCGCTCCTTCTTGGTGTTGTCTCATTTGGTGATGTCATTGAGGTAACAAGTATTGTTTGGAACGCCACTCTTACGTTTATAGCCATCATTTTGATTTCATTAATTTTAGATGAGATTGGTTTTTTTGAATGGTCCGCCCTACATATGACTCGTGCAGCCAAGGGAAATTCCGTCCTCATGTTTGTTTATGTTTGTATACTTGGTTCGATCGTTGCGGCCTTTTTTGCTAATGATGGCGCGGCTTTAATTTTAACGCCAATCGTGTTGGCAATGGTACGTTCTTTAAATTTTAGTGAGAAGATGGTTTTTCCATTTATCATTGCGAGTGGTTTTATTGCCGATTCAACCTCTCTGCCGCTTATCGTTAGTAACTTAGTCAACATTGTTTCTGCCGATTTTTTCGGGATTGGTTTTATCGAATATGCGACGCGCATGATCGTACCGAACTTCTTCTCACTTGTTGCTAGCATTCTTGTGTTGTACTTTTATTTCAAAAAAAGCATTCCAAAACGTTATGATTATGGAAAGCTTCAAGAGCCTGTAACAGCCATTAAGGATCCAAAAATGTTTAACCTATCTTGGTTTGTCTTAGCCGTTTTACTCATTGGTTATCTTGTTAGTGAGTTAATCCATGTTCCAGTATCGCTTGTCGCAGGCCTCGTGGCACTCGTCTTTTTAGCGATTGCGAGCAAGAGCCCAGCAGTTGAAACACGCACTGTCATAAAAGGTGCGCCTTGGAACATCGTTTTCTTTTCAATTGGAATGTATGTCGTTGTCTTCGGACTTCAAAACGCCGGTTTGACCGATTTATTAGCCGTTGGAATTAACTACGTTGCTGAACAAGGACTTTTTGTCGCAACAATGAGCATGGGTTTCTTAGCAGCAATCTTGTCATCAATCATGAACAACATGCCAACCGTCATGATTAATGCTATTGCAATTGACACTACTGCTACGACCGGGTTAATAAAAGAAGCACTTATTTATGCAAATGTAGTCGGTTCAGACTTAGGACCAAAAATTACACCAATCGGTTCATTAGCAACACTCCTTTGGCTCCATGTTCTCTCTCAGAAAGGTGTCAAGATTTCTTGGGGAACCTATTTTAAAACAGGCATCGTCATTACACTACCAGTATTGTTCATTACCTTATTCGGACTCTATCTCTGGTTGATCATCATCAGTTAAATGAAAGGAGTTTACTCACCATGACAAACAAAACCATCTACTTTCTTTGTACAGGTAACTCATGTCGCAGCCAAATGGCCGAAGGATGGGCAAAAAAGTATCTAGGCGATGATTGGACTGTTTATAGTGCAGGAATTGAAGCCCATGGCTTAAACCCAAATGCCGTGAAAGCAATGGCAGAAGTAGATATCGACATCTCAAAGCAAACATCAGATACGATTCATATGGACTTACTTAATAACAGCGATATGGTTGTTACATTATGTGGCGATGCCGCCGATCGCTGCCCAACAACTCCTCCTCACCTTCGCCGTGAGCATTGGGGATTTGACGATCCTGCTAAAGCAGAAGGAACAGATGAGGAGAAATGGGCTTTTTTCCAACGCGTTCGTGATGAAATTGGCGAACGTATTCATGCATTTGCCAAGACAGGAGAATAAGTGAAAAAGAACGCTTTTCTGTTTGAAAAGCGTTCTTCCTCTATCTAAAATTTAGTCGGTTTTCCATACTTCCATGCCAATTAAAAAAATAAGATTCAAGTGTCACATGTTGAATACCCGTAAGTTAGAATGACCATTAAAACAACTTTTTCTTTAATTCTTTTGTTGAAACGATTCCTCCGTTAAATCGGCAATGACGCCTACTGCAGCTTTATTGCCTTCAGCTGCAGCAATTATTAATTGCGATGGCCCCGCAATTGAATGGTCCCCAGCAGAATAAACACCTACCTGATTTGTTCGACCAAACATGTCAGTCACTACGCCGCCCATCTGATTGACTTCCAATTCTAAAGAGCTTGCAAAATCGGTTGCTTGTATTAAATCAGTCATAACAATACCTGAATCACGTTTAATCTCTTTTCCTCCTACAAATTGAATCGTTTGTAAGTGACCATTCTCTCCACTCAGTTTATTGATTTCATCTTCAATAACGGTTATCTTTTTTTCCGCTAATAACGCTTTATCCTCACCCGATACTTCGCACTTCCCGTTTGTACAAACAATAATATCGTCACTCCAATTGGTAAGCAACTTTGCTATATGAACAGCATGATCCGTACTTTTTGAGATTACGACCAATGCTTTGTCTCGCATCTCCCAGCCATCACAGAACGGACAACTGAATAAGCTTTTCCCATAAAAAGACTCAATCCCCTTAATGTTCGGCAGTATGTCTACTAACCCTGTTGTTAACAACACTTTTTTTGCCGTAAAATGTGTTCCATCCGCTGCTTCTACTAAAAAAGAATTTCCCTCTTTTTCCACGGCCACCACACGCTGTTGATAAAGTGATACGCTCGGGTAATGAGCTAGATCTTGATGAGCAATTCGTTTAAATTCAGCTGGTTCAATTCCATCTCTTGTGATAAATCCATGAGATTCACTTGTGACGCGATTTCTTGGTTTATCTTCATCAAATAAAATCACGTTCTTTCTTGCTCGACCAAGTACGAGCGCTGCATTTAATCCAGCAGGCCCTCCACCAATTACGATACAATCTAACATTTGATTGCCTCCCCATCTCATTACATATATTACAGATTCTTTATATCTTTAATTAACTTAAAAAAAAGGATTACTTTTCCTTTTTTTCTTTCATAATCTTAGCAATATCCACAATGTACTTACTGTTTAAATCCTCTCTCATCTTCGCTTCCGCTTCTGCCATCACTTGTTCAATTAAACAGTCGTCATTTCTAGAAAGATCATCGTGTTCGAGTGAACAACTAAATAACGTCGTTTGTCCTTCAATTGCTTGAATGACATCTAAAAATGAAATTGTGTGCGCACGTTTTAAAATGCTATATCCACCATTCACCCCAGGGTTGGATTCAATTAAACCCGCTTTCACTAACTTCGTCAGAATCTTAGACAAGTAGGTTGGCGAAAGATCTTGTACTTTCGCTAATTGCTCAACGCCCACTGCATTCCCTTTTGGGGCAAGGGTCAAGTAAACCATTGTGTGTAACGCATAATTTGTTGCTTTTGAATATTTCATTTAACCACACCTCACACCTATTGCAGATCTCTAATATCTGTAATAGGTTTAGTTTACATGGATAGATAAAAAAAAGCAAGATTGTTCACTTCACGTCATTCGATTCAATTACAAATTGATAAAGCCCGCTCATTGGATGAGGGGGCTTTATCGAATCTTTTTCTTCTATATTAATTTTTAATTTCACTAATTTGATACGAATACGAGAAGGTACCCGCACTTCGTTTTAGCAACACACTATCTTTACGAAGATGCCTTTTAAGTGTTTCCATTTCTTCAGCATCAATATTTGATAAATCCAGTTGTTCTTCTTCAAACGCTTTAAAATCGCCCACAATAGGAAGACATATATAGGCACTTGTATTTTCTGGAACAGTACCGCTTACAGTATACGTATCCCCTTCTAAATACCAGTCCAATACCAACTTTCCGTAAGGCGTTTCGAGTGATCCTTTTGCCGAAGACAGCCTTGTCGTTGGCTTTGGTGCTAGAATTGATGTTTTATAAGCTGGTTCTACTAAATCAAAACCAGTAATGTTTTGATACATCCAATCTCCAATTGATCCATATGCGTAGTGATTAAATGAGTTCATATCGGTACTCCAAAACGAACCATCTTCCTTAATACTGTCCCAATGTTCCCACATCGTTGTTGCGCCGCGATCAATTTGGTATAACCAAGATGGGTAACTCCTTTGGAAAAGCAAGTCATATGCCACATCTGTGTACCCATTATCAGACAAGGCATGGCATAAATATGGTGTACCAACAAAACCAGTCGTCAAATGGTTGTCATTTTGGCGAATGAGTTTAACCAATTGATCAGCGAGGGCTTGGCGTTCGTGCTTAGGTGCCAATCCAAAGTGAAGCGTCAGTACATAGGCTGTTTGTGTATCCGAGTACAGTTTGCCAATTCCAGTGATATACGTATCTTGAAACGCCTGTTTGATTTTCTTAAACAAGTTCTTGTATTGATGATAATCATCAAGCTTTCCTAATACTCGAGCTGTTTTTGCCAGAAGTTTCGTAGAATAGGCATAATAAGCCGAAGCAACTAGATCATTATCCGTGGCGCCATAGTAGCTGTTTTCTTCAGCATCTAACGCAAGCCAGTCACCTAGCTGAAATTCACCTTGCCATAAAACCCCTGCCTCACTCGTACTACGAATATAATTAACCCATGCTTTCATACTTTCATATTGTTCTGATAACACTCGATCATCCCCGTAGCTTAAATACAGTGTCCAAGGACAAATGACAGCTGCATCTCCCCAAGCTGCACAGTTCCGACCTTGGTTGCCGTTAAACTGACCGTTTAAAATATCAGGAACAACAAATGGGACTGAACCACTCGCACTTTGATTAAACGCTAAATCTCGTAGCCATTTTTGGAAAAAACGCTTCGTTCCCATATTAAAGTTGGCAGTACGGATAAACATTTGAGCATCCCCGGTCCAACCAAGTCGTTCATTTCTTTGTGGACAATCTGTTGGCACATCAACGAAGTTCCCCTTCTGTCCCCACAGAATATTATGTTGAAGCTGGTTAATAGACGTATCGGATGTTTGAAACAGACCTATTTGTTCCATGTTTGAATGAAGGACCAACCCAGTAAAGTCTTCAGCTCGCACGTCTTCTGGAAAACCCGTAAGCTTCACAAATTGAAAACCATGAAACGTAAAGTGAGGCCGATACATTTCTTCACCTTCACCTCTACAAATATAGGAGATGCTTTGTTCAGCCGTTCGCAAATTATCGCGGTAGAAGTTTCCATCGCTATCAAGCACCTCGCCATGTACAAGTTGAACTGTCTGCCCTTCTTCTCCTCTCACTTTCAGTTCAATCACACCGACCATGTTCTGTCCCATGTCGAGCACAAGCTCATCTTTTGGTGTTTTAAACAAACGCTGTGGTGCTAAACGTTCAAACACAGCTACCGGTTCATTTTCCTGCGCAACTAGGTGGCTTTTCGGATAAGAGAAGCCACGCATTTGACCAATAGGTTCAAATGAAATGCGCGCATCATACATTTCACCGTTATAGAGATCTGACATTAGAATCGGCGTCTCAAGCTCTTGCCAGCTTCTATCTGTAATGACCCAATCAACTTCACCATCTTCATACTCAATTCTCATTTGTACAAGTAGCCCATTTTTGTTTCCATACGTATCTTTTTCGCCTGCCCAACCTAAATGTCCGTTATACCAGCCTTCTCCAATAATAGCTCGAAGTTCATTGTTAGCTTGCAAGTAGCTCGTGACATCATACGCTTGATATTGAATTCGGTTATGATAGTTGGTCCAGCCTGGTGTTAACGCATAGTCACTCACTTGAGAACCATTTAACGTGAGTTCATATAACCCTAGGCTTGTAGCATATATAACTGCCTTAAAAACATTTTTTTTAACTTGAAACTCTTTTCCACAAGCGAACGTATTTGCTTCACTCGCATTCGCTGATGTAATCCAGTCAGCTTTCCATTCTTCTACTTTAAGAATTCCCATAGCAAAATATGCACTTTCACTCCAGCCTGATCGTTCATCTTCCGCCCAAACCCGAACGCGCCAGTAATAACCTTTATACGACTCAAGTGGCGGACCATCATACTGAACATGAATGGATTGGTCGGTAAAATCCCGCCTTGACCAAATGACTTCTTGTCCTCCATTGTCTGTCATCACTTGAAGCTCGTAGCGCGTTTGTTTGTAATCCGGACGACTACTCCTTACAATCCAACTAAACCGTGGTGTTTCACAATCTAATCCGATTGGGTTTTCAGTATCTTCACACGTCATTTTCGTTATTGAAATCATGTTATCCACTCCTTATTTTTATCCTTTCACAGCTCCACTTGTCATACCTTTCATAACAAGCTTATTTAAAAATACGTATAAAATTAAAATTGGAACTACCGCTAATGAAATAGACGCAAATGTTGGTCCCCATTCTCTTTGTCCATACTCACCTGCAAAACTCATTAATCCCGTCTGAATTGTACGCAGTTCAGAATCACTAATAAAGCTCATTGCAAAGATCAGATCATTCCAGACAAAGAAAAACTGGACAAGAGCAACAGTGACAATTGCATTTTTTATTAATGGAAATGCGAGCTTAAAGAAGATCTGATAGATCGTAGCTCCATCAACAACAGCTGCTTCAATCAACTCATTTGGAACTGATTTGAAATAACTTGTAAACAAGAAAATGGTGAGTGGCAACCCAAATACAAGATATACCAATCCAAGACCAAACAGACTATTGAGCAAGTTCGCATTAAAATACATTTGGAACAACGGTAACAAGACAATTTGCACAGGAATCATAATACCTGCCAAAAACAGAAGCATAACTACGTTTTTCAACTTCCAACGTAACTTCTCGATTGCAAATGCCGCCATTGAACCAAACAAAATAATGCAAACGAGCGCAGGAAAAGTAACCAAAATGCTGTTACGAAAGTACACACCCATATTCCCTGTGTTCCACGCTTCTACATAGTTGCCAAAATACAGTCCTTCTGGCAATGCATTCATCGAGTTCGTAATAAATTCAGCTGGCTCCTTAAATGAAGACAACAACAACCAAACAATAGGGTACACTGTCATTAACAAAAAGCTTCCAATGAACACTTTACCTATAATGGATAACCCCACTCCCGCTTGCTTGCTTTTTCTTACAGTGTCTTGATCAGTGCCGATCGTTGCTTTCATCCTTACTCCTCCTCCTTATGCGACGTTCTTTCGTGCAAAGCGGTAAATGAATAACGTTACAATTAAACACATAATCAGTAAGTAAACGGCGATTGCACTTCCATACCCGTACTCGCCATATGAGAAGGCTGTGTTGTACATGTACATCGTTAACATCGTTGTGCTGTTCCCAGGCCCACCCCCAGTTAAGGCAACGGCTGATTCAAATACTTTTAAAGTCCCGTTCAAACTGAAAATGACAGCTGATAACAGAATTGGTCGAATCATAGGTAGCACAATGCTTGTTATAAGACGGAATCCGCTCGCTCCGTCAAGTCGAGCTGCTTCAATCACATCATCTGGCACATCAATCAAACCTGTATAAAGGATAATTGCGTAAAAGCCCATCGAACGCCAAATATCCATGAGAACTAACACGCCAAATGCTGTCTCTCCTTGTGCAAGCCAAGCTTGAACATATCCATCTAAGTTCAATGTAACGAGCAAGTCATTGACAAAACCTAACTGTGGTGAATATTCAAAGAGCTTCGAAAAAAGTTGCGCTACCGCAACAGCAGGTAATATAACTGGAAAAAAAATAAGCGTCCGAACTAATGACGAATACTTTTGCAGGAAAAAGACAAACAGCAATGCTAACGCAAGACCAAGGACAACTTGCCCCGTCGTTACAAATGCTGCATATTTGATACTTGCTAGGAGACTATCGATAAAATGGCTATCTGATAAAGCTGTTGTATAATTTGCAAAACCAACAAACTCAAAGCCTCTAATTGGTGAACCATCAAAAAATGAATACCCGATCGACCAAAGCGAAGGCACGATTAATAACAATAAATAAATGAGTAATGCTGGTCCTACAAAGAAGAGGATTGTCTTTTTATTTCCTAATACTTTTTCCATACTCGGTTCCTCCTTTCAAAGGGTTAAGCATATATGCTTAACCCTTTTTTTAATCCATTAATCCTCCAGTGCGCCCATGAACTCTTCAGGTGTCATGGATCCTCCAATCAGTTGTTGTGCGTTTGTTTCGGCAAGTTCTTGTTTTCGCGCGTTAAAAGTTGCTTCAAACCAAAGTGCACTACTTTCTGCTTGTTCAAGTTCATCAAGTACAAGTTGAGTCAACGGATCATCTTCTTCTGGTTCCACACTTGTCGCAAGTCCAGAAACCATTCCATGTTCACTCATCGCATGATCTGCGTAATGAGTATACAAATATTCGAACCAATCCCGTGTGGATTCATCAAATCCAGCTTGAGAAAAAACGGTTATTAAACCAGCATTCATCATGTAGTCCTCAAGCGTTCCTTCTCCCCCTTCAACCAAGGGGACATTAAAGAAACCGATGTTTTCGGGTCCACCAATATGATTTTGATTTTCATCATTCATCTCTCCAAGTGCCCAGCTTCCCATATAATACATCGCGGACTGACCAGTTAAAAAAGAACCAGTTGCCGCATCATAATCCATTGCATTAACCCCTTGACCAAAATAGCCGTTATCATTCATTTCCTGGATCGTTTGTGCTGCTGTAATAAAACCAGAATCTGTAATTGATAAATTCCCGTCTGCTACACGTTGCATCGCATCCACTCCGTAATAGCGCACCGCAAAAGCATTAATCAGCCGGGTAATTGGCCATCGATCTTGACCAGCCAAGGCAAACGGCTGAATCTCATTTTCCAAAAGCACATCGCTAATTTCCATCATTTCATCCCATGTTTGAGGTTCTTCAAGTCCTAATGATTCAAAGATCTCTTTGTTATACCAAAACCCTTCAATATTTAATTCCATTGGTACCGCATACATTTCTCCAGTGCCACTGAGTTGCTGCATTAAATCAATCGCAGCTGGACGCACGGTATCGAGCATATCCGCTTCTTCAAACGCATTCTCGATATTCACTATGTATTCGCCCGCAATTAAGTCATTTAATTGAGCCGATTCATAAACAAACATATCTGGCAGCGCATTACTAGCAGTTAATAGTTGGATGCGCTGAACAATATCCGATTGTTCAATCGTTTCTAAGTTCAAAGAAACATCGGGATTCTCTTCTTGGTACTGTTCCATAATGGGTAATACGATTCGTGGTTGCCCTTGGTTTGCTGTCCGATTCGATAAGTAATTGATCTCACGCTCTTCGCTGCCACCTTGCGTATCTCCATCGGAACTTGAAGAACAGCCAGCGATGAATACCATTGAAGAAAGCAAAACAAGTGGAAAATTCATTTTTCTCATCTTTGTCCCCTCCTTTTTTATCAGTTTAATACGTAGTCCCTCCTAATGTAAGCGCTTCAAAAATTAGTTTATGTCCGAATTTTTTAGGTAGAAAAAAAGCAAGCGTCATTCGCTTGCTTTCTACTCGCCTCTTGTTTTCATTTCACTTGGCAGCATTTGATACTGTTTCTTGAATGTCTCGGAGAAATGACGATACGATTGATAGCCTACTTTCTCACTTACATCTATCACCTTCTCACCCATTAGAAGCAATCGTCTTGCCGTCTCCATTCGGTACTTCGTCAAATATTTTATATACGATAAGCCAATTTCTTTTTTAAACAACGTGCTAAAATAAGAGGCATTCATACCAATATGTTCTGCTACATAATCAATAGTGATGTCCTTACCATAGTATTCTGCAATAAACGTTAATGCTTTTTTAATTGCAACATGATTTGTTTTTGAAAAACTCTCATAACTCCATTGCTGAGCGAACCGTTCATGCTTACGTTCCTGCACCATCGCTCGGTCCAAGGCATCTTCGATCATCGTTACGGTCACTGGTTTAACCAAATAATCGAGTACCCCAAGCTTTAAAGCTCTTTTTGCATATTGAAAATCAGTATGGGCGCTAAAAATAAACAACATTGACTCCGGAGAGATTGGCTTGATTGCCTCTAAAAAATCGAGCCCGTTCATCCCCGGCATTTCAATATCTGTAAAAATTAAGTCGGGTTTCTCACATGCGACAAGTTTCAATGCTTCATCGCCATTACCTGCTGTTCCGACAACTTTGGCGCCTTTTGAGTTCCAATCTACCATTTGTACCATACCATCCACCATAAGCTGCTCATCATCAACAATAATTATTCGTAGCATTGTATCCTCCTTCTTTTAATGCCAAGCGCATCGTTACAACCGTTCCTTGCTGAACTTTACTTACAATCTCAAGTCCACTCTCTTCTCCATAATATAGCTTAATTCGTTCAAGAACGTTATTTAAACCAAACCCTGACATTGCTTTTGCAGTTTGCTCCATACCGACACCGTCATCTTTAATCCGGAACACTAGCATGCCTTCTTCTTCCCGACCTGAAAGTACAACACAACCAGTCCCTATTTTCTTCTCTAAACCATGAACAATTGCATTCTCAATGATTGGCTGTAACAATAGCTTAATGACTTCTCTCTCTAATAAAGAGTCATCGATCTCTTCTACATAGTGAAATTTGTTCTTAAAACGCAAATTTTGAATGGTCATATAGTGCTTAATATGTTCTAACTCTTTCTTTAACGGAATTCGTTCTCTACCGTTGTTTAAGCTAATTTTAAAGCTTTCAGATAAAGAGACTGCCATTTGAGCTATATCTGATTGCTTTTGCATTTGCGCCATCCAATAGATTGATGACAATGTATTATACAAAAAGTGCGGATTAATTTGTGCCTGCAATAACCGCAATTCAGCTTCCTTTTCTCTAAGTTTTGCTTCCATCAACCGTTCACTTAGTTGTTTGTTTTGTGAAGCCACACGTCGAAATGTCCCATCAATTACTTTCAACTCATCCAGTCCACTCTTCTGCTCATCAGATGGGTTGTCAAATAAATTGATAGCGCTATCATATAACTGCGACAATGGTCTACTTAATTTTCTAGACAACGGTATCATCGCCATGATTAAGAGAGCGGATAATATGCCTCCAAGTCCAAATGTCACCGCACCAATATTATTTAATTGCCCCAACAGCTTTCCCTCATCAATTACTGAGTACAATGTCCATCCTGATAAAGGATTCGTATACTCATTAAATATATAATCCTGCGCTTCTAGCGCTCTTGCATTGATTCCTTCTTGAATGCCGGGATCACTTCGTGTATCGAGGACCGTGTGGTCGTTAGCTTGAACAATTAAGTCACCTTCTGCACTCGTGTTTACATCTTCTAGTAATGCTTTATCAATCGTCACAACAAGCAAGCCAATTGTATCAAGTCGGAACTCATCTGGATCCCTCAGTGATTTTACATACGAAAATGTCTCTTGATCATTCCCAAACACATTTACAGAAAATAATAACTCACCGCCATGTTCATCCAATGCATCTAAATACCATTTCTCTGTTTGAAATGTTTGAGCATCTCTTTCTGCAGTCCCACCGTGACATATGGAACGAAACCAATTATCGAATAAACAGACTGAGTCAACATAACGTTGGTCAATCAAATAATTGGATAAAAGCCGCTGCAAGTTCCTGTATGTATCAACACCGATCGTCCCTGCCCCTTCAGTCATCTGTTCGTTACTCCGAATCAATTCTTGCCGAATAGAACGGTCTGCTAATATGAGCCGTTGAATATTAACAATGTCTTCCAGTGAACGATCAATTAATCTACTAGCATTTAAAAGATGCGCTTCATTTCGCTCATTATATGTTTCAATTAAGCTGCGATCAGCTAATTGTTTCGAGACAAAGCCTATAAACAAGATTGGCAAGATCGAAAAAAATAAAAACACGATTAAAATCTTTCGTCGAAACCGTCGAAGTCCTAACCATTGATACACTCGCTGAAACATGCCCGGTTCCCCCTTTTGATTCCTTATTATACGCCTTAATGGAGTTTGGAGGTCAATAGAGTCATCAAAAAAACTAGTAATCATGTAATCTAGTATTCTAACTAATTTTCCCAACTTAAAACATGTTTTAACGCCTCTAATCAGGGTAACTTCCATAAAAAGGAGGTTGGTTCAATGAAAAAACCATTGAGAACACTTACTCTATTTTCTGTCTTCTTTTTCGGATCACATGTAGTTAGTGGTACGAGTGATACCCACGCAATTACACTCAGCGAGGAGGAAAATCAGCTGAAAGTCATGTCTTTTAATTTAAGAAATGGAAACGCAAACGATCCATCTCCACACAGTTGGACAGAACGTCGGCCAACTATTCAGTCTTTTCTAGAGTCTGAGGATGCGGATATAATTGGCACACAAGAAGTACACCATTACCAAGTTACTGAGCTTGATAATGATTTAACAGACTACGACTGGATTGGATTAGGACGTGAAGGTGGAACCTCCGGCGAATTCATGGCAATTTATTATAAGTCTGACCGATTTACACCAGTAGAATCTGGTCATTATTGGCTTTCGGATACACCGGACGTAGTCGGTTCGACATCATGGGGTAATTCTATTCCCAGAATGGTAACATGGGCTAAGTTCCAAGAAGAAGATACGGATGAGCAATTCTATTTTGTAAATACACATTTCGACCACCAATCAGCAGAAGCACAGCGACAAAGCGCAAACCTCATTGCATCAAAGATTACTGATTACGACGAGAATCTTCCAATGATTTTAACGGGTGATTTTAATGCCCCAATTGGTAGTGAACCATATGAAACCTTAACAGCAGAAAACATGTTCCAAGATCCGTGGGACTATGCTGAAACGACAATGAATGAAGACCTCGGAACCTTTAACAACTTTAATGACCCTACAGGGGGAGGTGCAGACAATAAAATCGATTGGGTTCTAACAAGAAACATTCAAGCTACTTCCATTGAAATTAACGATTATCGTAATAATGGTCAATACCCGAGTGATCATTACCCTGTCATCGTTGAATTAGAACTTGGGGAAAACGCGGAATAAACGTACAGTAAAGAAGGAAACAGCTGCGAGCTGCTTCCTTCTTTACTATACTCGGCACGCTTACGACTTTCAGGGGCAAAAAACCATTCTATCAACCAGAAACCTTACATCCCAGCAGCCATTTCTTGTATAAGCTCTAACGCATTTTCTTTATTTTCTGCGTCTCTACGGACTGCTGCTATTTTTGTAGAATTCTCGTCGACAGTGACCCCTGTAAAGGTTGGATTATTTGCCACTTCGAGACCGTAAACGTATTCTGTTGTATCTTCTTCTGCTGTGGCAGAATGCCATTGTTCTTCTGAAATCTGTTCGCTTATTTCATCTAATGGGGCAAACATACCACTGCCCACATAGCGTTCAAATGACTCAAGATCCATAATGTACATATCTGGTTGTTCAGTCGCTAGAATAACTGCGCTTTTTTGTTGCGCGCCAACATCGGTTGTATCAGCCCCATTTATGGCATGAATCGTCGTAATAACCCGTTCCCATGAAGGCATCATCTCAATAATATTTGCTTCCAACATAAGTTCTGCATCTTCATCAGCTGACAAAGTTGAATGTAAATAAGAACCGTAAAACATCATTTCTACATTTTCAGGTGGTAGGCTTGCTAAATACAGTCTTTGTTGATAATTATTCCATAATGTATTGCCAATTCCTATCAGGACTGCCAGTAGAGCAATAACGCCTATTACATGCAATTTGTAATAAGTGAAAAAATGCCCGACCTTGTCTTTAAACGTAGAAGAATGGTTCGGTCCATCCGCTCCGTATGCTCGATAATTTTTAATTGTTTCGTAAGCGATTGTGATGGAATCTAGATCAATTGACGGGTCTGCCTTGTTCTTTCTAATCCATAACATAAATTGCTTCTCAATCGCTTCATCGCTCGCTTCTTCTGTAAGTCCAAAACGTTTATACGCTTCCTGAATTTCCATTATAATCGAACGCCCCATTTCTTAATGAACTTCTGATAGTCAAACGGCCTTTGACCGACTTGCCACCTTCAGGCTCATTAAGCCCCTACACAGGTTAGGCAAATCGAAACGATTTAAAATGAAAATGACTTCCAGGTAAAAAAACAAACGTCACATTTTGTAGTCCCCGGATCTTTTCTAAATCAAAGGCACGCTCTTCATAACCGTCAGACTTATCAAATTCCACCATTTGCTTGCTTTGACATTGCTCGTTTTCAATATGGATGTGAATGGCATTCTTATCAATTGGTGAATATCCGTTAATAAATAACTTCGTTGCTCCCGCGTGAGTGAAATCCAAGTTAGTGAACTCAATCGATACATTATTGCCAATATGTTCGATTGCCTCGTCTGTCTTAGTAAACGAATCACCATAAATGTGATCGCATTCATTAACAAAGTTCACTTCATTAGCCCGATTTTTCTGTTGAAACAAAAAACCCTTTATATGAATTTTTTGATTTACAACAAAACAAATCGAGGTCACACCACGTAGCTTTTTTGATAAGCGATATGTTTCTTCTTGATAAACATTCCATTTTGATTCTTTTTGGTACGTAAAATCTCCTAGTAGCTCGCTGCCTGCTTCACCAGGGATGCCTTCCCATATTTGCAGTGTGTAAAGATCACTTGATAAAGCAAAAATCGGGATTGTAATTGTATCTGAACCATTGCGACCAAAATCAATTGATGAGAATCCAACTTGCGTCTCTCCATCACGGCTTGTCGCGACACCTCTCTCATTTCCATTGCTTACTTCACCATTGCTAAAATCATACAAGCCTGCTGAAATAAATTCGTATGGGTCTTTATATGCCATTCCTAACCCTTGTGCAGAAAACTCTAATTCAGAAATCAGTTTGATTTTGTTTGTTCCATTTTTACTCGTACAACGCAATCTAAAATGACCGTCACCAACTGCCGTAACGATTGCCTCTTGTCCTCGCGCTTCTACTTTTGCAATAGTTGATTCAATCCCCACATCGTTTACCACACTCCATTCAATTTCTCGATACGAAGTTGTTTCTGGAAATAATTGCACTTGAACAACCTTTCTGTTGTTGGTCGCATCAAAACGTTGTCCAGAGTGACTAGAAAGCGCAATTTTGCGAAGAGGGGTTTCTTTCATTGTACCAGTTTCAATCGCTCTTTCCCTATTTTTTGTTGATGCAGAAATTCCTACGACCGCATTCTGGCTACGCACTGCCTGAAATTGAATCTGTGCACTCGTAAGTCCTTCGGAGAAAACGTCACATTGGATCTCTCCCGCTTCAAGTGTTGCCGCTACAATTGCCATTAACTTGCCACTAAATAGGCGACGACTAACACCTTTGTATTGATCATAATCCGTGCTATCGCCATTATCTAAACCAACTAAGCGTCCTGCTCCTGTGATATGGACAGTCACTCGGTTGGTCCCGTTTTCAACTAGGTTGCCCCACTGATCTTCCACACTAATTTCAACAAAGATTAAGTCCTCACCATTAGCTACAAGACTTGCTTTATCTGCTTTTAAACGAATGCTTTGTGCATCGCCAAACGATCGAGTCACATCCGTTGCGATAATCTGACCTTCATCGTCATAAGCAATTGCTTTTAATTCTCCAGATTGATATGGAATTTTCCAGTGTCCGATAAGTTTTGTCCCGTGTTTATGATCCAACAGTTGCAGGCCTTGTGACTGGCCATTCAGCAGCACTTCAACTTGTGAGGCATTGGAGCAAACTCTTACATCAATAAGCTGCCCTTCATTAAAGTCCCAAAACGGAAAAAGATGAACCATTGGTCTTTTTTGAACATCGGTCCATGCTGCTTGATACATATAATAGGAATCTTTTTTAAACGTAGCTGTATCGAGCTGACCGAAGTAGGCGTTTTTTGTATGGTACGGTGTTGGCTCACCGATATAATCAAAACCGCTCCAAATAAATTGTCCAAGCGAAAAGGGGGCATCTCGTTCAGCAATAAGACAAGCCTCTACCGATTTAGCACCCCAACTTGTTGAACTGTTTCCAAGCGCCGAACATTGTTCATCGTCGTCGGCCAAAATTGGCTTTTCAAATGGAAAATGATAGATACCTCGACTCTGTACAATCGCTGCCGTCTCACTTCCATAAATGATCCAATCTGGATGGAGTTGGTGATGCTTGTGGTAATACTTGTCCCCGTAATTATAACCTACGACTCCCACGATTTCCGCACATGCTTGTGCGTTTTCCCAGGGCATATAGTTTGAGCCAATCGTTACTTTTCCATTTTCGTTTGGATCGTATTTTTTCACTTCATTCATGAGCATTTTCGTTATTTCTTGCCCTCTTTCACTTGCATGTGTATCGTAAATTTCATTGCCTATGCTCCACATAAGTAGACTAGGATGATTTCGATCACGTTTAACCCAGCTCTTTATATCGGCTAGAGCCCATTCATTAAAGAACCGTCCATAATCATATGTTGTTTTTGATCTTTCCCACATATCAAAAGCTTCCGTTACAATAAGAAGACCCATTTCATCCGCTAAGTCCATCCATTCTTTTGCCGGCATGTTATGAGCTGTTCGAATTGCATTTACACCCATCTCTTTTAACAAATTAAATCTTCTTTTTTGAGCCGTTCGATTAAAAGCAGCTCCTAAAGCACCTAAATCGTGGTGTTCACATGTTCCATTTAATTTCAACTTTCTTTCATTTAAGAAAAATCCCTCTTTCGGATCAAGCTTGATTGTTCGAAAGCCAATACGTTGGACGATCGATTCCATTTTCTCTGGCGGCTTCACACCTATTAATTCTGTATGAAGAGAATAAAGATTCGGACTCTCGATATCCCATCGTTTCGGTGATTTAATAAACATAGTTTGATGGTTCATTCGCACAGAAGAGCCGCCTGCGTAAATCATTTCAGCAGTAAGAGAAATTTCTTGATCGTCTTGGTCCAAGAGCCGATGTATCAGTTTTACATCTTCATTCAGGTTTAGCTCTGTTTTAATGTCCACAAGCCATCCGTTTTCTTGTTTGTCTGTGGTGATGTAGATGCCGTCTGTAACGATATGATTGGTTCCCCTTGTTTTTAACCATACGTCTCGATTGATACCAGCTCCTGGGTACCAGCGGCTGTTCGGACTCTGAAACATCACTTTCACAATAATTTCATTTTCTCCATCGACTAGCTGATCTGTTACATCATGTTCAAAAGAAGAATACCCATACTTCCATTCGCCTACAGCATTTTGATTTACATAAACGGTTGAATCCATATAAACGCCATTGAAGCACAACAAGACTTGTTCTGCCCTCTTCTTGTAAACAAATCGTTTTCGGTACCACCCGATACTGTTTTCATAGAGATCTAACGTATTGTTGATTTGCCAATCATGAGGAATATCAACTGCTTCAAATAATAAGTCGCTGTAGTCATCCTTTTCTAAAACGCTCTTTGCAAACTCCCATCCATCATTAAAGCGCACCTTCTTGTTCATCGTATTTCCCCTGCTTTCCATCCTTATTTCATCCTTTAATTAACTGGCTTGCGACTGCTCAACGAACTGTGCCTTCACATCTTTGCGAACCGTTTGACTGTTCAACACAACCACATAACAAATGAGGCTTGCGATAAACAAGAGAATAAAGTCAGATAAAACACTCATTAGAAAGAAAGCAATAATGGCAATTGCAATATTTCCAGTCGTCGCCTTTACCTTCATAAAACTATAATAAACAGCTAGTCGATAAACATCCCTTACCCTGAAATGAAACTGGGCATGGATATAAAATACATAGAAAGAAAAAGTACTAATTAAAAGCAAGGCGATTAAAAAGACACCTGCTAATACTTGGCTCATTGAAGAATAATTTGCATTAAAATAATAAACATCAACAGCAAGAATAAATAAAACAGTAAGAAGCGGCAACCACACCTTCATTGAGCTTACAAAGTCATTTTTATAACTTTTAAAAAAATCTTTTGTCGGAACGATTTCCTTCTCACGTACTAACTTGCTCACTGTCGAGAACATCGCTGTTATTGCTGGACCTGAAGGAATTAGCGCAAGAAAGTAGATTGCCATATTTGAGAAACTAGGGATTAGCAATAGAAAAACCATGATGAATAAACTATTACATAATATGAAATAAACATTAATAAGAGCTAACGCATAAATATGATTTGTCACTATCGACAGGATCCCTTGACCAAATTCTCTGCCATTCTCACTCATCATCTGCACATCCTTTTCTTGTCTTGTGTAGAAAATGAGAGAAACCTGCCTGAAAACAGGCAGATTTGTCTCATTACTAGTATTTTTACTGTTCTTGATACACACTATTTGCTAGATCAAGGAAGTTTTGTAGTCCTCTTGATTCCAGCTCTTGCACGTAATCATCCCACTCCTCCAAATCCCTTGTGCCTAAAATAAATTGAAGCGTGTTTTGCCTCACATGGTCTGTTAACGGTGTGCTAAGCAACGTTGCTTGCTCAAGCTCCATCGCATTGTATTTAATTGGTGGATCTGGCATTAGTGGTTCTTTTGTAGCAAGCATCTCTTCTTGGAACTCAATTTCTTCATCATTCATCATTGAATGCAACAGTTCAGTAGAGCCCCCATAAGAAAAATTCCCACCAGAAAATCCGAAATCTGCATTAAGAGCTTTTGTGCCATCAGGGTTTAAACCAACATAGTTTACATCATCAGCTAGCTGTCTATTTCCATCGCTATCTTTCGTAAACGTTTCTCCTTCTACTCCCCATTTTGTAAATTCTTTTGCTTCAGGGCTATAGAAAAACCAATCAACAAATTGCATCATCGCTTCGAAGTTTGGATCTTCTTTTGCTTTTGCATTAATCATAACGCCATTTTCTAATTTAGAGCCCCCCATTACACCACCTAATGGTCCAGCTGGTACAGGAATTTTCTTTATCTCAAAATTGTCTTCACCTAACGTCTCATTCATATCATTACGATAATCAATCACTGTTTGTGAGTTCGTATTAATGACAAATGAATCGCCGTTTACTAATTTTTGTTGAGCTTGTTGATCTTCTTGTGTCACACTTTCTTTATCTAATAAACCTTTCTCTACCAAACCATGGAAATAAGTTACAAAATCTTTATGGGCATCAGTTGCCGGAGCAAAATAAAACTCCTCATTATCGTGGTCAAATTTAAGCCCACTTCCTAATCCCCAACCAGCTACTGTGCCAAACGTTGGTGCAGCGATATTCATCGTGCTTTCGAATGTAAATCGATCAGAGAAAGGGGTAACATCCGGGTATGCTTCTTTCATCTCTTCTAGCACAACTTCTAAGTCATCCCACGTTTCGGGTACATCAAGACCCAACTCTTCTAAAATATCCATTCGCATCGCTAGTGTATAATCTGGCCAAACGTTTTCATGCATTCCCGGTAAAACATAATAATTACCATCTTCTTGTTCTAATGTTTCTAAGTAAGGCTCCATCTCGTATTCTTCTATCGCCGCTGTAAAATGGGGCATAAGATGTAAATATTCACTTACAGGTAAAATCGCTCCAGAGGAAACAAATGGTGATTCTTCACCTGGATAGGTTTTTGGAATAATAAATGGTGCATCCCCACCACTTATAAGCAAGCTTCGTTTCTCCGTGTAATCACTCATAGGCACAATGGTCATATCTAAAGACACATTTGTCCGTGCCTCTAATTCTTCAAACAACAACCAATCGCTTTTATACGGATAGTTTGGGTGATCACTAAAAAGCATTGAGAATGTGATTGGTTCGGTCGCTTTGAATTGGTCGCCAGCTGCATATTCTTCCATCGCCGCTCCACTTACTTCTCCTTCAACAGAACCAGGTTCATCGGTATTGCCACTACAAGCTGCCAACGCCGCTACCGCAAGTAAGCTAGACATTGCTAACAATGAGACTTTTAACCCTTTTTTCACTTTTTTATCCCCCTTAGTTTAAATAGACTCAATTACGAAACGATCAACATCCTCGCTTATTAGTCACCTCCACACCTATATATAAAACGCTTACATTATTCTTCCAGGCTCACGTAGATTGAATCTACGTTACCCTTTTACAGAACCTAACATCACGCCTGAAACAAAGTACTTTTGAATGTATGGATAAACACAGAGAATAGGCAATACGGTTAAGACCATTGTTACTGACTTAATGTTAGATGATATTTGATTTAAGTTATCCGCACTTGTTGCCCCTGTTGAGAGCGTTCCTTCTACACCTTTTATCATGTTTCTTAAGTACATTGAAACTGGGAATAGATCTTTGTCACTGAAGTAAAGAAAAGCAGGGAACCAAGAGTTCCAATGTGTTACCGCATAAAAGAGCATCATTGTCGCTAAAATTGGCTTTGATAGAGGCAACACAATCTTAAGTAAAATCCCATATGTGTTTGATCCATCAACAATCGCTGCCTCTTCAAGTTCTTCCGGTATGTTTTCAAAAAATGTTTTCATAATGAGTAAGTTAAAGACGCTAATTGCGCCTGGAATAACAATTGCCCAAATCGTATTACCAAAACCTAAACTACTAATTAATACATAGTTAGGAATTAACCCGCCGTTAAAGAACATCGTAAAAACAACAAACATAATAATGAAGTTTCTACCTCTTAAACGCCTTTTTGAAAGGGGATAAGCGAGCATTGTTGATAAAACAAGTGAGATTGCAGTCCCAACAACGGTATATATAACGGTATTTTTATAATTAGTCCAGAACATATTATCGCTCATAACGACTCGGTACGTATCAATATTAAAGCCTTGAGGGATTAAATTGACATTACCCGCAACAATATTTGCTTCTGAACTAAACGATTGAGCAACAATATTTAAAAAGGGGTATAGCGTTACAAAGATAATGAGCAACATCAGTGCTGCATTAAAAAACTTAAAAATTCGATACTGAATTGATTCCTGCATCAAGTACCCTCCTTACCACAAGCTGTTATCAGTTACTTTTCTTGATAGGAAATTCGCTCCAAAGACTAATATCAATCCAATTAAAGCTTCAAATAAGCCAATCGCCGTCCCGTAACTAAAGCTGGCTGATTGAATTCCAATTCGGTAAACATAAGTAGCAATTACATCAGCTGTTTCGTAAATAAGCGGATTGTAGAGTAATAGAATTTTTTCAAAGCCGACTTGCAAGAAGTTCCCGATGTTCAAGATTAATAAGACAACAATTGTAGGTAGGATGCCCGGTATTGTAATATGAAGCGTTTGTTTCCAGCGATTTGCTCCGTCAATTCGAGCAGCTTCATACAACTCATCATTAATTCCAGTTAATGCAGCAAGATAAAGAATCGCACCCCAACCGGTTGTTTGCCACACATCTGAAGAAATAAAAATCGTGCGGAACCATTCAGGCATTTGGATGAAGCTATATCGGTTTCCAGTAAAGAACTCTACTAAGTTATTTATTGACCCGTTTACCGAAACGAGTTCTAATACCATCCCTGCGACAACGACCATCGAGAAAAAGTGAGGCAGATAAGAAGTTGTCTGTACAAATCGTTTGAACCCTTTTCGCTTAATTTCATTTAGAAGCAAAGCAAAAATGATTGGTATAGGAAATGTAATGACTAGTAAAAGCAAGGCTAAGATAAGCGTATTTTGAAAGACCGCAAAGAAAGTCGGATCATTCAGAAACATCTGGAAGTAGTATAGTCCTACCCATTCCTCTCCAATGATGTTCCCCCCAGGGACAAAGCGTCTAAACGCGATAATATTGCCAAACATGGGTCCATATTTAAAAATAATGAAATAGAGGATGGGGATTAACAATAGCGAATACAATTGCCAATCTTTTTTTAAGATTTTTTTCGCTCTTCCCCACTTTGTACTTTCCCTTAATGATTGCATGCTTAAATCTTTTGCTACTTGCTGCACATGTCATGCCCCCCTTACTTTAAATGCCTTCTCATTTAATGAGCTTTCAAAAAGAATTGATTCACAAAACTTAGTTTAATGATCAAATTAAGTAGGTAAAAAAGAAACCGTTTTCACAAAACGGACTTCTTTTTTAGCAAACATCTATGGGTTAATCTGATCTAACTAGAATGCTAATATATCAGTATGATATCCTCAATTTTCAGAAATGTCAACACGTTAAACAGAAACTTACTGTCAATTTAACAACCTATTTTTCGATTGGCAGTTATTTATTCAACTTTTATAATAGTAGATGTTCAGAAATTGGTCCAAAACTTAAAAAAAGAAGGGATATGAGTTTACTACTCCCTTCATAAATAAATCTTAAGAGAAATAAGTCGGATAATTTAATCTTAACTGGTCTTTTTCATAATTAACGGCTTCTAAGTGGTCATTCATTACTTTTACAGCTAATTCAATGTCTTGATTACGAATTGCCTCGAATATATTTTTGTGCTGCGAGACAATTCCCGTCCATTCAGGGTTTGAAGCTAACCTTAGAACTCGCAGCCGATCAAAATGACTGTTCATTTGTCGAATCATCTTCCAAGATCGATTTTTCTTACACCCTTCAAATAATGTCCGATGGTACTCTTCATCAAGTTCAAATAACCGTTGATGCGTTCCTTTTTCTAAGCACAACTCTTGCATTGCTAAGTTGCTTTCTAATTGAAATAATTGGTCTGCGCCAAAGGATAAGCACGCCTCTTTAACAATTGCGGCTTCAATTTTCTGTCTGACAAAACGCCCTTCTTCAACCAATTCTAAGCTTATATACGATACAAATGTGCCACTTTGTGGAAAGACATCTAATAAATCTTCTTGCGCAAGCATCAAAAAGGCTTCTCGAACCGGTGTCTTACTTACTTCAAGTAACTTCGCTACTTCTTTTTCAGAAATTTTCTTTCCTGGCTCTAATTCCAAGTTAATAATTTGATTCTTAATCGTCTGATATACAAAATCCCTAGTAGAACCGTTTACTCTCTTCGTATCAATCGTAGAAATCGTTCCCACCCACTCTCTTAACAAATTCGTACGCTTCTTACACTTTAATCATACTAGTATGTCAGTTACAGCTATTATATTTTATATTGTTATAAATTTCAATCATTTGCAACCCGAGAGAACGTTACAGTAAAAAAGATAAACCGAAGTCTATCTTTTTAATAAAACATATATTATATCTTCATTTACTTAATCATAATAACCATCTTAATCTACTTGATGCAACAAATCCTGTAGTGTCTCTGTTTCTGCAACCGATCATTCAAGCAAGGAAGGTTCGCCATCATCTCTTTTTATAACCGTATTATCGCCAACAAATGCCCGTACTTCGTTAAAAATCTCTGGATCTGAACTTGTCTAATGCCATTGGAACTCTATGTCTGATGCGAGAAAGCGAGTAACTCAAAACGAGTTTTGCTCTTCAGTTGTTTCCTCATCAACGCACAAACGGTTCTTCCACCGCCTCTCTTAACAGCTCTCCGTAAGCCTTTACTTTCCGAAATGTATTTCCCATCATTTCCTTTTTACGATAGTTGCGTAATTTGTCTAAATCGAACTCTGCCATAAACAGTCCTTCACTTGTTTCGTCTGCCATCATCACGGTATTATCCATTGCTTTCCCGTTCTCATCCCAACAAATTGGGCTAAATGCACAAGAAAAACCTGCATTTTCTCGAGGAGGGTTCGCCATAACTATACCTGTCATATTTTCATACGCTCTCGTTGATAGCGCCTGTACTCTTGGGGCCATCGTCTCACAATCATTTGGTACTAAAATGAGTTCTGCGCCTTTCAACATTAAAATTCGAGCACTTTCTGGATATTCTCTATCATAACAAATCATAATGCCTATCTGCACACCGTCCACGTTGCATACGTGAAATGAATTACCAGACTCCAACATCTTTTCATCAGCAAAATCACATGTGTGAACTTTGTCATATTGAAAAGCGATTTCCCCTGCTTTATTAATAACAAAAGCACTATTGCGCGGAGCTTTTTCTCCTTTTGTATAACCAGTAATAACAATAGCAATTTGAAGTTGCTTGGCAAGGTTACAAAACGCCTGCACATGTGGACTTTCTTTAGTTAATGCTTCTTCACGCCACTTTATAAACGAAGGGTCGTCTTTTAAGTCCGCATATGGTTTATTGAGATCTGGGAACTCATATCCAGTAATCCAACATTCAGGAAATAGGACCATATCCGCTCCTTTTGATTTTGCTTCATGAACAAACGCGAGTCCATCTTTCGTATTTCGCTGTTCGTTATACGGATCACGTTTCGCTTGCACAACTGCAATACGAAATTGCTTCATTTAATTATCACCTTTCTTTCTAAGTGGGTAGCACTCCATTCGTGCTTTATCCTATTACCAACCATTCCATCATTTTTTGAGCATGCTTTACTTACTTCGAGTTAAGTGGACGATTTCCTTTATTAATGAACAACCAAAAGAACCCTTGATAAATAAAGGTGTCCGCTGACTTGCTCGAGTATAAAATCAAAACTGGCAACGGATGCTTCGCTTTTTAAAAAGATTAAACAAACGTTTAATTAATGATGACTGCTTTGATCAAGAGCACCAATTTAAGTAGAAAAAACCTTTCGCAAGAGCGCGAAAGGTTTTTTCTTATCTGTTATTACTGCCGAATCAACTCAAGATCAACTGGGATAAAGTCTTCTACATTTTCACCATTTAATACAGCTGCTGCCGCTTCAATCGCTTCTTCCCCAATTAGTGTTGGTTGCTGAGCAATTGTGCCGGCAAGACCGCCACTCTCTACAGAGGCTACAGCATCGTCTGTCGCGTCAAAACCAACTACAACGATATCATCACGACCAGCTGCAGAGATTGCCTCAAGTGCACCAAGTGCCATTTCATCATTGTGCGCGAATACCCCCATGATGTCAGGGTTACTTTGCAATATGTTTTCCATCACCGTTAATCCTTCAGCGCGGGCAAAATTCGCTGTTTGCTTTGCGCCTACGTTAAAGGAATGATCAGCAATATTGTTAAATCCTTCTCCACGTTCTCGAGCAGCAGAGGAACCAGGTATACCTTCAAGTTCTGCAACTACTGCATTTTCACCAACTAGTTCGAGTAAAAGCTCTCCAGCCATCTCGCCTCCAGCGATGTTATCAGATGCAATATGAGTGACGACCTCTCCATTGTCAGCTGCTCGGTCTACCGTTATAACTGGGATGTCTGCATCATTAGCTGATTGAACTGCAGCCGCTACAGCAGAAGAATCAGTTGGATTGATTATAATTAAATCAACTCCGCGTTGAATAAGATCCTCAATGTCGTTGATTTGTTTTGCACTATCGTCTTGTGCGTCAACAGAAACCATTTCAAAACCGAGCTCAGTTGCTTTTGCTTCTGCCCCTTCCCCTAATGTAACAAAGAAGGGGTTATTCATTGTTGAAACAGATAAACCAACAGTAAACTCTCCATCACTCGCTCCACCTTCATTGCCACCCTCTGGTAACGCCTCATCTGAAACTGGTGCGTCCATTGAACAAGCAGCAAGCATTGCTGTAATCCCAAACATGGCAACCGATAATTGAAGTTTTTTCATTTAAAATCTCTCCTTTAAGCTGTTTTTCTACGATCAAGCAAGACCGCGAGTAAGATAACGCTTCCTTTTACTACTTGCTGGAAGAACGAGCTCACGCCTAACAAGTTCAATCCATTATTCAAGACTCCTATAATTAAGGCACCGATAAGCGTGCCGACAATCCAGCCTCTTCCACCGGTTAAACTTGTTCCACCAAGGACAACCGCTGCAATGGCATCTAATTCAAACATCGTTCCCGCCGTTGGCTGTGCCGAGTTTAAACGTGAGGTTAAGATCACACCCGCTACCGCAGCCAAAAAGCCCGTCAGTGAATACACGTAAATTTTGATTCGATCAACTTTAATTCCCGATAAAATGGATGCCTCTTCGTTGCCACCAACTGCATACACACGTCGTCCAAATGTTGTTTTCTTTAAGATAAAATACAAGATAACAAAACTAACCATCATCGTAATTGCCGGCATTGGAATACCAAAAAAGTAACCGCCACCAATCATTTGAAACACGGTTGAATCACCTAAATTAGAAACGGGACGTCCATCTGTGAACATCAATGTGGCCCCACGGTAAATCGTCATAGTCGCTAGTGTCGCAATAAAAGGAGCCACTTTTCCTTTTGCAATAATCATTCCGTTGATCGCTCCAAGCGCAGCTCCTACGAGCAACCCTAGAAGAATCGCGAGCATCGGATCCATTCCTGAAGCAAGCAGGGTAGCCGTTACTGCTCCAGAGAATGCGAGAATCGCACCAACAGATAAATCAATGCCACCTGTAAGAATAACAAAGGTCATTCCAAAGGCAATTAATGCATTAATGGATACTTGCCGAAGGACATTTAGCAAGTTCGAAGCTGATAGAAAACTAGGGTTTAAAATACTTATGATTACTATAATTAAAAACAAACCGATAAATGGACCCAGCATCGCTGCCATTGCTTTGACTCGTTTATTGTCGAACATGCTTTTCTCCTCCTGTTGCTTCGTGCATAATTGTTTCTTCCGAGAGCTCATCATGATCTAAGATCTTCATGAGTTTTCCTTCAAACATAACCGCAACTCGTGTACTCATACCGATAATTTCTGGTAGCTCCGACGAAACCATTATGATCGCCACTCCTTGCTTAGCCAGTTCATTCATAATCGTATAAATCTCTTTTTTCGCTCCAACATCGACGCCTCGTGTTGGTTCATCAAGAATGAGTACTTTCGGCTTAATCCCAAGCCACTTGGCAATAACCACTTTTTGTTGATTGCCCCCACTTAAAGATTTGGCTCGTTGATTTGGACCCGATGTCCGGACTCCAAGCTTTTTAACTAACTCTTCATATAATGCTTGTTCTTTCGTTGCTTGCATCACGCCACCAGAGGAAACCGATGTTAAGTTGGTTAAATTCATATTGTCACGTACCGAGAAATCAACAATTAGTCCTTTCGTTTTGCGGTCTTCTGATACAAAGCCAATGCCTTGTTTAATCGCATCGACCGGACTTTTGAAGGAAACTTGTTTGCCATCTAACTCAATCAGACCACTATCTATGCGCCTGTAACCAAAAATGGTTTCAACAACCTCTGACCGACCTGCACCCATAAGCCCTGCAATTCCAAAAATCTCACCAGCACGAACATCGAAGGTAACGCTTTCAAATTCATCCTTTCGACTTATTCCTTTTACCGAAAGCTTTACCTCACCAGGTGTCAAATCTTGATTCGGGTAACGCCCACCAAGTTCTCTTCCAACCATTAGCCTGACAATCTCATCAAAACTTGTCTCTGCAATCACTTCTGTTGAAACGTAGTTTCCATCGCGTAGTACGGTAATACGTTGACAGAGGGAGAAAATTTCTTCCATCCTGTGTGAGATATATACGAACGTAACGCCTTTTTCCTGTAAACCACGAACCACTTCAAACAGCGTATCAATTTCCCTATCTGTTAACGCCGCAGTTGGTTCGTCCATAATAATAATGTCGGCATTCGTTCTTAAAGCTTTTGCAATTTCAATCAATTGCTGCTTTCCAACGGATAAACGTCCTGCTCGCTCTGTAGCTTTTACTTTAAGACCAAGTTCAGCCAACGCTTGTTCAGCATGCCGATTCATCTCCTTCGTTTTTAACCAGCCCGTTTTTCCAAACGTCTGTTCATTTCCTAAGAATAAATTCTCTGCTACTGAAAGCTCTGGCAAGATATTTAATTCTTGGTGAATCACAGCAATTCCGTCTAACTCTGCATCTTTTGGATGGTTGTATGCAACCTCTCGTCCCTTTACTCGTACAACGCCTTCATCCCTAGGATAGATTCCTGTTAAGATTTTCATAAGCGTTGATTTTCCCGCTCCATTCTCACCCATTAGTGCATGAATTTCGCCTTTTTGAAGAGAGAATTTAACATTCTTTAATACGTTGTTTCCATTAAAAGACTTGCTTATATTGCTCATCTCAACAATCATCGTGAATCCCTCCTCTTAAAAGATCACGCCGGCTCGCAGAATAACATTTGCATACGGAGTACTTTCTCCTGTACGAATAACCGTCTTCACCTTATGTGTTTCCGCTTTCAAATCTTCATGTGGCAAGTAGTACGTTGGAATTCCTTTGCTCTGTAAGGCATGGTGAACAAAAGGGTTCTTTTCTTTAGCTTCTGTTGCGGCGATCATTGCCTCTACTTCCATGTCTTCTAATACTTCTTCAAGTACCTCAACAAATGTAGGTACTCCACGTTTAATGGAAAGATCAATGCACTCGACACCTGAAGGAATTGGTAACCCACAATCAGCAATGACAATATGATCTGTATGCCCGAGTGATGCGAGCACCCGAGCGATATCACGATTTAAAATTCCAGTTTTTTTCATTGGAGATCCTCCTATTAACTACTTATTGGCGAGAAATGTCCAAACCTCTTCTGTTGTTGGCATACCACCTTGTGCACCAAATGACTGTACGGAAACAGCTGCAGCTGCATTAGCAAATGAAATGGCTTCACGCAAGGGTTGCTTGTTACCAATTGCTACAGCAAGTGCTCCATTAAAGGTGTCCCCAGCTCCTGTCGTATCAACAGGAACGAGTTGATGGCCTGCAACATATTCTGTTTGTCCATTCTCAAACCAACGTACTCCATTCGCTCCTTGCGTCACAATAAGCTTCTCGCTTAAAGCAGCACTCACTTTAGAAAACAATTGCTCCTGTTCCGATTCATTAGGTGTGATATATGTGCTTTTCTCATATGTTTCCGGTGGGAGCTCTTGCGCAGGAGCAGGATTAAGAATGACCGGGATTTGATGTTTGGCACAGAGATCCACCGTATATACAACTGTTTTTAGTGGAATTTCTAATTGCACAAGAACGATGTCACTTGAAGCGATTACATCTTCGTATGAAGATACATAAGCTTCATCAACACGGTGATTTGCACCAGGAGTTACGATAATACGGTTATCACGATCAGATAAAAGGATTGTCGCGACACCTGAACTACAGTGTGTAACGGGTTCCACACAGTCGACAGAAACCCCTTCTGCGAGTAGCCCACCCTTAAGCAACTCTCCAAACGCATCATCACCGACGCGACCAATCATTTTCACATCAGCCCCAAGCCTTGCACAAGCGACTGCTTGGTTAGCACCTTTACCTCCAAAAACAGTTTGAAATCCTGTTCCCATAACGGTTTCACCTTGTTCTGGCACCACATCGGTTTGGGTAACCATGTCCATATTAATGCTTCCAATAACGGTTACTTTAGGTTTTGACACTTAAGCTACCTCCTTTAGTCGTACCTCGTAACTTTAATGTTGTCGGCAGCTCATGCCAGTAGGACAACAACGTTTTTTTCTCAATTAATTGTACTAATAATTCAACTGAACGTACGCCCATTTCATAAATTGGTTGCTGAACTGTCGTTAAGGATGGAACAAGCATGTCTCCAAATAAGATGCCATCAAAACCTACAATTTGTATTTCTGATGGGATCTCTCGCTTTAACGTATGAGCTGCTTTCATTGCACCAGCGGCAGTTACATCACTACTTGCAAAAATACCATCAACGGTAGGATGTTGCTTTAGAAGACGTTGAACCACTTCTTCCGCTTTTTCGATGTGGAAACCTGTCTCAACGATAATATGAGCAATTCCTTTGGCTTCAACCACTTCCTTAAATCCTTCATATCGATCGTCGGCTGGTGCAAGACCTTTTGGTCCTCTTAAGTGTGCAATGAACGTACACCCTTTTTCAATTAGATGCATCGTTGCAGCTTTTGCGCCGTTTTTATTTTCGGAAACAACAGTTGGTATATCTTTACTTATAAAGCGATCCAAAGCGACTACGGGCATATCCAATGTCTGATAGTGTTCATAGGAGCCAGTTCCTGTGGCTAAGATGAGTCCATCAACGTATTTCTGCTGCAAGGCCCGCACATACTGTTGCTCTTTGACGAGCTCACTGTCTGTGTTGCAAAGTACGACGGTATAGCCCTTTTTTAAAGCAATATCCTCAATTGAGCGCGCTAGCTCTGGAAAGAATGGGTTCGCAATATCTGGTACAAGCAAACCTATCATCCCTGATGTTTTATGATAAAGTGTCCTGGCGATTGCGTTTGGTTTATAATTCAAAGCTTCTATTGCTGAAGTAACAGCTTTTTCTGCCTCTTTACTGACGTATCCCTTTTGGTTCAACACACGTGAGACCGTTGCTACAGAGACGTTCGCATATTTTGCAACATCTTTTATCGTTGTCATAACTCTTCTTCTCCTCATGATGTGTAACCGGTTACACAAAGTATATGTCTACACTAGCCTTTTGTCAATTGAAAATACGTAGCAAACTTTTTTTGATTTTTTTAGCTAAGGTGTGGAAGAAACGCCTCTTACCTCGTTATACGCACGACATGCGCGTGCGTTTATTTTCAGTTTTAAAAAGCTTGTGGCTAAGCCACAAGCTTTTTATTCGTTAAGAAACATTTCCCTTTTGATGTACCGTAATTTGTTGGTAAGGAACCTCGACACCTTTTAATGCAAATGCATCTAAAATTGCACGTCTCATCTCACGTTCCACTCCCCATTGCATCACCGGTTTACAAAGAGCAATTGTTCGAATAACTGCACCTGATTCGCCGATTTCTTGTAAACCAAGCATTTCCGGTTTTTGAATCATATTCTCTTCTTTTTCAAACACTGACAGGCAGGCTTCCTCAATGATTTCCTGTGTCGTTTCGATCCGATCCTGATACGAGACACGCATATCCACAACCGCATAAGCGTTTTCTTTTGAATAATTTTTCACTTCTTCAATATGACCGTTTGGAATGATATTTACTTCTCCGGTCCAATCTTGAATCTTCGTTACACGTAAGCCAAAGTCAATTACTGTTCCTGTATATTCACCTGTTGTAATATAATCACCTACTGAGAACTGGTCTTCATACAAGATAAAGAAACCAGTGATGACATCGCGAACTACATTCTGCGCACCAAAACCAATCGCGAGACCAAGAACTCCAGCTCCAACAAGAACTGAGGCGAGTGAGAAACCAAGCTCATCAAGAACAAGCAAAATAGCAATAAAGTAAATGACATTCGCAGCAATACTATGTAACAAAGAAACGAGTGTCTGACTCCGTTGTTCTGATAAATTGACGTATTTTCCCTCTCTCTTTTTTAGCGTCTGGCTAATTACCTTTTTCAAGAAGCCCAGAATCATACGAGCAAGAATTAAAATAACAATGACTTTCACTACAGTACCAAGAACACTTAGCCAAAAGCCCGTGTCGGATAGTAGATCATACGTTGAATTCCACAAGTCTCCGAACATCGTAACCCTCCTATCGATCATTTTTAAATGTGGTTCACATTCTATCATCTTCCAAAAAAAGATTTCAAAGAATATCGATCTGTTTCCTTAAATTTCCTTTAGTATATAACCAATTTTCTTTAAGGCTGATTGAATATTTTTTACAGATTCTACATCAAGGGTATTCAAATGATTTCGAGCAGAATCTTGGTTTGCAAGCTCAACTGGAACAGCTGTTAGCATAACACGAACACCCATTATACGCAGTGCCGAGACAAGTCGATTTAATAGGTTAGTAAATCGCCCTCAGTGAACACATCTTGCATAAAATTGCTGATGCTTTTTGACCCATCCTCTGCTTGAAGAACCAATTCACAGTTCGACTCCTTATAGTCTAATTCATATTCTTTTGGCACAATCTCTTCGTCTCGATTATAAGAGTTCACAACTGTCATCACATGACGGTCTTTTCTCGCTATGTATGCCGTGCTCACATTTAACTCTTCAATAATACTCTCAAACAATTTATCCGACACCGCGACCAATGAGTCGTGGCTCGATTTATTTTCTTGATGTGTCATTTCTTCTCCCCTTTTATCTGCATAAACGACTCGATTCTATATACACGAGTTAAATATGACTACTACACAACCAGTACCCAATTTATAAAATAAGGAAACCAGTAAAAAGCATTTTGCGATCGTACTTGATGAGTACGGAGGTACAGAAGGAATCATTACGCACGAAGACCTGATTGAAGCGATGATTGGAGAAGACATTGAAGACGAGACCGATATTGATGATGTCTTAATTGAAAAACAAAACAGAATCAGAAATTATTTGCGACGGAAAAATTGCTTTACGCGGACTAAACAATGTGTTCCATACAAGAATACCTGAAGAAGAAGACAATTTAGCAGGATTTTTACTGCACCAATTTGGCTACTTGCCAAGCATTAACGAACAATTAGATTATAAGGACTTACAGTTAAAGATATTAGAAGTTGATTCAAAAAAAGTAAGTCGAGTATAAATTACAAAAAAGAATTTGAGCGAATAAAAAGCACGGCCCGTTTGGGCAGTGCTTTGCTTTTTTAAGCTTGTCTTTTAATCAATAGGCACAACAGTACTTCGCCTTCCCTAATTCCTCATTTAACCGTTAATACATCGCATGGTGCATGACGCATCGCGGCTTCTGCCACACTTCCAATCATAAAGCGAGTCACCATATTTGTTCCTGTTGATCCGATAACGATTAAGTCTGGATTAATTGTGTTCGAAAGACCGGTCGAGAACTTTTCGCGAGGACTGCCATAAAGGAATTCCGTTTTCACATTTAATGCTCCCATCTCTTCTGCTCGCTCTTTGTTGGAGGCAAGCATATCCTTAATCTTTTCTCGCTCTCGTTTCTCCATTAATTCTGGGGACGAGGTGGCAACACCTTGATACGAGGAGACAGGTAAGACATACACGATTGTTAAGTCAGAACCATGTTCCTTAGCTAATATCGCAGCTTCGCGTACCGCGTTTTCTGACTGATTTGATCCATCAATTCCAACTACAATATTTGTATATCGGTTAGATGCGTTCTCATACCCTTTTACGATTAAATAATCACAAGGTGAGTGACGCATTGCCGCCTCTGCCACACTTCCAGTAAATAAACGGTCTATTCGGTTACGTCCTGTTGCTGACGTAATAAGCAAGTCTGCCTCGTAATCTTTCGTTAATTCCTTTGCTACTTGGATACGCGGATTACCAGAAGAGAATGCCGTTTCCACGACAACACCTTTTGCTTCTGCCTGCTTCTTGTGTGCTTGTAGCAGTTCATCTGCTACGCCTTTCCATTCCTCCCAAAGCTGACCTGAATACAACAGGTGCTCATTTGGGAAGTTCCTAATATCCATTACGTGACCAATAATAAGTGTAGCTTCACTTGCTTCCGCTATGACTAGCGCTTTCGCAAATGCATGGTTTGATTGCTCTGACCCATCTACACCAACAACAATTCGTTTATACATGCTTGTTATCTCCCTTCTTGTTTAAAAGAAATTCGATAGCATCCTCACTTCTACTATACCCGTTTTTCTAAGATAAAAAGGAAAATTTAGCCGTAATTATGTGAACATTCAAGGAATTTAATCGGATGGGATATGTAAGTTAAATTCTATAAAACGATTAGAAGACCTAACTTCTATGAAATAGAGAGTTAGGTCCAATAAGATGATTATTTAATTAATAGCTTACGGCTTATTTCAACACGAAAATTTAAAACGTCGGTCCAATTCGCCATATCCCGAAGTCATGTTGTTTGAGAATTTCCGCTTTCGTCCGTTTACCAGAAGCAACAGCAGCAATTTCAGCCATCAGACGTTCACCCGTTTCTTCAATCGTTTCTTTACCTTCAATAATTGTTCCAGCATTTACGTCCATATTGTCATTCATCATTTCAAACATTGCTGTATTAGTCGCAATCTTGATAACAGGTGCGATTGGCGATCCAGTTGGCGTGCCACGCCCGCTCGTAAACAACACAAGTTGGGCACCACCTGCCGTCATACCAGTAAGCTGCTCAATATCATGACCCGGGGTATCCATCCAAACTAATCCTTTTTCTGTCGGCTTTTCGGCATAATTGACAAGTTCATTCAAACGGGATGTACCCGCTTTAGCTGCAGCCCCTAGTGATTTCTCCTCAAGCGTGGTCAATCCGCCTTTTTTATTCCCAGGGCTTGGATTTCCTGTACGAATATCGACTCCCATCCCAAAAGCGCGATTTTCCATCGCTTCAATCACCTCAAAAACACGCTTAACAACTTGTTCGTTTTTTGCCCGGTCTGCCAGTAAATGTTCAGCACCAATTAGCTCTGTCGTCTCTGCTAAGATTGAAGTGCCACCTTTTTCAGCAATCGCGTCGCTAACGTATCCGACCGCCGGATTGGCAGATAAGCCTGAACAAGCGTCAGAGCCACCGCATTCGGTGCCAACAACCAAGTCAGAGAACAAAATTGGCTCTCTTTCAACCATAGATGCGTCTTGTACCATCTTCGTTGCAATTTTTGCTGCTTCTACTGTCGCCTGAAGCGTACCGCTATGATCTTGGATTGAAACAAGCTCAACCGGTTTATTTGTTCGTTTAGCGATTTCATTCGCAACGCTCCTGCCCTGATGCGTCTCGCAACCTAGCCCCATTACGACGACACCATAAACGTTTGGATTTAATCCCATGCCCACGTAGGTGCGGAACGTTTGCTCATAATCAGCGCCAACTTGGGCGCACCCGTGTTGATGTACAATAGAGACTGTCCCATCCACGAGCTTAGTGACATTCATTGCCGCTTGAGTCGCACAGACGATTGTGGGTAAAATTAAGACGTGGTTCCGTATGCCCACTGTCCCATCGGAACGGTGATAGCCGGTTAATTTAAGACTCATCGTTTACATCTCCTCTTCCGCGTTTTCCATCGACGTTATGAATGTGGACATGGTCGCCCGCATCAATGTCAGAAGAGGCAATGCCAATAATTTCGCCGTATTTGAAAATATCGGTTCCTTTTTTTATATTAACGAGCGCAAATTTATGCCCAAATGCAATGCCGTCTTCTGCTTGAATGATCACTTCCTCGCCTTGATTGAGAGGCACACGTTTGTTTTTTTCGATAAACGTTAACGCAGTGGCAACGTTGTCTTCTGGACGCATGACCACATGAGTTCGAATGCTCGTCATCGCCGTCCTCCTTTCACAAACACGGTTTTAATTGATGTAAAGAATTCAATCGCTGCCCTGCCTTGTTCACGAGAGTGAGAGCTTGAGTTTTTCATACCGCCAAATGGAGCCTGAAGCTCCACCCCTGCGCTTTCTGCATTTACCCGAACAAGCCCTGCTTCCATCTCGTTAATAAACGTCATCATCCGTTCAATATTGGTCGTGAAGACCGATGCGCTCAGACCATATTCTGAATCATTGGCAAGCTCAAGCGCCTCATCAAACGAAGGCGCCTTTATAAGCGCAAGCACTGGACCAAAAATTTCTTCTCTTGCAAGTGACATCTCTCTCTCTACTGCCTCAAATACAGTTGGTTCTACAAAATATCCATCTGATCCGGCAACTCGTTTCCCACCAATAAGCAAATCAGCGCCTTCCGATATACCTTTTTCGATCGCATCTAACACTTTATATAATTGCTCCTCATTCGCAAGAGGGCCCATCCATGTACCAGCTTCGAGGCCATCGCCAACCGTAAGCGTTGCGATTTCATTCAACAACTTTTCTTTGAAGTGTTCATAAACCGCTTCTTCGACAATGACCCGGCTCGTTGCGGTACACTTTTGCCCCGTCGATTTTAATGCACCACTAATTGTTGCCGCTACGGCGAGCTCAAGATCAGCATCCTTTGAGACGATCACAGGATTTTTACCGCCCATTTCAAGCTGGTATTTCGCCCCTCTTGCAAGTAACGTTTGCCCTACTTTCTTGCCAACTGCATTTGAACCAGTAAATGTGACCGCATCAATGCCTTCTTGTTCGGTTAGCGCTTTGCCAATGTCTACGCCAGTCCCAGGAGCAAAGCTGACAACTCCTTTTGGAAACCCAGCCTCCTCAAAACATTCGATCACTTTCGCCGCGGTTACTGCCGATTCTTGTGCTGGTTTCAGCACAACAGCGTTGCCATAGGCAAGGGCTGGAGCCATTTTCCAAATTGGAATCGCAACCGGAAAGTTCCACGGTGTAATGACGCCAACAACGCCAAGCGGGGTTCTTGTTGTAAACATCAGCGCTTCTGGATCAGTAGACGGAATCACATCGCCAACTTCCCTCATACCTTCACCCGCATAATAACGGAGAATCGCGGCACCTCTTGCCGTTTCACCTTTTGCCTCTGCCAGTGTTTTCCCCATTTCCCGCGTCATCGTTTTGGCAATCTCGGTCGCTCTTGCATCCAACACATCAGCCGCTTTATAAAGCAAGTTTCCTCGCGATGGAGCCGCTAGTTTAGCCCACGTCTTTTGGGCAATCTGTGCCTGTTTTACCATTTCTGTTAACTCGTCAGTAGTCGTTTCATGCACTGTACCAACTACTTCCTTTGGCTGTGCTGGATTGGTGCTTTCAAAAGAAGAACCATCTTGGTGCCAAGAGCCATTTATAAAACTGCCAAAGTGATGCTTGATTGCTATGTCCGCCATCACGTATACATCTCCTTTTTCTTTGTAGTTGTACTGTTAACGACATTCGACAGCTTGCCAATACCTTCAACTTCAATTTCGATTTCGTCTTGTTCCTTAAGGGTAAAATCGTTGGGTGGAACAATGCATGTTCCAGTGAGGAGTACGGTATAATCACCGATCTCGTTATCTCGCAACAAATAAGAAATTAGTTCGTCAACAGTGCGTTTTAATTGTTTCAGACTAGCAGCGTCTTCAAACACCACCACTCCATTGCGAATAATTCGACAACGAATCGATAAGTTGTACACATCGTCAATTGTGTCTGCAAGCGTCAGTGCCGGACCAATTGCACAAGAGCGCTTCCACACTTTTGCTTGTGGCAAATACAACGGATTTTCGCCTTCAATATCGCGGCAGCTCATATCATTGCCAATCGTATAACCAATAAGCTCGCCTTCTTTGTTTAAAACAAGCCCAAGTTCTGGCTCTGGAATCTGCCAGTTTGAATCCGAGCGGATCGCAACGGCTTGCCCAGGTCCAACCGTTCGAGACGGCGTTGATTTAAAAAACAATTCTGGGCGCTCGGCATCGTACACTTTGTCATAAAAAGTTTCTGCATTTAACGCGCCGCCTGTTGCTTCATAATTTCTCGCTTCCCGACTGCGTTGATACGTAACGCCCGCTGCCCATACTTCTGAAAGCTCAAACGGTACTTGCAGCTGTAGTTCATCAAGTGTTTTAGCCGCAACAGGCCAGTTGTATAGCTCTGAGTTAAGCCAAACCGATGTCTGCAATCCACTTCTTTTTGCTTCTTCCAATAGTTCAGTCACAGTCGGATGTGGGGTTGTTTTAATTTCCTCCCCATTCACTACAGCAATATGAATCTGTTCCTTTTCTTTGTAACGTATGATTCTCATGTCGCTCACTCCTTCATTTAGTTATGACAAGATCGTTGGCAACAAAAGCGATAAGGCTGGAATAAAGATAATGACAAGCGTTAACACAATAAGCAAAACCCAAAATGGAATGACTTCTTTAATAAACACTTCAATTTTCACTTTCGTAATTGCTGCGGTTGTGAACATAATTGTACCGATTGGCGGCGTAATCGTACCGATGCTCAAGCAAAGGATGAAAAAGATTCCGAAATGAACCGGATCGATTCCATATGTTCCAAGCATCGGCATAAAGATCGGCGTTAAAATGATCAATAACACATTCCCTTCAATGAACATGCCGACTACAAACAAGAAAATTAAGATTATGAGCAAAAAGAGAAGCGGGTGTTCAATCCTTTCGGTAATCGAAGACGTTAGCGCCTGCGGAATTTGTTCAAGTGTTAAAATCCAACCAAAGGCCGTACCCGCGGCAATAATAATCATCACGGTCGCAATGATTTGCATAGATTCCTTTAACGCATTGAGTAAATCTTTGAATGACATTTCTCTATAGATTAAAAAACCAATAATTAGTGCATAGATAACGGCGATTGCGCCAGCTTCTGTCGGTCCAAACACGCCTAAACGAATTCCACCAATAATCACGATTGGAAGCATGATTGCAAGCAGTGCATCTTTGGAGGCATACAGTACTTCCGAGAACTTTGGCACTGGATCTTTGACTTGCTCAAAGCCTCGCTTCTTCGCAGCAAAATGGACGTAAACAAGAAGAAAAGCGGCAAGCATCAATCCTGGAATAATACCAGCAATAAACAAATCGCCAATTGAAACATTTCCAACATAGCCATACAAAATCAACGCAATCCCTGGCGGCAAAATCGGTGTGATTATTGAGCTCGTTGCCGTTAAGGCGGCGGCAAAGCCAGGCGCATAACCCTTCTTCACCATTTCCGGTACTAAGATTTTTGATTGCATCGCCGCATCGGCGACGTTTGAACCTGACAACCCGCCCATAAGCACGCTCAGTAAGACATTTACTTTTGCCAAGCCGCCTGTTAAATGTCCAGTCACCATTTTTGCAAAAGTGAGTATACGTTTCGTGATACCCGTATAGTTCATCAGCACGCCTGCCGTAATAAAAAACACAATACCTAGAAGGGGGAACGACTCGACGCCACTGATCATGCGCTGTGTCAACGTTTCATTCGTGAAGCTGGAATTTGTAAGAAAATAAATGGCCGACCCGCCAAGCAACGCGTAAGCGACCGGCACATTCAACACGATTAAAACAAGAATGAGTAAAACAACGAGAAGGATTGTCACCGGTTATCGCCCTCTTCCTCTTGATAGATAAACGATCGGTCCCGTTTCACAGCAGCCTTTACTAAATGGTAAAGCGCCAAAACGCCTCCAAGCGGAATAGCAATATAGATAAATTTAAAATCAATCCCCAGCACCGGCGTTATTTTCCAATGAGTGTCAATGACTAAAATCCCACCCCAATACACAAAGACAACAAACGTCACGACAACAAGCATAAGAAACCGGAACCGTTGAACAAAAAGAAAGAACGGCTTTGGAAGTTTGCGGACAAAGTAGTCAATGCCAACATGTTCATTTCGCTTCATCACTGCGCTAATTCCAATAAACGTCAACCAAACAAACAAAGCGAGACTTACTTCTTCGCTCCATGTAATCGGTTGCGACAACACAAATCGACAAAACACATTCGCTCCAATGATAGCGATAATGCAAGCAAGAGCTCCCCCTGCCAGCCAATCATCGGCTTCATCCATAACCTTCATGATGTATCTCATGATCCTATCTCCTTCGGACGTTCTTCAATAAGGTCTACTACCATTTCATATAAACCTGGCGACCAAGTAGGCATCGAATCAAAAAACGGTGCCGCTTTTTCACGGAATAACTCTTGGTCGATTTCATTAATAATCATCCCTTGTTTTTCAAACGCCTCTAGCGCCTCCTCTGACTCTTTTTCTGTAATGGGATGAGCATATTCAGCCGCTTCCTCGCTCGTTTCAATGAGAATCTGTTGTAGATCATCTGGTAAAGACTCCATCATCCCAGTTCCTGTTATCCACACACTCATCACCTTCATATGTCCTGTGAGCGTCAAATAGTTGGTCACTTCATTTGTTTTTGTTCCTTGTAAAACGGGGAGCGGGTTTTCCGCCCCGTCGATGACACCTTGCTGCAAAGAAGCATAAAGGTCACCAAGCGGCAGTGGCGTCGGTGAGGCTCCTAAAGCTTGAAATGCACGAATATATAAGTTGTTATTTGGTACTCGGATTTTCATACCGCGGAGGTCATCAGGTGTCTGTACCTCTTCTTTCGTCATAAGATGTCGTTCGCCATAAATCGTTTTTTTGCCAAGAAGCGCTAGCCCCATCTCGTTCATTTCACCTTCAAGCCCTTTGTACCAATCGGTTGTTGGCAAATAAAGCAGATCCTCAAAATCATCTGCTAAATAAGGTGCCGCTAAGATGCCAAAATCAGGTACGTAATCCATCAGAAAGTCGTAAGCCGTAAACACAATGACATTGTTGCCTCGCATCGCCAGTTCAATCATGTCGCTTTCCCCGCCAAGCTGGGAACTCGGATACACATTTAATTGAAGACGCCCATCACTTCTTTCACCAGCTAGTTCCTGCCACATTCTAGCCTGTTGATCAAGTGGTTCACCTGGTTGGTTACCGTATGCCACATTGACCGTATGCACCTCTTCTTCGATAACGGCTGAAGTTGTTTGTGTACAACCAGAAAGGCATATACATACAACTAACATCAGAAAGCTTCGTTTCATTCCTGTGTCAACCTCCCTTCGTTTTTGTCTATCACCAATATAGAAAGCGCTTTCAAAAATGTTTATCTGTATGCTACCATGAAAATAGAAAAGCAATAAATAACGAATTCTGGCGTAAAAGTTGCTTTTTTTGATCTTAACAGAAGGGAGCAAGCAGTATGGACCCGATACGAAAACCGATGGATCAATCGCATACGATCCCATTCCACCTTGTTCCGCACACAACCAAAACGAGCGTCGAAGAACTTCCTCATCATGTACATGATTGGCATGAACTCTTTATTATTCACCAAGGCAGTTGTACTTTTTTTATCGATGACATGTTTTATGATGTCAAAGAAGGAGATACAGTCATTATTCCTGGTAATGTTATCCATTGTTCGATCTTGAAGAAAGGAGATACGTTAACGACAACAGCGTTGTTTTTCTGCCCGTCCCTCTTATCATCAACGCTCAGTTCAGACCAGGAGCTACTTTCCTCCTTATTCTTTGCTTCGAAGCAAAACAAGCAGTACCGTTACCATATGGCTCCCGATAAACAACAAGAGGTCTGCTCGCTATTTGAACAACTTAAGCGAGAAACAATGCAAACAGATCATTATTCAACTGAGATGACGGCTTTGATTATTCGTACCATCATCATTTTAATGAATCGTAGTTGCATGACGCCAAACGACCTAACAATATCGACGCCACATATTCCCGCTTGGATTAAAGACAGCTTGTCTTATATTGATACCCATTTAAAAGAGGACTTAGATTTAACAATGTTAGCGAGAAGATCATCGGTTCATCCTTCTTATTTCAGCAAAACATTTAAAACCGCCGTCGGCTTAACTTACAGTGAGTTTGTTAAATCCAAACGTATGGTGCGAGCAAAAGAATGGCTAATTAGTACAGATGAAAGCATCCAAACCATTGCCGAAGAGTGTGGTTACAGCAGTATGCCTCATTTTTTCCGAACTTTTCGTTCAATCACAGGCATGACTCCTTCCAGCTATCGGAAACGCACCTTAAAATAAGCTACCTTTTCGCTAAATCTAGCAATTATCAATACAAACCTGCTGTGCTACACTTTGGAACAATACGACATATCAACAAAAAGGAAAGGAGTCCTTGTTTATGCGTTTGTTACACAAAACAGCGATTATTACCGGCGCTGGATCAGGCATCGGTAAAGCAACAGCTGCTCGTTTTTCTACGGAAGGAGCAGCCGTTATTATTGCTGACATTGATGCAGAAAAGGGTAAAGAAGCCGCAAGTGAAATTGCTAACGCTACATTCATCCAAGTTGATACAACAAAAGAAACTTCCGTTCAGGCAATGGCCTCTCAAGTAATCGAACAATTCGGTCGAGTTGACATTTTGTTTAATAATGCCGGAGTGAGCGGTGTTGGTCGCTTGCATGAACTAAACGAGCAAGACTGGGATCGGGTTATTGCAGTGAACATTAAAGGCGTTTTTCTATCTAGCAAAGCTGTATTGCCTTATATGATTAAGGCAAAATCAGGTACCATTATTAATATGTCGTCTTGCATCGCAGAGATCGGTCTTGCTGACCGGGCGTCTTATGCCACAACTAAAGGGGCTGTATTAGCTTTAACAAAGTCGATGCAAGTGGATTATGCCAGCGATAACATTCGTGTAAATGCCCTCCTTCCTGGCACCATTATGACGCCTTTTGTTGAAGATTACTTATCAAAATCACCAAATCCACACGAGGCAATTGCAAAAATTAAAAACCGCCAGTTATCTGGTGAGTTAGGAACAGCTGAAGACGTTGCAAATGCAGCCCTTTTTCTTGCCTCAGAAGAGTCACGGTTTATGATGGGTTCCCCACTTTACATCGACGGCGGCGTTGTCTTTGGAAAAAATGCATAAGGAGAGAAAAAACAATGAAACTATGTACGCTACTCAATCAAGGGAACGAAACGCTTGGTGTTAAACAAAATGGCCAAGTCATTGATATCAATCATGCCTTAACAGTACGGCCTGCTGCGAACATCCCGACAACGATCACTGAGTTGATCGCTGGCGGTGAACAAGCCGCCAACCAGCTAGGAGCATATGTCCAAACTCTCGAAACAAACGGTCTCTATATCCGAAATGAATTAGACTGTCAATTTGGACCCGCTGTGACAAATCCAGAAAAGATCATCTGTGTTGGCCTCAATTACCGGAAACACGCGGATGAAACCAACTCACCGTATCCAGAAGTCCCGATTCTGTTTAATAAGTTCAACAATACGCTAACTGGCCACGATCATGACATTGCTGTACCTAGTGTGACAAATGAACTTGATTATGAAGTCGAGCTAGCGATTGTCATTGGAAAAACAGCCAAAAATGTATCTGAGGAAAAAGCGCTCGAATACGTCCTCGGCTATACGATTGCGAATGACCTTTCTGCCCGAGACTTGCAAATGCGGACGCCTCAATGGTTGCTTGGCAAAACATGTGATGATTTCAGTCCTATCGGTCCATACCTTGTCACAGCAGATGAAGTTGGGGATCCTCAGAAACTGTCACTTCAAACAACGGTTAACAACGAAACTAGACAGCACTCAAATACATCCGATATGATCTTTAACTGCAAAGAAATCATTAGCTACATTTCTAAACACTTTACGTTAAAACCAGGGGACATTATCCTTACTGGAACACCAGAAGGCGTCGTAATGGGTTTGCCAGAACAAGAGCGTATCTATTTAAAACCAGGTGATACCGTTTCCGTTAGCATCGAAAAATTAGGGACCTTGACGAATCGATTTGTAAAAGAATAACCATTTATTTTTAAATAAAAGAAAAAGCGCTGCAGTTTAAAAATTCTACAGCGTTTTTCCTTTTTTACTGTCGCACATATTCATGTTTAGAAATGAAGACTTGTTTCAGATTTCAATACAGCATTCGATTAACACTACCGTCGATCACATATTTCTATTTAATACACTTGTTTTTGGGTATGGGTCCACTATGTATTTTATGTGAGCTTGGTTTCCACACCTAAGTATTCTCCCGTCCTAATAAAAGCGCTTCATCTAAAAGGACCCAATCGTTGTGTGATTCATGAGCGCTCTTTGTTTCAATCATCACGATTTGCGGATCACGCAAAATGAGGTAGCGCTTTCGTTGTCTTTTTCGGATAGAAGACTTGAGCGGAAAACCTCGAGCGAATGGATTGCCGATTACAAACGCAGCTCAATTGTTGGCATGGAAGAATAGGAATAGTTGGAGCCGCTTGTCTCTCTTATGATGCAGAGAGACAAGCGAGCGGTTATAGTCAGGATGCCCATTTTAACTGACCGCAGAGATTTCGCCAAACAAGTGTGACTATATGCATCTAACTCTATGATTATTCCTCAATCTCAACTTGAACTTCGCCGCCAAAACCCTAAAGATCTAACGAGATGAACTAGGTGTGTCACATCGTGAAACCACATCCGCTACTTCGTTCGCAAGCCTAGGCATTCCGCTAATCATACATTCCACCTTGTCACCTTTGTGAATAACGACCGCTCCCGGCGTACCTGTTAAAAGAACGTCACCAGGCAAAAGTGTCATGACCTTTGAGTGGAAGGAGACGATGTAAGGCAAAGAGTAACGCATATTTTCAATGCAGTTTGTATGTTTCATTTTGCCATTTTGGTACGTTGAGACCGTTATTTTTTCAAGAGAGGTAAATTCGTCAGGCGTAAACAGATAGGAACCAAAACTAAAGAATGTATTAAAACTCTTTGCCCGCGTTAAATAACGCAAATTCGCTTCGTGAATCGAGGCCTCAGTCATATCAAGAGCAGTCGTAAACCCGGCGACATAATTCATTGCTTCTGATTCTTCCACATGATCACATGTTTTGCCAATAATAATGGCCAGCTCTGCTTCTGCCGTAGTTTGAGTTGAACCTTGTGGAATGTTGATCTGATCCCCTTCTCCGATTAAACTCGTGTCTGGCTTCATAAAGCTTACCGGATCAGTGTATGGTGCCTCCGCTTTCTCCTCTTTGCTATTCGTATAGTTAAGACCGATTCCCCAGATTTTCCTTGGGTTGCGGTAAAGCGGTGCGAGCTCAGCTTCTCCTGCCACACCTGCCTCTTTTACTAATAACTCTTTCCCTTCGTCATCATACCAGGTCTTTAGTTGTTCAAATTTTCCGCTTTGAAGTAAGTCAAAAACCGTCTCTTCCCATTTGTAGTCAAACTGTTCATTGAATTCTCTTAATGGGATTAGCTTGTTCCCTGCTAAGATCGCAGCAATTTCCTCGTTGTTTTGTTTTACTGTTCCGAGTTTCATTTAGCTACCCCCGCTGTCTCTAATTCATTGATGTATGACAAAAGCTGAGCATCCATGTTTCTGCCGGCCAAGAGAGAGAACCCAACCGGTAACCCTTCAACTTCTAACAGGGGCATTGTTGCTTGCGGCATTTCCGACAACCCGCTTATCGCCGTCAGTTTAAATGTGTTTGTGCGATGGTTTTCTAATTTCTCTGGACCCGTGTTAAGAAGTGGCGCAACATTCGGCGATGTGGGGAATGCGAGTAGCCCGTGCTTGCCAAGGAGCATTTCAACTTGCTTTCTTAGCACTTTTTTTTGACGTACCGCTTTTTCCTGCCCTTCTGCCGGAATGGTACTCGTCCAATTAAAGCGCGCGGCAATATCAGGTGCAAAGGTTGGCTGCACGTCTATGATCCAGTCTTTATGAGTTTGCCAAATTTGATAACCTTGCAAACCACGAAACGTGTTCATAAATGTTGCAAGGCCATCCTCACTTAGCTTCATGTATTCAATGTTCAAACTTCCTGAGACCGCTTGAAGTTCACGCTCAAACCTAGCTGCTACCTCTTCTGATACGAGGGCAAGAGCATCTTCTGGCACATAGATCGTCTTAAACCTAGCCTGTGTTTGGTCTTTTTCAAATAACGCTTCACCCACTTTTTTGAGAACAGAGGCCGACCGCGCCATCCAGCCGACTGTATCAAAACGAGCAGCAAGAGGAATAACCCCTTCTGTTGATACAGCACCATGAGTTGGACGGAATCCATACACACCGCAGTAACTGGCCGGGATGCGGATCGATCCTGCTGTATCCGTGCCAATGGCGAAATCAACAACACCCGCGGCAACTGCGGCAGCGGAGCCACTTGATGAACCACCTGGGATCCTTCCGACCGCATTTGGGTTTTCCGGTGTTCCATAGTGCACATTTTCTCCGTTTAAACTAAACATGAGTTCATCAGTCACCGTCGTTCCAACAAGTGTAGCGCCCCTCTTTAACAATCGTTTGATCGCCGTGGCATAGTTTGTAGCTGGATCGTGAGTCGCTAGCCAATCTGGATTCCCTGCACTTGCCGTATGTCCTTTTATGGCAAACACATCTTTCACCGCAAACGAAAGCTCATTTAAGCAACCTTCATTCGTTTCTTGAACCTTCCATCCTTCGGTTATAAACGCACGTGACTGGCTCATAGTCTGCCTCCTTATTCATCGAATATGCCTTAGTTTTAGTGCAACTTGCAATTCAAGACTACTGTCTGGATGATCCAAGTCGATCTTCAACAAGGATGCGATCTTGTCTAGTCGATACACAATCGTATTGTAATGGGTATAAAGCTGCTCTGCTGTGGCACGTATGTTTTTATTGGCTTGGAAATACGTTTCCAGCGTTTCGATATAGACTGCCCCTTTTTTTCCGTCTGCTTCTAGTGATCCGAGCACGTCTTGGACGTAGTCGTCTACCCCGCTATGTTGTGGCAAAAAATAGAGCAATCGGTATAAATGGAGGTTTTCGAACGAGAGCATATGGTTGTCTATCCTGAAACGACTTGAAATCTGTTTCACTTGACGCGATTTTTGATAGCTTTTTGATATATCACTAATAGCCTGAACAGCTTGACCTGCATAAAGCATAAAATCGATTTCCAAACCAAATCGCTTCACTTGGCGAGCGACTTCTTTTTTTATTGTTTGCGCCGCTTGCTCCGCCCGTTCTTTTGAATCTTCAACGATCAAAAAAGCAAGAGATTCATCAAGGCTCGTCCCAAGCAACTGGCCTTTTGTCGCCCTTTCAATCGACTTTAATAAGTACGAGAACTCCGTATGATTAAAAAACACATCTGAATCCACATCGAGGAGGACGACACGGAACCATTTCTGTTCAAAATCCAAATCGAAAGAACTTGCTCGAATATTGATGTCGCTTTTTGATACAATGTCGCCAATGAGTAAGTCCTTTACAAACTGGTTTAAATATTTCTTCTCAATCTTTTTTCGAGCAAGGTCGTTTGTCAGCTCAATTCCGAGCATGGCGCTCATTTTATCGAGGGTCAAACAGTCCACTTCTGTTAGCTCATAATTCGTCTCGACACACGCAATAAAAGGCACATAATCAACGAACCCTTCTACTGCGAGTGGAATCGAGTAACAGCGAAATTGTTCAGACCGCATTGCAATCATACTGACGCCGGTACCCGCTTTTGATTCTAATCCATTTTTCGCTTCAAACAATTCCCCCGCTTCAAGCACATCCTCGAGCAAAGGTGCTGTTACTGTCCCCTCCAAATCTTGCAGCAAAATTGGATTGCCAATAATCTGTTCGAGTTGATAGACCACATCTTGAAGCGGTTTTCCTTTTCCGAGCACATTCATAAACTGCTGGACCCGATTATAAAGTGTAATTAAATGTTCGGATTCCTGATAAAACACTTCTTCCATTGCCACCCTGATCACATCAGAAAAAATGGTGTGAGGACGAATCTCTACGACGGGGAAATGGAGTTCTCTCGCTTTTTCAAGCAAGCTATCCGGAATCGATTCAATAAAGCGTTGGACTTTAATACCAATCCCAGAGACGCCTCGCCTATCAAGCGCCTCAATCAGTTCGCCAAACTGCTCTTTCCGGTCTTGAAACAGATATCCTGTTGTCATAATGAACTCTTGTGGTCTGACAAAATTGACGATCTCCGGAGAACCCATAATATTGACTCGGGAAACAACATTTTCCTTCCGCGACTCACCAGCTACTAAGACGGCGCCGGTTAACGGGTCGAGTTCGAGCAATCGTTTAACGGTAAGTCCGCGTTTATTAAAATGATCCATGGCACCCCCTCCCCTTTAACTGACTTGTGTTTGTCCTGTGATCGCGGCTTGCCATTCATTATGCTCAACAACGATACCAAAATGGCGCTCTATATTGGTAAGCGAAGGCGTAATTGCATCTTCATATGCAGCCGTTGTTGCTTCATTGACAAGCACAACGTGATAATCAAGCTGGTGCGCATCCCGCGCTGTTGATTCTATACACGTGTTTGTGTTGATTCCAACTAGGACCAAGGTTTCGATTTGCAATTGCTTTAACCTCCCATCCAAATCGGTGCCAATAAAACCACTGTAGCGATGTTTTTTTATGAGCGCTTCATGAGAGAGAGGGCTCAAGCGTCCATACTGCTGTGCTCCCCAAGTACCTTCTCGGCAACTATTGGGGTGGCCCTTCGCTAGTCGCCGTTTGCGCCATGCTCCGCTTCCATCATTGCTTTCGTTATGGGCCATTGATACAAACACAACCGGTATGCCGTGCTCCCTTGCCGTTTCAATCATGCCGTAAATTGTTGGCTCTAACCGTTGGTAATTCGAAACATCGTAGCCATCATGGGCAAACATACCGTCTCCATGAACGAAATCATTTTGCATATCAACGACAAGCAAGGCTGACTTTTTCTCTGTAACAAGGGAATGCACTTTATAAGACTCACTCATGAGCAGCCCCCTCTAAAAATGCATTCGTGAAATAGGTATCCAGTTCATGCTGTTCCCCGATTAAATCACTAACTTCTAGAATATCGAGTGTGTCTTCAATGTTTTCCTCCGTCATCCACCCATAAGGAACACCATCAAACAATGTGATCTCTTCAAGCAGCCCTAGCTGCATAAGCGTTACTTCTTTATCAACCGCATCCGGAAATAATTTCGCGGAAAGCTCCACGGCTTCTTCTTTGTTTGCAAGTGTGTATTCAAACGCTTCATCAATAGCGGCAAGAAAACGGGCAGTTGTGTTTGGGTTCTCGTTTAAAAAGCGGTCATTTCCTATTACAGTTAATCCAGCCAAATCAAACCCATAATCTGCTAAGTAAAGGGGAGTCAATTCCACCCCTAATTCCTTCTCAAAAATGGGGTATTCATTTGTAGAAAAAATCGCTACCGCATCCACTTCTTCATTTAAAAACAAGCCATTCCGAGCCGATGCTTCAACCTGGACTGATTCAACGAAAGAACCATCCACCCCATTTGTCTCTAAAAAATGAGGAAACACATTTGTAAATGTAGAAGCAATCGCCATAGCAATCGATTTTCCTTCTAAATCCTTTGGCTCTTCGACTGGAGTATCTGAGTGGGACGCAATCATAATCGGCGAGCGGTTCATATAAGAAGCAACCATTGTGATGGGCATTCCTTCTCCAACGCCTTGAGTTGGTTCGACGGTTGATGTGATCCCAAAATCATCTTGCCCTTGGGCGACCGTTTGCATCGTGTTTGTTGAACCATTCCCTTCAAGTACCTCGACATTAAGTCCATAATCGGCAAAAAATCCTTTTTCTTGCGCAATGAAAAAAGGGACAAATTCACCTTTAAACCGCCAATTGAGCCGGAGTGTCACATCTTCCACTTCTGGTTCACCAATCTCGCCCGTTGCTCCATCAACAGTAGGGGCATTGTCATCTCCGCCTGAGTCAGTGTTACACGCAGCCAAAGCTATGAGCGAAAAGAAAGCAACGTAAAATGATCTAAAATGTCTCATTAACATTAATTAAGCTCCTTTGTATTAAGTTACGCTTCAGCTAAGATCCCTTGGGATTTAAAAATGGCTCGTATTTCCTTTACATGTTTATGAAACGCCAGTTCTGAACGTGTTTCGCTTGTACGCGGTCGAACTAGCTTCATGGAAATGTCTCGTAAGATTGTCCCAGGGCGCCCCGACATGACTACTACTTTATCCGATAAAAAAACAGCCTCTTCAATGCTGTGTGTAATAAACACTGTTGTAAAACCAAACTTGTCCGATAGCTTCAACAAATCATACATCATCTGTTCCCTCGTTAAGGCATCAAGGGCTCCAAAAGGTTCATCCATTAATAATAATTTTGGATCTTGAATTAATGCCCGACAAATGGAAACACGCTGCTTCATCCCGCCAGATAACTCATGCGGATATTTATCAGAGAACCCTTCCAACCCAACTGATTCTAAGAGCTCTATTGCTTTCACCCTATTTTTTTGCTTGTGCTTTCGTCCAAATTTCACCTCAAGGGGAAATAAAACATTTTCTAGTACGGAACGCCATGCAAGCAGCACATCTTTTTGAAAGACAACCGCCAACCCATTTGTAATCGCTGATAAAGACTCTTCATTCTGCTTAATTTCGCCGCTTGAAGGTTGGTCAAGGCCAGCAATGATGCGCATAATCGTACTTTTCCCACATCCACTTGGTCCTACAATCGAGATAAATTCGCCAGCCTCAATTGACATATAGATATTTTTTAACGCTTGGACATCCCCTGTTTTTGTTGTGAAGATTTTTCCTATGTTATTAAGTTCTAATTTAGTTGACATCTCACTTACCTCCTTGCGCTTTATTTGCGTTATACCAAGGCATTACAAGTTTCTCAGTCAAATGGACGGTTGCAAACAGCAACATACCAATAATCGCAAGCGTAAACAATGTCGCAAAAACGAGCGGTGTATCAAGACGGGCATTTGCCGTAAGCTGCAAATAACCTAGCCCTTGTTCGGAAGCAACAAATTCGCCAACAATCGCCCCAACGACAGCAAGTGTCACACCTACTTTTACCCCACCAAACAAATGTGGGAGCGCATGGGGTAAGCGCAAATAGAAGAAGTTCTTCCATTCAGAAATCCCGATCGAACGACCGAGGTCATGCATATCCTTATCCAATGAACGAAAACCGACAACCGCATTGATGACAATTGGAAAAAACGAAATAAGACAAGCAAGCAACACTTTTGTGGTTAATCCATATCCAAACCAGATGACTAGAATTGGTGCAATCGATACCATCGGAATGCATTGGATACCAATAAGGATTGGATAAAGTGAATTTGCTAAGTACCTTGAATAGATAATCGATATTGCAAGAGGAATGCCAATAAACAAGCTAAGGGCAAATCCAAGTGCCACTTCTGTGATGGTTGTCAGGGAATGAGACAGGAGAACATTGAAGTCTGTCACCATCCTTAAAAAGATTTCCGCTGGAGATGGCAACAGATACCGTGGTATCCCAAACAAAACAGTCGCCGCATGCCAGAGAAGGAAAAAGCTGATCAATGTTAGGACAGCCCATAATGACTGGGGAAGGTGCTTTTTTTTCATTGGTTTTTGGCCTGTTTGATTAAGCGTGGTCGTCTCGCTCTTTGATTGCATCTTGATCCCGCCTCTCATGAAAATAGGTTCATTGCCGTTTGTTTATAGTTGGGGTTTCCGCAAGCAATTCGATCGCTGATTCTACTTGATAAGACAGCTCCACTTCTAGGTTTTCAATTGCGGCTTGCACTCGCTTATTTGGCGGCTCTGCTGCAAGCCAAGAAAGCACTTGTTCCATTTCTGGACGTTCATAGAACCGTTGTACATACGCAAGCAGCTGGCCATATTGGAGCATATTTCCACTTCCGAGAGGATTAAAATAATCACGCATATTGTCTGATCCTACTTGCAACGGCACCCCTGCCTTGGCTAGTTCTTTCACCCGCGTTAACGAGCGTGTTGCGATCGCCGTTGGGCAAGCCGTTACCGTCATTCCCGATTCTACGACAGCTTCAATTGTTTTCTTTGCTACGTCGTCATCCACCGTTGCAAGTGAACAGCAATGAATCGCGGTTACTTTTTGCTTCCAGCCTTTTTCTATCGCCACCTTAGCCAAATACGGCAAATGAAAATCATCAGTTCGCCCGGTTTCATCGGTATGAAACTCAATCCAATCAACATCTGCTTTCTCAGCAAGGGCAAAGATTTTATCGATATGTGCTTGACCGCTTTGATCCATACTCGTATGGCCGCCGATTCCGTTCACTCCCATACTCAGCGCCTCTGCTAGCAGAACTTCTGTTTCCGGGAATCGGTCAAAGCCTTCCTGGTTAAAGACGATGAGATCAAGCACCAACCGTCCGGACCACTCTTCTTGCACCTCAAGCAGTGCTTCAACTGCTCGTAATTCAAATAGGGGATCAACGTCAACGTGGGTTCGGACATAAGTCGTTCCGTAACCAACCATTTTTTCAAGAGCCAGGTTTGCGGCAAGCTTAATTTCATTTTTGGACATTACCACTTTTGCTTCCCTTGTCCACTCAGCCCGCTTGGGTGCTGGAGCGTCTTTGTAGCTATATGGTGGGATTAGGAAGCCTTTGTCAATATGGGCGTGGTAATTTTTCCAACCATTTTTAATCATTAAGCACCCTTCCTTCCACACGTAAAATCGGCGCAACGAGATTTGCACCTTGAGGTCCCTGGTGCTCCGAACCAGCAGAACATAAAATCCTCGTTTCGCCGACATAGCTTCCAACAACCGCATTTGCAACAGCCTTTGCCAAAATCCCCGCATGCATGCTCAATGCATCAGTATGCATTGTATGGCGCTTTCCGCGCACATCAGGCAATGCATCTGCTCCTGCATTAACAAAAACTTGTACAATTTGTTCCTTCTGGTTTGGCGTCAAAAACCCATCTACCTGTATCCCAATATCATTAAATGCGCCTTGGAGACCAATCAAATCGAGAGCATCCGCCATTACACCTGCACCTATCTTCAAATCGCTAACGGATTCTGTTGAGTTCCCCATAACAATAATGCGAGCTGCGACTTGTTCCTGCCCAGCAGATACGCTCGTTTTGGACGAAAACAAGGAATGATCTTTGTTTAAACTAGCTTCCGTTAACAAAGCACGATTCACTTCTTCAAGAGCAACTGCTGAACCAAGTGCAGACGCTGCTTTTGAAAGGCTTCCAGCAACGCCCCAAGGACACTTCACTTCCACACACTTAACGTCCTCGATCGATTTGATGCCCGCTTCGTTCATCGCTTCTTTGACAGCCTCACTCACAAGGTTGACCTGAGCAAGCGTCCCAATCTCTTCTTTTTTCAGTACACGTGTTGAAGCAACACCAAAACTAAACCGCTTTTCTCCCGTTCTTACCTTTTCGCTTTGCTGTTTAATGAACAATGTGAAATGGGGTGTCATGAGACCGCCTGTCTTGCCAATCATCATCATTGGAATCTGATCAAACACATCTTGTTGACTAATATCTAAACGTTCTGACAATAATTGTTGGAACGCAAGCGTCGCATAGCCCCTTGCATAGCCATCTCCTTCTGTTTGCGCAATAATTGCCTGAATGTCTTGCGCTTTTACTTCATCGTTTTCCAGCATTGCAGCTAATGCCGATACGTCTCCTGGATGCTCCATATCACATCGAATCAATTGGTAATCCATTCTTTCTCACCTCGTTTGTTTTTTAGCAACTGTTGACTGTTCCCTTTATTCTAGCAGCGCCAATTCTACGTGTAATTGGTAAACAACGACATAAATCCACCTAACTTTTTAGTAAGTTCTCCTAATTTTAACGCCCCATGTCATATCTTCACGACAACATCGTTACAAAACCTACCGTCTTGATTCTTTGCTGACGACCTTGACGCAGATCTTAAAACTCATTAGCCTATGCAAAAATAGCGCTCTCTAATGGAACTTGGTTCAGTACATCACTTTCACCAAGTAAAACCTCTTGTAGTATGTTGGTTATGGAAGAAAAGCAGAAGATGTCCACTTTCTCTACAAACAATGTGGCGTTTTGCAACAACGAAGGCATTGGGCTTCATATTATTTAACAACGGAAAAAAGCGGTGATCCAACTGGATCACCGCTTTTTTTGCCAATACGGCTACTACACTTACAAAACCATATCGACACAATGTTACAAAAACAGAAGGGAAAGTCTTTCTTATTTTCTCATTCTGAAATAACCGAACATCACCATTTGTACTGAGATATTAGTGTCCTTTGAGAGTACCTTCTTAATCTTATATGCTACTATACCATTCCTCCGCTTTTTCAGTCACCGCCAACAAAAAAGTAAAAACAAACACACAACCTTCCTCTCCATTCCCATCTACTACAATAGAATCGCCAAATTCCAACCCGTTTTGCTTAACTAAAACAGGAACAGTAAAAACAAGTGAAGAATAGCGTCTACTGATTGCAGAGCGCCGTTATCTATGAGTCTCTTATAACGTAATGATCACCCTAAACTCGTATAAGCGGTTACAAACTAGACAAATTGCTTTGGTTAACTTTGTTCAAATAATTCCTTGAAACCTTAAAACAAACTCTGCAATAATGGCCGACCCAATGAGTGTACTAAACAAAACACAGACAGAAACGATCATCGCGCGCCAACCCATACTCACAAAATCAGTCCAGGAACGGCCTATGGCAATACCCGCGTATGCGAGGATTGGAGTAGCGATAGCGAGCAATTGAATTTCATTTGTATACGCAATGACGTAGCTGCCCCAAGGTGTTTGAGGGAGAGACGCGACGATTCCAATAGCAATCACATAAACGACACTTGGTATATTTATAGGAAGAAGCTTACTGATTGCTTGGCCAACGACAGCGACAAAAACTAAGATTGCCATTCCATATGCAGCTTCAAGTGAGAGGACACCGTAGCCAGTCCAGTTTCCGATATAGGCGACAGTACCAATAATCACCATTAATAGAAAGTATTCTTGGATGTTTTTCATCGATCTTCTCCCCCTCTCCACTTAGCAAAAACACGATATAATTTTTCTGTAATTGGAAGTGCAATAAAGATGCTGACAAACAGACCAGTTGAGTAGGTGAGCAAGTTGCTCGCCCCTGCAAAAGCAATTATTTGTGTCTCAAGCTCAGGATAAGATGCAATAAGCGAGCCAGTAGCGGCCGCCATCATGCTACCACTCCCTATCCCAGCTGCCATCGCAAGCGAAAGAGGATGGAGCGGTGTGAACGTTGCAAGGAAGCCCGCGATCAGCCCGTAAAACAACGCGCCAAAAACTGTACCGAATACATATACTGTCGTAACCCCTTTTCCTTCTGGTGAATCAAAACCGAATTTGTCATAAATCAGTCCCAGGTTCGGTTCTCTTCCAATGGAGTGGGTCATCCCTATTGCCTCACGCTTCATACCAAGCAATAGAACCGCTACAGGTAGTGCGAAAATAATCGTGCCAAAGTTGCCTATCTCTTGCAGCAATAACGCCGGACCGGCAGCAATGACATCCTGAAGGCCAGGACCGATCGTGACACCAATTTTAGCGATAAGCAAGGCGACACTAATTGTAATAATGGGCTCTGCATGTTTCGATTGCTTTTCTTTGACGAGCGGTGTGAAATAAAGCACCAAACCAAACAAGATTGCAAAAAGCATCGGCAGCAACATAATGACCCCAGGTCCGACCGGTATTTGAATGACTCCAATTCGTTCTGTCACGATAACTAGACCGAGAACAAGGAGATGCAACCTCCAGTCTTTTACAAGCTTCATCGTCTCACCCATTTCCCTCACTCTCCTTTATTGGAAATCACGGAATAAACAGCGGTTGAATCAAGCTTGCCTTTCTTTTGTTGCAATGCCGCTCTGTAAAGCTGATTTACGACCGATGCGGTTGGTTGTGGTGTGTGTTGCTCTCGTGACATATCCATATAAAGCTCAAGATCTTTTGCCATGTGACCTAAATAAAACAAGACTTGATCAAATGATTTTTCCAGCAGGTTGCTGCCGAATACATCAACAACTCGGTTGTGCCCTGAGCTTTGTTGGATAATATCGAACAATACTTGTGGAGCGACACCTTCTTGCTCTGCAGCAATCATCGTTTCACTTAAAAGGGATGTAATGCCCGCAACAATCATGTTGTTGCATAACTTAACTGTTTGCCCTGCTCCAGATGAACCAACGTATATCACATTCTCGCCAACCACATGTAAAAATGGCTTCTCAGTGAGGAAATCGACTTCGTTTCCACCAACCATAATGGTCAGCGTACCTGCATCAGCTCCAGCAGGGCCACCACTTACAGGACAATCGAGATAGCGAATGCCTTTGGCAGCACAGAGAGCGTGGATACGCCTGGTCGTTTTTACGTCAGTCGTTCCCATATCAAAAATGGCGCTACCTGAACGAATCTGTTTTAGCACACCACTATCACCAAACAAAGCCTCTTGCAGTATCGTTGGTGATGGCAAGGAAAAAAGAAGATGGTCCACTTTTTCTGCAAACAATGCGGCATTTTGCATAAACACCGCACCTGCAAGCTCGAGCTCTTGCCGATAGAGAGAGTGTTCATCACACACATAGACAAAATATCCTGCTTTTAAAAGATTGCGCACCATCCCTTTACCCATAGCCCCACAGCCAATTACACCGACATTCCTCATCCTTTAAACCTCCTATGATTTTAAATAAACTGCCTTTGTCTCAAGCCAGAAGTCGAGCGCTGCGCTTCCTTGTTCCCGCGGTCCAATACTCGAATTCTTCTTACCCCCAAAAGGCAATTGGTTTTCATAATGATTTGAAGGAACATTAACATGAGTAACACCCGTTTGAATTCGACGGGTAAAGTCATGTGCTTTATGCAAGTCCTTTGTAAAGATAGCCGAAGACAAACCAAAGTCTGTATCATTTGCAATCGCTATTGCTTCTTCATAAGAATCAACTTCAATTACAGCAACAACTGGACCAAAGATTTCTTCTTGCGCAACAGCCATTTTCGTTGTTACCCCGCTAATGACAGTTGGGGCAACGAAATAACCTTTGTCTTTGCCACTGTCTAACAACCGCTCCCCTCCACACTCAATCGTAGCACCAGCTTGTTTTGCACTCTCGATATAATGCAAATACGTCTTCAATTGTTTTTCATTTGCAATGGCCCCGTTTTCAGCGCCTGCCGAAAATCCGTCCGCGACCGTAATGGCATTTGCTTTTTCCACAAGTCGATCAATGACCTCTCTCGCAATTGACCTTGGGACAATTAACCGGCTTGTCCCTGTACAGCTTTGACCATTGTTATACATGCCACTAATCACAACACCTGTTATTGCCGCTTCTAAATCCGCATCTTCGAGAATAAGCGTTGCGTTTTTCCCACCCATTTCCGCTTGCATCTTTCCCCCTCTCGCTGTTACCGATCGTCCAAGCTGGAGACCGACGTGGGATGATCCAGTGAACGAAATCGCTTTCAACTGCTTGTTTTCACCCATTTCACGCCCGACAATTTCGCCAGCTCCAGTCACCATGTTTAAGACGCCTTTTGGTATACCTGCCTGAACAAAAAACTTTACTAGTTCAGTGGCGATACGAGCTGTATCATTCGGTGGCTTATACACAACGGTATTTCCAGCAATGATGGCGGGAGCAATTTTATATACACCAATCCCTAACGGAAAATTAAACGGAGTAATGACGCCCACTGCGCCTAATGGTTCTTTAATTGAGTACGTGAATGTATCAGGATCATTCGCTGGAACAGTCTCACCAGCAATCCGGCTCGCAGCGCCACTAAAATGTTTTAATGCTTGTACTGTTGCATCGACTTCTTTTCTCGCCGCCACAATCGTTTTTCCTACTTCTTTTACAATGAGCGTCGCCAATCGTTCCTTCTCTTCTTCTAACATCGGAATGAGCCGATATAATATGTCCCCTCGGTGAATAGCCGATTGCCGACTCCAGTTTGGAAATGCTTCAACTGCACTTTGTACTGCCAACCGTGTATCAGTAACAGATGAGCTTTGGAATATTCCGAGCACCTCATCTATACTTGCTGGATTGGTGCTTTCAAATGTTTCTCCTGATTCTGAATGCACCCAACTTCCATTGATAAAGTTCCCATACGTTTCCATTAATGTTCCCACCTTTCTTTGTCGTACATTGTCGTCATTATAATTTTCTGACGAATGAAAGGAAATAGGGACACCCACATAATTTGTTGTTTAATCATGTGGATGTCCCTATGGAAAAGAAAAGCGTTATTTAATTATCGTTCAGATTAATCGCGATGACGATGTTCATCCAAGCCGCTTCTTCAGTAAATGAGACACCTAATTCCTGCTCAATTCTTTTGACACGCTGGTAAAGTGTGTTCGCATGAATATATAAGGAATTCGCTGTTTGTTGACGATTGCGATTTGATGCGATTAACGCCTTTAACGTTTCTATATAGACGGGTTCCATTGAGAACAGCGGTCCAAGATGATCTTGGATGAAGGCTTGTTTATCTTTTGCATCAATACGGTTCAGAAGACGCTTATACCCGAGCTTCACATAGTATGCGATTGAATCACCGGCAACCGCCCCCTCTTCCCATGCTCCAACTGCCTCATGATACGCATCAGCCACATCATGTAGCTGAACAAAACGGCTTACCCCGATCGTCACTGAAGAAGAAAACGATGGTAACTCGTACAAGCTTTTAGAAAAAGAAACGATTTGTTGTTCTTCTGATGCATTCATCACAACAACCCAATGAGAACGATACACCATCACTGTTACTTCTGAAGTAGTTTTCAAAGCAATTTGTTCAATTTTCTGGCACAAAGCACCAAGTTCGCTTCTGCTTCGTTTAAAAACAAGACATCGCACATACTCGTTCCGATGTGCAGAAAACAGCTGTGCCACTTCCTCGATTGTCGATCCATTTAATACTCGTTCAAATAACGATTCTTTCATACGCAAATTTCTTTCACAGATATTCATTTCATAGCGATACATGATTGCAATGGTTTCAGCCGCCTTTTCTATTACGTAACGTTCTTTTATCGTTGCTTTCTTATTAAACACAAGCCAGCCGATGGGTTCATTTCCTTGTAGTACTGGATGAGTATAATTGTTATGCGATTTCACTTCCGAGAATTCAACCTTTTTTTCTTTCGGAAGTAACCTACGCAAAACCGTCATTACTTTTTCCAAGCCACCACTTTCCGCTAAAACTCGGGCAAACCGATCTTGGATGAACAAACTTTCATTTAATTCACGGGTTTCCGCTGCCATCTGTTCAAAAAGACGTACATGATCAATCGCATGCGCTCCTTGAACAGCAAGTTGTGCCACAAGCCTAACTTCTTTTTTGGAGAAGGGAATACCGTCATCTTTATGCTGATTAACTGCTAACGTTCCGATACATCGGCTTCCATTAAGCAGCGGCACGCTGAAAGAACTGTTAATGGACTTGTCCGCTATTCCTTGTCGATACCAACGCAAGTTATCGCTTGAGATATTTGCCATTCTTTCTTTTACATCTTTTTCTCCCAGACAAAGAACCGGCTGTTTGCTGACAAAAACCTGACCAGTCATCGACTCTCCTGGCTTAAACGCGATTCGTTTTAAGCTTGAAATGACTACTCCAAAACCAGTCCCAAGGCGAAGCACTTTTCTTTCTTCGTCATACAAATAGAGAATAACCATATCTGCGCGAGGAATGAGCCTTGGCACAGCTGTTGCCAGAGCATCTAACACGGCGGGAAAATCACGGGCACGAGCAAACGACTCGTTAATTGACCAGAGATCATGTAATTCGGCTTCTTTCATAGCGCTTCCCCTTTCAAAAAACCTTTTTATCAGCATATATGAAGAGGTTGCTAAAACACAACAATAGACAGAATAATCAATCAAAAAAACATGAAGCATTGCACTAAAAACAAACCTCCATACTTATGCCTCACCAATCATTCCTGTTAACATTACCTAACCCGTAAGTGAGATCACACCAACAAATAGAACCAAACCAATGGCTTCCGCTAATTCCCAAAAATAAAAATCCATATGATTCACCCACATATCTCTTATCGTAAAAAACATGATCAAACGAATAGATAACAAACCTTATACATCAGAAAGGGACGCTCGTATTTCAGCGTCCCCATTTTCATCACGGCATTAATTTAATACAAACTCCTCAATCGCATAAGCCACACCATCTTCATTGTACCGTTTCGTGATATGGGTGCTCGCTTCTTTAACTTCCTCTTCGGCATTCCCCATCGCAATGCCCATACCTGCCACAGCAAACATCGATAAATCATTTAAATTGTCTCCAATTGCAACGGTGTTTTTCATTGGAACACCAACTACTTCCGCAAACGCTGCCAGTGCATTCCCTTTACTCGTATCTTTATGGGCAATCTCTAGCTTTGTTTTACCTGAAGTTGTTAGCGAGAGGTCCTCACGACTCGATAGTTCTTCTTCTAACGCATCTAGTTTTTCCCGGTGAAATGAGAATACAAAAATCTTATAAATACCAAGGCTAGCGAGATCAAAATCGTGATAATCAGTAATCTGACGCGTTCCTTTCTGCTCAAACTGAAGGTTCATTTCACGAGTAGCCCATTCAGTGGAGAAGCTTTTATCGCTACCTGCCTTCTCTTTGATTTCTCGTTCAAGCATCCCTTTGCCTCGTTCAAATAAGTACACACCCTCATTTGTGTACAATTCATAGTAATAGTTCTCTGACTCCAGCTGTGGCAATAGTTCTTCTAATAAGGCAGGTTCCATTGATAATGTTTGAATCTGTTGTCCATCATTAAATGTGATAGCCCCATTCCCTGTTATCAGGGGACATTCTAGTTTTGCTTCTTCAAGAATCGCTTTTGTATCATGTAAAGAACGTCCAGAACAAATTGAAACAACGCAGCCCGCTTCCTGTGCTTTACGAATCGCCTGAGCATTCCTTGCACTAATCGTCCCGTCATCAGCTAAAAGCGTGCCATCCAAATCAATTGCAATTAACGAATTCATCTCAACCACTCCAGTATTCTCTCTATTTGTATTTACTATATCATACCCATTTGACTTAACCTGATCGAAACGGTTTATAACAAAACAACAACTGACGGATATTGATCCAATAAAAAATAGAATCACACTCAATTAATAATTAAAGTTAACGTTAACGTAAATTGTATACTTAAAAAGATAATAGGAGGTGATGTTAGCTATGCTGACTATATTTGTCATAGAAAAGCTTTAAAACATTTATATTTAGACTATAGCCTTGAAAAAATTGAAATACAGTTGCAAGTGGCTGACGAATTAAAATCTCATAGTGGGGGGCTTAATTACGTTTAAAAGAGACCACTTTGAACTGCCCCTGTAGACAAGAAAATAATCATTGTTTACGAATGGCATGATTCCTATGAAATTTGTGACGCCAAGACTCTTAAGAGATGCTCAAGTCCTCACCGTTTGGGAGAGGACTGCGAATGTACTCGGTCAAGAATTGATCAGACTTGTAAACAAATTCTCGGCACATGAACTATTTATTGAGGCAATGGAGTCTAGATTAGCGTCATTGAAATCAGGAGAAGCCGTTTCAATTGTTCGTGAACAACTAACATTTGTCGCTCACCAATTACATGAATACGCAAACGCAGACGTGCTAATTCAACAAGTAGAAGCAAAACCACTCATGCAAACACTAGCGTACGTATACGAAAGCATTGTTGCACTGGAATGGGTCCAAAAACATGGTGAAACATATGCCGATCTTGTAGATATTTAAATCGAAGATACTTGGGGTGCGCTGAAGGCACTCCCACTCTTATTTCTAAGAACATTTCACTCAAAGAAGGATAAACTAAGTAATAAATAAAATACGTTCACTAACAAATATGCAAACAAATACCAACAAAAAAGTCGATAATCAACGTAGAAAAACAAAAAAAGGCTGTCTTAGCGACAGCCTTCTCTATAACAACTTCGTCTTACTTGCTTCTACGAATCTTTTCAATCTCATCAGCAACAAACTGAACTTGAGTTCCAACAACAACTTGAATGTTATGGTCTGAAACGATATTTATTCCGGGAATACCTGTACTTTTGATTTCCGCTTGATTGACTTGTTCCATATCCTTTACTTCAATTCGAAGACGTGTAATACAATTATCAACAGAAAGGACATTGTCATCGCCACCTAAACCTTTATAAATCGTTGCAGCCATTACAGCTAACTTGTTCTCATCTCCAATTAAATTACCATCAGAGGAGTCAGACATATCTAGACTTTCACCCTCTGGTTCACGGCCAGGTGTAGTGAGGTTAAACTTCACAATTAAGAAACGGAATAAGAAATAGTATATTGCTCCAAAAACAAGACCTTGAATAAGCAGCATATAAGGTTGGTTTGCCATTTCAAGAGGAAAGCTTAAAAAGAAATCCAATAACCCTGCACTAAAAGAGAAACCTGCCGTCCATTGGAAAAAGGCAGCAATCGCTAACGATAAACCCGTTAAGGCAGCATGAACAACAAAAAGAAATGGAGCAACAAACATAAATGCAAATTCTAGCGGCTCAGTAACTCCAGTTAAAAATGCTGCAAAACCAGCGGCAAGCATAAGCGAGCCAATTTGTTTCTTTTTACTTGCGTGAGCCGTATGATACATCGCTAGGGCCGCGGCAGGTACACCAAACATCATAATAGGAAAGAATCCGGCTTGGTAACGACCTGTTATGCCCAGCTCGCCTTTCCCATCCCAATAGTTTCCAATATCATTAATACCTGCAACATCAAACCAGAATACAGAATTTAAAGCATGATGGAGACCAGTAGGAATGAGCAATCGATTAAAAAAGCCATACAGTCCTGCCCCAATAAAGTCAAGTTGGCTAATCCACGTTCCAAATGTCACAAGAGCATTGTAGATGAATGGCCAAATAAAGAACAATACCGCTGATAGAAAAAGCATCGTCGCCGCAGTTACAATTGGCACGAGTCTCTTTCCACTAAAGAACGCTAGAGCAGCAGGTAATTGAACATGACTAAACCGGTTGTACATAATTGAAGCAATCACACCGGATAAAATCCCAATAAATTGATTTTGAATGACTTCAAAAGCAGGGTTTACTGCATCAATATTTGTATGTGTAAGTTCAGCAACCGTTTCTGATGATAAAACCGTGGTGATTACTAGAAACGCAACTAACCCACTTAATGCAGCCGAACCATCTTTATCTTTTGATAATCCGAGGGCGACACCAAGTGCAAAAAGCACACCCATATTATCAATAATTGATTCCCCAGCAGCGCTCATAAATGCTGAAACGACAGTATCTTCTCCCCATGAAAACTCCCCAATCCAAGCTCCAACACCAAGCAAAATGGCGGCAGCAGGAAGGACTGCGACTGGCAGCATCAATGACCGACCTAACCTTTGCATATAATCCATCATCTTGTACACTCTCCTTTTTTCATATTTATATAAAAGACCAAAAAACCCAAATAGCGCATAGATTATCCATCTTCGGACTTCTAATTGCCATTTGGGTTATGCCTGAGTTGTTAACAGTGACACTCCAAAATTCATTATGTGATTAGTCTCCATATATGAAGCGTTAAGTATACCTTCTCATTTAAAGTAAGCTCCCACTCATAATGCTTTTTCAGGATGCGAGAGATTTTTTCTACACATTCATAAGCGTGAGAATACTTTCCTTTTATCAAGTCAATGAGGTCATCATCCATCTCATTCTGTTCAAGCTTTTCTCCATGTAATTGCCGAAGGAGAAAATAACGAAGATGGGTAAGCAACCGTAAATAATTTAACGATTCTTCATTCAATTGCATGTCATAATGGTATTCTATCATTTCAATAATACGGCTAATCGCTTCGGTCATTTTCATCGTTTCCGATAAACGAGCACTGGGACCTTGGGCATTTACAAAATGATAGGTTAAAAATGTTTCTTCGCTTTTTGGAAGAATTACATCCAATAAATCGTAAACAACGCGTATCGCTTCAATTGCTGCTTTATGTTCTTTCGGATAGAGCTTCTGTAATTCCCACCGATTCGTATGGGGATAATCGACATTATCTCTTGTTCGCTTTACTGCATAGTTCAAATGATCAGCAAGTGCTAAAAAGATATGCTGGTTTAGTTCTGTTCCCATAACAGATTCAGCAGTTCGAATCATCTCTGCAGTCGCTTCAAAAATAGAAATGGGTATTTGTTCGATCATTTCTAAAAACGGTTGACGAGAATTCGAAGTCGATTCGGCAATAAACTTCTTTTTAATAGTGGCCTCGTCAATTGCAGCACCTTTTTCCTTGCCAAATCCAACGCCGTTCCCAAGAATTACCCACTCTGTGCCAGAAGAGTCTTCAACTAAAGCAACATTATTATTAAAAGACTTAATGAGGTTCATCTTGTACCTCCTAAAACAAAACCCTGAAGTTATGCCTGATCGAATCAGTAACACCCTCCAATTTAAGGTTATTATAGTACACGAGCTAACTTACGTAAATAAATAGTGTAAAATTATATGTCTTTATCAACATTGACAAATCGTCATTTTCATTATAAACTAATTAATGAATGACATTCAGTCACTTTTTTTATTATAAAGGATGTGTTTAGATTGGATAAACGAGAAAAAATTATTGACGCAGCCATTTCTGCCTTTCAAGAAAAAGGCGTTGAGAAGACAACGATCACGGACATTGTCAAACGGGCTGGTATCGCTCAAGGAACCTATTACTTGTACTTTCCATCAAAGCTATCAGTGATGCCTGGTATTGCAGAAGTATTTGTCACAAAGATCATGGATCAATTACGTGAACAAGTGACGAGCGATTCGATCGACAAGCAGCTAGATGAAGTTGTCGAGTCTCTTTTCGGAACAACCGATGAACATCGAGAATTAGCCATTCTTATTTATTCTGGACTCACCCAAACTGAGCATATAAAGGAATGGGAATCAATATACTCTCCATTGTACAAATGGCTTGAACAGCTTCTAGAGCAAGCAATAAAAGCGGGTACGATTCGGTCTTCCATTCAAACAACGTATACTGCACGCATTATGGTTGGTGCGATCGAATCAACAGCAGAACAAATCTATTTATACAACAATCATGAAGAAGCAACTGACTCGGCGCATAAGCAAGAGCTGCTTACTTTTATTCGCCACGCATTAGGGGCAAGCGATTCCTAATCAAATTAGGTCGCTTGCTCTTCTTATGAACCTAAAATGAATGATTGTCATTCATTTACTTGAAAAGGAGATCGATTTACATGAATAACGGTTGGTATTATGTTGTATTAACTTGTCTTTTTGAATTGGTTTGGGTATTTGGTTTTAACGTCGCTACCTCTTGGTGGCATTGGGCAATCATCATTTCAGTCATCCTCGTTGACTTTTACTTTCTTGCTAAAGCCTGTGAGTTCTTACCAACAGGAACGGTTTATGCCATTTTCGCAGCAGCAGGTACAGTAGGGACAGCGCTTATGGATATCTTCATCTTCGGCGGTTCGTTTAGCCTCGCCAAGGGAGTCTTTATGGGGATTCTCGTGCTTGGGGTCATTACCTTAAAACTCGCTGACAATAAAAGCGAACAAACAAATACTGTGAAAGGTGCTGCTTAAAATGGGTTGGTTTTTTGTTCTTATTGCAGCTTTATTTGAATTAGTAGGAGTCATCGGTCTAAAGAAGTTTAGCCAACATAAAACGTTCCTACACGCCTTGCTCTTTTTTGGTGGGTTTGGCTTTTCATTCGTATTTCTTTATGCATCTTTTAACTACTTGCAAATTAGTATTGCTTATGCCGTCTGGATTGGCATTGGAACAGCCGCTGCTGTACTTGTGAACATGGTCTTTTTCGGGGAATCTAAAAACGCAGGTCGTGTCATTAGTCTGGTCATTATTGTGGTTGGCGTGACAGGTTTAAAAGCCGTTTCTTAAATGATGTTCAAACAACGAGACTATAGGAAGACCCTTAGTCTCGTTTACATTTCTTCCTGATTAATCATAAAAAAGAAAACTTTAGATGTGACTATGTACTTTTTGCGCTAAGTCGCTCTCATCACTACTCTTCATAGTGCAACGATGGTTATACGATTTTCACTTGAGGCCACACTTCTTTTAAGGAGAGCTCTTTAATCGTCGCTTTCTCTAACAAATCAGTAGACGTATCAAACGTTTGAATATCTTCATCTAATTCAAGACACCATTTCTCTTCATGATAAAGATGATAATATATCCATCTAAATAAAAAGTAAGATAGACTCCACCTATATTTTGCTTAATTTCTTCCTGTAACATTTCATAGGAGTACGTTAATTTCTCTTCGAATAGCTCTACATACATTCGCACATCAGGATCTTGATCCTTTTTAAATGTCTCGATAAATGCTTGATTTTGTTCCTCCGTAAACTGATGGGTCATGTTGCTCCATATACATTCAGCAACCTCTCTCCTAACGATTGCCTGTGAATCGTAACTTAATTGTAAAAGCTTCTCACCAAACCATTTTACATCAACATCGGACTGGGCAAAAAAGAGGATTGCCTGCATTAGTTCTTCCGTATTCTGTTGAGACATTAACGCTTCAAACTCATCCTTCGTCCACTCTTTATCATAAAAATCGACTTCTTCGTCAACAGTTTCTTCTGTATACAACTGATCAATAAACAAATCAAAATCATTTGCTAGTTTTTTATTTTTACGTCCTCATAATTATCGACATACACGATCGGTGGGTTAACGGACACCTTTCGATAATCAAACGCAAGCCATGTATGACCATCACCATTGAACAACAACAATCCCTCTGGTAAAACCCATTCCTGTTGAAAATAAGCACTATCAAAAAGACCCGTGTTTGACCCAATACCATAAATGTAATCTACTTCAACAAATGGTTCTGTAAAGTTAGGATGGTTGGGAGCAGGAAACGCATTGCGGACAATCATTCCACCATTTTGTTCGAGAACCATATGAGCGTAAGTAGGTGGAAACTTTACTTTCAAACGATTCTCTGCTGCTTTTACATCTTCGTTTGTGATCTAAGGATGAAATTACCCTTTTCATCTGACCAAAGTTTAACCATGTGGGTCCTCCTTTTTCAATCAACCCATTTTTGAAAAACCTGTTTTCAAAACGAATACAGTCTCTTGGGTGTTTACATTGTTGATATCCATACATAGCGCACCTTTGCTTCTTGCGTCCACACCGTCAGTACCCAATCAAGCTCACGATCCACAAATACATAAGCCTTTCCTAAACCCATTTCCTTATATGTATAGTAATGGTCTCCATAAATCGCTTTTACCTTATTAAGCGAATCTCCTTCTTCTAACTCATTTAATCCCCAATTCGTAGAAAACGACGTGATTCGGTGACTTGTATCTGTTTTTATCATTAAATCACCATAATCATACATGAATCCATCTGGTTGAATATTCCTTTCGTACTCACCCACTTGGTTTAATTGTTTAACAGTTGTCAGTTCGTCTAACTGCATACCTACAACGGTTTCCTTTGATAAGTCCGAAGAACGAATAAAATAATGATTGGATACAGAAAATTGCCAGACTAAAAAGCCGAGCACAATAGCCAATGGAATGGTAAGAATGACCACTTTAGACTTCTTAGAATGGTCACCAAGGAAGTAATTTATTATGAAGAGTATATAGAGCAAAATGCAGATAAACAACAAGACCACTACTAGTAACATCCGTTAACAATCCCTCTTCTTTATTTGCTGCATCAGTTCTACTCATACCTTTAACCATTCAAGTGGTACTTTCTTAATAAAATGCCTTTCTATATAACGAAGAACCTCTTCGTTTCCGGGTAAGGTTACTTTCACCACTGCTTCGTCTATTAAAAGCCATTCAAAATCACTATGTTCATCGTTTAGTTGTACCTCTGTCTGTTCGCTTACATAGCCGACAAAGACAGGAGCAACGTAGATCAAGTTGCTTTTAGGGTTATAAAACTGATCAAATGTATTGGTCGTGTATAGGGTCAAATCCGTAATACCCGTCTCTTCTCTCACTTCACGCCATGTCGCTTCTACCGCCGTCTCACCGCTTTCTATCCCACCGCCAATATAACACCACAGTCCTTTTAACGTTGAGGACGCTCTCTTCAACAGCAATACTTTGTATTGACTAGCCACTTGTTTAATCAGCACAACTGCTATTCCAGTACACCTTATAGGCACATCCTCTTGCACATACATGATCAGCTCATCCCTTCTTTCTCTGTAATGTCGTTACAAATAAACTTGTTAGAAATGCAACGAAAGACACCAATATGCCAAACATTAAACCAATATCACGCATAAATAAATCATCTTCCTGAATGGCAAGTGGCGTTTTATGGAGCCATATAACGAACCCTATCGTTAAAAGGAAATAAAAACTGCTTCCCATTAAACTCATTTTTAATCGTTCACTTTTCGTGCCTTGAAACCCCTGATTGGCAAACGCCCATAAAAGCAAACTTGCAATCACTGCGGCCGCCATAATAAACAAAGGACTTGTTGGCACTGCAAAATAAGCAGGTAAGTACAAAAGGAGACTTGTGAAGGCAAACAGAAGTAGATTCATGCTAAAAAGGAAAATTCCTGCAAACCATGGGTTCTGAAACCATCGTGCTTCTTGTAAGTGTTTAATGATCTTATTGCCTTCCAAACGATTCATAAGCGGGGAGGCAAACAATAACAAAATGAGTAAACAAATGAGGCCAACAAAGACGATACCTGTAATGGAAAAGCGCATTACTTTACATCTTTCCGGTCATATTCCAGCAAATCACCAGGCTGACAGTCTAGTACATTACAAATCGCCTCAAGCGTCGAGAATCGAACGGCTTTCGCTTTTCCGTTTTTTAAGATTGATAAGTTTGCCATCGTCACTCCGACCTTTTCTGAGAGCTCTGTCATACTCATTTTCCGTTTTGCTAGCATGACATCTAGTCGAATAATTATTGCCATCTTCTCCACCTCAAACCGTTAAATCATTCTCTGATTTTATTTTCAAAGCACTCGATAATAACCCTTGTAGAACTGCTGCAAAGAAGAAAATGACTAACGTCGTAAACATAATCCCTCCACCGATTAGAGCAATACCTGGATGAAGTGCATTTAAAGTAAACAACCCTGCCATGCCTAGTGCATAGAGTCCAATAATTGCCCCCGCACACACTTTAATATTTCCAAGCGTTTTGACCGCCCATTCTGAAAAAGCATATTCTTTCTCAATAAGCATCAATAAGTGAAATGCTTGATAAAGCGCAAAGTAAAAAGGCACAGCTGTCATATAAATACCTGCCAAAACGGGAATGCGCAAATGCGCGAATTCTGGATTTAATTCCGCAGCTTCTCTCGCAAGATTCGGCAAAGACCAAATGCAACATATTGCAACAACAATACCTATAAATACCGTAACCCCTTTTAAAAAAAGAACCGTCCCATCTTTCATACTAACACCTCACCACTTTTATTCTCTAAAGTAATTATACGATAACTATATATCGTTTATCAATAAAAAATTAATGTATTTCAAAAACCCTTAAATATAAAATGGATTATCTGAATTAAGCAAGGTAACTAAACTTATTCATTTAACCGAATTTTCTATGCATTTAAATAGACTGCCACCTAAGGAAATGCTAGACTATAAAACAAGTTGAGAGGAGTGATTCAATTTGACACATCATGTTCCAAGTAGAATATTAAATGATGGGACAACAATTCCTGAGATTGGTTTTGGTACAGCGCAACTCAAAGGAAACAAAGGCTCAAATACAATTTCAAGCGCCATTGACGTTGGTTATCGATTGATTGACTCCGCTTTTAATTATGAAAATGAAGGAGCCGTTGGTACTGCTGTCCGTCGTAGCTCGGTTCCGCGAGAGCAGCTGCGAATTACTTCGAAGCTACCAGGTCGCCACCATGCATATGGGAAAGCAATCGAGACGATTCAAGAATCATTGATGCGTGCCAGACTTGACTATTATGACGTTTATCTCATTCATTGGCCAAACCCTAAGCAAGACCTATTTGTTGAAGCATGGCAAGCGCTAATTGAAGCACAAAAATGGGGTCTCGTCCGTTCCATCGGCGTCAGCAACTTTTTGCCGGAACACCTAGACCGTATTATTAATGAAACAGGGGTCACACCAAGCATAAACCAGATTGAACTACACCCCTATTTCTCCCAAGAAGACCAACTAGCTTATAATACTAAACTCGGTATTGTTACCGAAGCATGGAGTCCGTTTGGCCGCGCCCGTTCTGATAGCGTCTTTTCTGATCACAGCCTCGCTTCGATTGCTGAAACATACGGTAAATCAGTTCCACAAATCATTATGCGCTGGCAGTTGCAACTAGGTACTCTCCCCCTCGTCAGATCATCAAACTCTGAAAGACAACTTGAAAATTTATCCGTCTATGATTTTTCCTTAAGTGATGATGATATGACAAAAATCAATCAGCTCACTAAACCAGATGGACGTATTGATAATCAGAATCCAGCAGAATATGAAGAATTCTAACGTCATCTTCCCCTTGCTTCTTAACAAGCAAGGTTTTTTTACTTTTAGTTGTAATCGGAAACAGAAAGGTATTGGGGTAATAACAATATTAGTTGGGGAGGGGGGGTTACCGTATTTAAATAGCTACAACGCATAACAAACCACTTCCCCCTCTTATTAATTTATGATGACTTACTAGCGCTAGTAAGAGAAACGAGAACCTTTTGTGGTTCTCGTTTTTCTTAACATTCCATTACCCACATAAAATCCCATTGATTGGGAACTATAAGGAAGCTTAATTTTATGTAAATGGAGTGACTCAATGCTTATGCAACCACTACTTATTTTAGGAGCCCAACTTCTCTACGTCCCATTAGTTGTCTTGCGCACTCTTATGATGGTAAAAGGCGAAAAAGAAAAATCAGCTCTATTCGCTACGTTTGAAGGGGGCGTTCATGTTGTAGCACTTGGAATCGTCTTCAGTGATTTATCTAATTATTGGAATATGGCAGCTTATGCGATTGGCTTTGGATTAGGCATGTACATTGGTGCGATTGTGGAAGAAAAATTGGCAATTGGCTACGTCTCCATTCAAGTGAATACGTCAATTCAACATAAGCCACTTCTAGAAGAACTGCGGAAATCTGGCTTCAGCGTATGTGCTACACCGGTTGAGGGTATTCACTCTTTACGTTATCAACTAGCTTGTACCGCAAGGAGGGATAGGGAACACGAGTTTATTCGCATTGTTAATGCCTATGATTCAGAAGCATTTGTAGTTTCCTTTGAGCCGCGAAATTTCAAAGGAGGCTATATTGTTAAACGCAAAAAACAAAGAGGCAAATGGTTATTAAAAAAGGAACGGAACGAAACCTATACTTAAAAAAGATGCATTCTTCTTGTGTGCATCTTTTTTAGGTATAATATAAAGAGAATATTTACACATTTATTCTAAAAAAGGTATGCTAATAGATGATTTAAAATGAGAGGGAGTCACCACGAATGTCCATGGGTTCTGATTATTACCTTTACATGGTTATTAATGCCTCTTCATATGCAAGGAAATTTGCTTGTAGAAGAAAAGGAGCAAAATACTTGGAGTATTTTAAAACAACAAGGTGTTTCTCTTTCTCATCTCGTAATCGCGAAAGCCAGCTTAACGACAATCGTAACGTTAGGCATATCTTTTATAACAGGCATTGCCAGTGGGTTTGGTCTTTTCACATCCTTCTTAGTATGCGTTTTTATTATTCCTGCGCTTTTGATTATGCTTTCAATTGGCACAATTGTGAGTATGTATTCAAGAAATACAATTGAAGTGAACTTATGGGCGACACCAGTTGTCATTGTTTTTATTGCCCTGGAAATAATCAATCAAGTTTTGTCGAACCAAGGAGAGACTTTTTTCATCCAAATACTCCTTAACTACCTTCTTTATGAAGGATTATCCTTAATTCCCACGCGACCCGTAGATGCCTTTCTCTCCCCCTTTCATTATATTATTGTTTGGTCATTTTTGTTTATTTCCCTTGCTTTATTTACGATGAAGAAGCGGCCAACCGACTTTTAACCTTGCCAATTTCGGCAAGGCTTTCTTCATTCACAAATTGCATTGCTCCATTCACCTCCTGCCTCCCTCTTTTCATTGGATATGTAATGCCAAACCCTTACATTCCTTCTACAATGAAGGTAGAAATATACTATCCATTGTAAACATGTATAAAGGAGAATAAACAATGCAAAGTTTTTTTCAGAGTATTGCTGAAGCAGATACTATTTATCAATATCTTGGTGTTTTTATTGTTTCCATGGTTCCTTTTTTCGAATCATATGCTAGGCTTTCCACTTATTCCAGTTGGCATAATTGCGATTGTTGGGAACCTTATCTCTGTACTTGGATTTATATGGATTATTGATAAAGTAAGAGGAGGAAATAAGGAGCGGAAAGAAGGTGGACGCTGGCGTCGAGCACAGAATTTCTTTAGAAAGTATGGTGTTCCAGGCGTATCACTAGCTGGTCCGCTTATCGGCTATCATATTGGTGCAGCAATTGCTCTTGCTGCTGGTGCTAGTAGACAGTACGTAACTTTATGGCAAATTATAGCGATAACGCTTTGGGCAATTGCTTTGACTATTGCTTTTGCTTTAGGTGCTAACTTTAACGTTTTTCGCACTTTTTGAACAGTCTATTTGACTGCCTCGTTTTATTACCCAATGCACATGCATTGGGTTTTTTATTTACCTTCATAATGTACTTATTATTCATTTTGGTTATCAAGTTTGTTGAATTTCCCTTTTCCTCTTCCAATCTTATAAAAACCTGTTAAACTTTGCATTTAATCTTTAAGTGGAGAGGGTGAAATTTGATGCTTATACAACCATTAATTATACTAGGCGCACAGCTTTTATATGTCCCCTTAGTTGTGTTACGCACACTTATGATGGTAAAAGGTGAGAAAGAAAAGTCGGCACTATTTGCAACGTTAGAAGGCGGCGTTCATGTAGTCGCTCTTGGAATCGTATTTAGTGACTTAAGCAACTACTGGAGCATGGCCGCTTACGCAATCGGTTTTGGCGCTGGAATGTACCTTGGTGCACTCATTGAAGAACGTTTGGCCATTGGTTACGTATCCTTACAAGTCAACACATTGGAAAACAACAAGACGCTAATTAATCGCTTACGGGAAGTAGGATTCAGTGTTTCCGTAGTTGCGGTAGAAGGCATTGACTCCCTCCGCTACCGACTCGACTGCACCGCCCGCAGAGATCGTGAAAATGAGTTTATGGAAATAATCGGTAAATATGAACCAAACGCCTTTGTTGTTTCCTTTGAGCCACGGAGTTTTAAAGGTGGCTATGTTGTAAAAGGCATGAGGAAGCAACGGGAGAAATTCTTAAAACGGAAAGCAAAGGAAAAGAAACCTTAAAAAAGAGAGGGGTTTCCCTCTCTTTGTTTAGTTCCAATTTTATTTGTACGGCATTCATTATTTTTTAACGTTTCTTTTTATTCTTCCAATACTCTCCAGGCGTTTCGCTCATACTCTTTTTTAATGACCTCGTGAAACTATTTGCGTTTCCATAATTAACTTTTGTTGCAATCTCTTTGATTGGACGGTTCGTTTCAAATGAGAAGTTTCTTCGCATGATCAATCCGTAATCTCTCTAAATACGCAACGAAATTTTCGCCCGTTTTCTTATTGGCAAAATGACTAAAATTCGAATAGGATAAATTAAATTGATCAGCTAACCTTTGCAACTATGGAACGTTAATAACTGAATCTAGCGTTACACCTAGTGTAAACCAAGTAGAACTACACCCTTACTTTTCGCAAAAATTTCACCGTGCATGGGATCACGAGCATAGAATTGTAACGCAATCATGGAGTTCAATTGGCAGAGCGAACCCCCTGCTTAATGACAAAACCGTTGCAACGATTGCTAAACGCCAAAATAAGACTATTGCTCAAATTATTTTGCGCTGGCATATCCAACTTGGAGCGCTCCCCTTACCTAAATCAGCCTCTCCTAAACGGCAAGTAGAGACCATATCACTATTTGATTTCTCTCTTACGATGATGAAACGGGAGTAAACAAACAGTTAACTCAAGCTGATGGTCGTATTAACGATCAAGACCTAGCAGAAAACGATGAGTTTTGATTAGAAGGGTCCTACTGGCTACCAGTGGGACTCTTTTTCATTCACTTCCTCACTTCCATAAAAACGACTCACGGTCGCTGGCCCTTGCCTTGAACTATACCTTTGTTGCATGCCATTTCTCAATCAAAGCATCAACTTTGCTCACAATCGATTTCTCTGACACGGTCTTCAATGATCCTGACGCAACAGCCATTTTTCCATTTACTACAACATCTTTTATTGCATTAGGTTGCATCGAGTAAACGACGTTTGCAAACAGTTCCTGCTTAGGCGATAGTGACAAGTCATCAAGATCAAGGGAGACAAAGTCAGCTTCCTTCCCTGCACTTAAATCACCAGTATTTAACTGCAACAACTCCGCTCCCACCTTCGTGCCCATATCAAACACTTGATTGGCGGTAATGCAAGTCCCGTCTAGCTTTGAAACTTTTTGAAGCAATGAACACATTCGCATCTCTTCAAAAACACTAATACGGTTGTTGCTGCAAGCTCCATCACTTCCTAGAGTTACGCGGACCCCTGCGTTTACAAGGTCTGGAATATTTGATATACCGTCTGATAAAAACATATTGCTTGATGGACAATATGCGAGCGCCGCCCTTTTTTCTCCAAGAAGCTTAATTTCCGATTGGTCGAGCCACACAAGATGAATGGCAATCATACTTTCATCAACCACACCTAATGAATCAAGATAATGAACTGGGCGTTTTCCATATTTAGCAAGAATTTCATCAACCTCAAACATTTCCTCTGACACATGAATATGGAACGGCGTGCCAAGTTCTTTTGCAAGACGATGACCCGCTTGGATCATTTCAGGTGATGCTGCATGAGGGCTATGGGGTGCTGGATGAATATCGACCATCTTATTTCCTTGATACTTAATAGCTAAATCTCTTGTCCTTTTTGTTGCCTCTTCAACCGATTCTCGGTAGCTATTTGGCGCACCATCCCAATCGTACATCGTTCGAGCCATAACGAGGCGAATACCAAGGTCATTTGCGGCTTGAATAACTGCTTCATCCGTTTTCGTCCCGTTATTATGCACATAGAAAAAGTCGCTGACCGTCGTTGCTCCATACTTTAGCATCTCACCAAAAGCAAATAACGCACCAGTATAAATCGCTTCTTCATCGAGTAATGGTGTGTATTTGTATAAAGCTTTATCACGCCATTCCAAAAAAGGTCTATCAACTGCGATTCCTCGAAGTAAGCTTTGAAACGAGTGATTATGGGCGTTAATTGTGCCTGGCACAATCGCTTTATTTTGCCAATCAATCTCTTCTACACCACTATACTTTTCTTGGAGCGCTTTTGTTGGACCCACTTCTTTTATCTGTCCATTTTCCACAACAATCCCTTGTTCCTTAACAAATTGTCCATTTGTATAAACCTGACCAGCTTTATATAAACGCGTCATTTCGTACCCCTCTCTTTATCCTTCTTGTTCATCCAATGTTAATAGCGTTTGTAATAAAACATTTGCGACTTTTTCGATATCACTTATCCGACTTTCTTCTTCCGGACAATGGCTTTTCCCCTCAAGGCTAGGTACAAAGATCATCCCTGATTTTGTTAATGAAGCCATATGAGCAGCATCATGCCCCGCCATGCTACCTAGTCTCATGGAGGTAAGACCAAGTTGCCTCGTTCCTTGTTCGCAAGCTTCCATTACTGTTTCACTCATTTGCGCTGGTGCTTGGTTAAGTTTAGTCGTCGCCTCGAGCGTTACGCCTCGTTTCTGAACGACGGTGGCTTTTTGTTTGTCCCATAGTTGCCTTGCAGCTGCAATTTGTTCCTGTGTTTCACCTCTAATTTCAACAGCAAGTATAACTTCACCAGGGATGATATTTGCCGAATTAGGATAAGCATCAATTTTCCCGATTGTGCCCACAAGTTCTTTTGCTGGATACGAGGCACAAATGTCTTCGAGAGCGCCAATTAAGCTCGCCGCTGCTACAAGAGCATCCATCCGATCTTCCATTAATGTTGTCCCAGCATGGTTTGCAACTCCTTTTATCTGCACTTCTTCACGGTAAATACCAGTAATTGCGGTCACGATACCTACAGGAATGTTTGCATTTAATAAACGTTTCCCTTGTTCAATATGGACTTCCACATAAGCAGCAAACTCATCCTTCCCTCTCACACATAACTGGAACTGGTCTGGATTACCACCTGCTGCAGTTAACGCATCTGTAATAAGTGTTCCCTCATGATCTTGTACACCAAGTAAGTCACTACCTGTTAACTTACCAGAGATCGCCCTACTTCCAAAAGTCGATAATCCAAACGGATTAGGCTCTTCAGCACTAAATGAAATCAATTCGAATGGATGCTGTGTTTTTACGCCTTTTTCTTGAAGAACTTTCATAATTTCGACTGCAATTAATACGCCTAGAGCACCATCATATTTTCCTCCATTTGGCACAGTGTCAATATGAGAGCCAAACACAATGCTTTGTAACGCTTTTTCTCCTGGCCGCTTGCCCCAAATATTAGCAGCCTCGTCTACATGTACATTCAGACCTAGATTTTCAAGCTCTGCTTTTAACCATTCTCTGGCCTTTAGCTCAACCTCTGTAAACGTGGTTCGATCAAGTCCGCCTTGGGCATTCATACCAATCGCTCCAAGTGTTGCAATTGATTGTTTCAACCGCTCCCTATTAATATGTAGCTTTACCTTTTCCATTGTTTTGCCTCCTTACTTTACTAACCGAGCATTGCGGTACTCACTCGGCGTTTTACCTTCAAATGACTTAAAAACACGACTAAAATAACGAGAATCAGTATACCCAACTTCACTAGCAACTTGATAAACCGTGTAATCTAAATCATGTAATAATGGCTTTGCTCTTTCTACACGAATTTTTGCAAGGTACTTCACAAACGGGAGCCCCATTGTTTTCTTAAATGTATTGCTAAAATAATTCGCGCTCAATCTCACATGATCTGCTACTTCTTCTAAACTAATTGGTTGATTATACGTATCTTCAATATACTGAACGGCTTGTTGAATTGGGCGCAGCATTTTCTCATTATTAAAGCGGTGAATATTAAATAAGATGTTCTCGATCATTTCTACAAACCACTTCTCAATATCATAGATATCAGCTGTTTCTTTTAGTTGATCCATAAACTTGCTGTATACCGTTTGCATCATATCAGGATGACACCCATTATTTAATGCAGCTCGTAGCAAGGAATTTAAAATATCGGTTACTTGCAAATGAAGTACATCTTGTTCGATCCTGCAATTAGTAAATAAGAATGCACGTATTTGTTGCAGTTCAGACTTTCCTTGATCAAGTTCACCACGCCTTAGCAACTGTGAAACCACATCTAGCTTCTCATACGGCACTAGCGTTGGTTTTTCGTATAAATTGTCTATGTCCGTGTAATGAATAACTTTGTTTTTGCCAACATAAAACTTATTGGCTTGAGCTTGCCATGCTTCCTTATACGATGCATATAAATTACGTGGGTCTTCATAGTGATTACCGATCCCCACTGTGACCGTATATCCTGTTCGTTGCTGTATTCCATATTGAAGCAAACGAGCGATATGTTTTATATCATCTTCGTACTGACATGGCAAAAGGATAGCCAATTTATCTTTATCAACAATAGCTTGAATTCCCGTCAAACCTTGTTCATTTAAACCAACTTGGATTGCCTTTGTACATTCGCTCTGTAATGATTGAGCCCACTTTGGACTCTTTTGTTTAATCAATGTTTTATATCGATCAATCGACGCAATCAAAACAGTCGTTGGTGTATTCGATAATCCACATTGTTTACTGCGATCCCAGATTTCTTTGGCGTGCTTCGTTGCACCAAAAATGAGGTCATAAACGAAGCCACGCTTCATCCACTCTGCTTTTGCTTTCCCTGGTTGTCTAACAATCGCTTTATCTCTTTGCTGACTACTGATTTCATTCATTAATTCATAAAGAATAGTTTCATCAAGTGGTTTTTCAAGGACGTCAAAGACACCTGCTTTAAACCATGCCCTTACCTCACTTGCCCGAAACTCATTTTGCATAACAATTAAACAAATGGCTGGATAGTCTTTATTTATACGCGTAATGAAGTTGCGACTTGAACTCACATGAACTGAATCCATATCAATATCAACAAATACTGCATCATAACACTCAATTCCCCCGCAAGATTGCTTATCCTTTGCAATAGGTAAACAATCAAGCGTTGCTTGAAGTTGGTTAGCAACTAAACACAACGGTTGTACAAGTTCTTCATTATTCGAATCGTCTGAAAGGAAAAGTAGCTTCATAAATGTCTCCTCCTCATATAGTGTGACGACGCAACCCCTTACTCTTTCTCTTAAAGTGGCTTTTTTAGACCAAACGCCCTAACTGACCGCTTCGCACTCTCATACCCTGCATCGGCGTGACGAATAACATTTAAACCCGCGTCTGCGTTCATGACATGTTCCAGTCGTTTTGAAGCAGAGAATGTTCCATCTGCCACAGCAGTCATCCCCGAATGAATGGAATGACCAATGCCAACACCCCCACCATGTTGAACACTAACCATTGAAGCCCCACTACTTGCATTCAGTAGCGCATTTAAAATCGGCCAATCGGCAACAGCGCCACTACCATCTTTCATTGCTTCTGTTTCTCGTGTTGGTGCAGCCATCGAACTACCTTCAGAATGATCTCTTGTGAAAGCGATTGGTGCTTCCAAAACACCTACTGCGACCATTTGATTAACAGCTTCAGCAAGCAAAGCACGTTCCTCATAATTTAACCAACATGCTCTTGCCGGTAATCCATTAAAGTGGATGCTTTCTTGAACACACTCGATCCAGCGACATACACGTTTATCTGCTTGAAAGTAGCTAAGAATGTATTCATCAATTTTATAAATATCTTCCGGATTGCCTGATAAAGCAATCCAACGACAAGGTCCTCTCCCTTCACTATAAAGCGGTCGAATGTATTCCGCAGTAAAGCCAGGTAAGAGTCTAGCATCTTTGCTTCCATATTGTTCGGCTTGCCAGCGTAAGTTATTTCCATATTCAAAGACAACACCGCCAGCTTGCTGCAATAACCTCATTGCCCGCACTTGTGCCACCACAGAAACACCAGCAAGAGATAAATAGTCCTTTGGTTTTTTAGTTCGAATATGATTCGCTTGTTTGATACTTAACCCTGATGGGATGTAGCCATTTAATAAGTCATGAGCGGCGGTCTGATCCGTAACGATATCAGGAATCCACACTCTCTTCACGCACTCCATGTAAACATCACCTGCATGACCATGCAAAGCGATTGACAAAGGCTGTTCTTTCTTCGCCGCTTCCTCCGCTAAATCAATTGCTTCACAAAGAGACTCCGCGACAACATCGCAGTAATTATTTAAAATTGATTTTGTTATTTTTTGTTTGTCCGCTTCGACAACAACTGCTACACCGCCATGCATTGTGACAGATAATGGCTGGGCTGCTCCCATTGCGCCCAGCCCGGACGTTAAGACAATCCGCCCATTTAACTTTCCACAAAAATGCCGCTCTGCGATTTCTCCCATCGTCTCAAACGTCGTTTGCAAAATACCTTGCACACCAATATAAGCCCAAGCAGCAGCTGTTGATTGACCATAACTTGTCAACCCCTTTAATTCCAATTCATTAAACGTCTCCCAGTTGGCGGCTGTTGGGACGAGCATAGAACTAGATGCAACAATACGTGGGAAACTAGCAAAGGTACGAAACTTACCAACTGGCTTACCTGATTGAATAAGTAGTGTCTCATCACCAGCTAATGTTTCCAATTCCTTTATGATTGCTTGAAACGCAGATTTATTCCTCACTGCTTTTCCCGTTCCTCCATACACAATCATCTGTTCACTATCCTGTGCTAAATGGGGGTCTAAGCAGTTTAATAACAGTCGCTTTAACGCTTCAATTTCCCAAGTCTTACACGTTTTCTCCGTTCCTATAGGAGAACGCAATGCTTGCACATCCATCTTATCCAACTCCTTGCAACACCTAATAAAAATCGATGAAAGAGAGGAGCCAAGTGGTCCCTCTCTTTTCATTATTCCTGCATCGGAATATGGACATTTTTTTCTTGAGCCACTTTTATCGCTTTGCTGTAACCAGCATCTGCATGGCGCACAATGCCCATCCCTGGATCTGACACGAGCACACGTTCAATTCGTTCTTTCGCTGCTTCACTGCCATCCGCAACAATGACTTGTCCTGCATGCAATGAGTACCCCATGCCAACGCCACCTCCTTGATGAACACTAACCCAACTTGCACCACCTGCTGTATTAACAAGGGCATTAAGAATTGGCCAATCGGCAACTGCATCACTACCGTCTTTCATAGATTCAGTTTCACGGTTTGGTGATGCGACCGAGCCACAATCAAGGTGATCACGTCCAAAAACAATCGGTGCTTCCAGTTCACCAGTTGCAACCATTTCATTAATTTTCAAAGCAAATCGGTCCCGATCACCATATCCAAGCCAACAAATTCTCGCCGGAAGACCTTGCCATTTAACCATCTTCTGTGCCATTTCAATCCAATTAACAAGCGCTTCATCTTCTTTAAACATTTCCATCGCCACTTGATCTGTTTTATAAATATCTTCTGGGTTACCAGATAAAGCTGCCCAGCGAAAAGGCCCTTTTCCTTCGCAAAAAAGTGGACGGATGTACGCCGGAACAAATCCAGGAAAATCAAATGCGTTTTGTACACCAGCTTGTTTGGCATAAGCGCGAATATTATTGCCATAATCAAACGTTTCCGCCCCTGCTTTCTGAAGATCCAGCATCGCTTGAACATGGGCACCCATTGCCGCAATGGCTTTTTGTTCGTAAGACTTTACATCTGATTTTCTAAGGGCGTATGCCTCATCTAAGCTCATTCCATTCGGCACATACCCATTCACTGGATCATGGGCACTTGTTTGATCGGTTACGATATCTGGCGTGATTCCGCGCTGTACAAGTTCCGGCAGTACATCGGCACAATTGCCAACAAGACCAATCGATGCTGGAGTGCCTTGCTTTGTGAACTCTTCAACCATCTTGAGCGCTTCGTCTAGATCCTCGGCTAAATAATCGCAATATCCTTCTTTAATCTTTCGTTCGATCCTGCTTTTTTCAACTTCAACAACAAGAATAACGCCTTTTGCCATTTTACCTGCTAATGGTTGGGCACCGCTCATTCCACCCATGCCGCCAGTCAGAATAAATTTACCCGTTAAATCTGGTCGTCCGAACGCCTTTTTTGCAGCTTCAATGAAGCTTAAGTAAGTTCCTTGTAAAATTCCTTGAGCACCAATATAAATCCAGCTCCCCGCTGTCATCTGTCCGTACATCATTAAGCCTTTGTCTTCAAGCTCATAAAAGTGTTTCCAATTCGCCCAAGCAGGTACAAGATTTGAATTAGCAATTAGAACGCGAGGCGCTGCTTCTTGAGTACGAAAAATACCCACAGGCTTGCCAGATTGCACAAGTAACGTTTCATCATTCTCTAAATCTTTCAGCGATGCCACAATCGCATCAAAGCACTCCCAATTCCGTACGGCTTTTCCAATTCCACCATAAACAACAAGCTCATCAGGATTCTCCGCCACTTCCGGGTCAAGATTATTCATTAACATACGTAAGGCAGCTTCCTGTTCCCATCCTTTACATGTAAGATCTTTACCACGTTCCGCTCGAATAACACGCTGATTTAATTGATTCGTCATAACCTTATCCCTCCTGGACATGTTTTATCGATCTTAGCATTGCTTAAACAATGACAATCTTTTGCGCGTTTGGTCTTCATAAATTTTAAGAAAACACTGATTCCAATCGATTCGTTCAATCAGATATGCACCAGATCGCTTTTTGAAAAACTCAATTTAACACCTAAAAATCAAATAGCATATTCCGTAAAAGCTTCTAGTAGCAAGCGCTAGCTTTTATATCTTTTAGACATATGGTAAATTCCGTATTTGTTCTCACTAGTTTGACATCTATAATCATTTCGGCGAGCATGAATTGAATTCCTTGAAATTCATATAGGAATAGATTTAATGATTTGCTGGATCGTTCTTTAATAAAGGTAGATATTCTACTATTCTATTTTGCGATGGCATCGCTCTGAACAACGACTCGATTCTCAACAACGATTTCCCCATTCTTAATCACAGTGTCCACCATGTTTACACCAACATGGTATTGCAAAAACGTGTAGTTAGGAGCGTTCCATAAAACAACGTCCGCTTTTTTACCCACTTCCAAGCTACCAACTTCTTGTGCCTTTCCAATTGCATATGCGGCATTGATCGTTGCAGCACTAATCACTTCTTTTGGTGTCATTCCCATCGTCAAACAAGCTAAATTCATTACAAAAGGCATTGACTCTGTCGGGCTTGAACCTGGATTACGATCTGTAGACAACGCCACTGGTACACCTTTCTTAATCATCTTCCGCGCATTAGCCGCTGACTCTAATAAGAAAAATGCTGTTGCTGGAAGTAATACTCCAATGACACCAGCCTTGGCCATTTTTTCTATTCCTTCATCTGATACTTGTAACAAATGATCCGCAGATATTGCCCCAACTTCTGCTGCTAATTCTGCTCCACCATATGAAACAATTTCATCGGCATGAATTTTAGGTATTAATCCATATTGCTTTCCCGCTTCTAAAATTTGTTTTGATTGTTCAGGTGTAAAAACACCCTTTTCACAAAAAACATCATTAAAAACAGCTAACCCTTCTTTTGCAACAATCGGAATCATCTCTTCTATAACAATTTGGACAAAATCATCTGTGTTGTTCTTGTATTCAAGAGGAACTGCATGAGCCCCCATGAATGTAGAAACAATATCGATTGGATGGCTTTCATCTAATTTTTTTGCAACTCGTAGTTGCTTCATTTCATTCTCCAACGTTAAGCCATAACCACTTTTAGCCTCAATTGTCGTCACACCGTGCCGAAGGAATTCGTTTAACCGCTCTCTTGACTGATCTTCCAATTCTTGTTCAGTTGCCGCCGCAGTTGAGCGTGTCGTGCTATGAATCCCTCCACCTGCATTCATGATATCCATGTATGCAGAGCCTTGTAAGCGCATTTCGAATTCTTCCTCGCGACTCCCTGCAAAAACCAAATGGGTATGTGGATCAACAAGACCTGGTGTGACAATTTGATTTGATGCGTCGAGTATAACAGCCCCTTCTCCGCCACTATCTTGATATGCCTCCCACACCGTTGCATCCGTTCCAACCATTGAAATCTGACCATCCTCAATCCACACCGCTCCATCTTCAATAACAATGAGCCCTTCTTCCATTTCTTTTCCTGTAAGCGGCATTTCTGTCTGACTCGTTAGTACCTGCTTTGCATGACGGATTACCATTGCGTTCCTCGTCATTCGATCAGCTCCCATTCCTTCTAAGTCTAAATTCTACGATACCGTAAAACTTCCACCATCGTTACAGCACATTTCTTTGTTTTCCTTCACAGATCTACGATTCTTTCTACCCCGGACCGTCGATTCCAACCATAAAAGAAATCTATTTTGTCTTTAAAATTTTTCGTATACTACTAGAAAGATTTGTTGTATACCATTTTACGAAGAGGGGGAATCTTTTATGAACCAACCAGACGTACACTCACAGAATGAACAAGACAAAACTCGCTCGCCATGGGCAATTGCTAAGTTTATCTTTTTTAGTTTACTTGGCATTTTTATGTTTTTTGTCCCTATTACAATTGCTGAAAAGAGCTCTATTCCCCTCGACCATTTAGTCACATTTTTACGCCAAGCAAGTACGGCTGTTACCGTATACATTTTTATCATCCTTTTACTTGGAGCCATTCATCCGTTTTATACAAAGAAATGGAATAAATCAGCTACCAATTTTGTCTTATCTATTTTTAAAATACTTGGTTTTATAATTGGCGCCCTTATTCTATTCGGTATCGGACCAACCTGGCTCTTCGCTCCTGATATGGGTCCTTTTTTAATTAATTCCTTAATTACACCAGTTAGTCTCCTCGTTCCAATTGGTGCAATCTTTCTTACTGTTTTAATTGGCTATGGGTTGCTTGAATTTCTCGGCAATATAATGGAACCAATTATGAGACCCATTTTCAGAACACCAGGACGCTCTTCCCTTGACGCTATAGCATCTTTTGCAGGAAGCTATTCCGTTGGTTTACTTGTAACCAATTCCTTGTATAAACAAGGCATTTATTCTTTCCGAGACGCGGCTATTATTGCCACAGGCTTTTCAACCGTATCAGTTACTTTTATGGTCGTAATTGCAAATACACTTGACTTGATGTCAGTCTGGACAATTTACTTTATTGTTTCATTCTCCGTTACCTTTGCTGTAACAGCTATTACTGCCCGAATGTGGCCTCTTTGTTCAATGAAGGATGACTATTATCCAGGTGCAACGCATCAAACAGAAGAACTTAAAAAACTAGGGTTTTCAACAAGAATAAAAAAGGGCTGGAGCGAAGGAATTGAAACAGCTGCTACAAGCAGTTCTTTCGTTAAAGAAGCCACTAAAAGTTTAAAAGATGGGTTGTTAATGACGATGAGTATCCTACCGACAATCATGTCGATTGGCTTGCTTGGTCTTGTTCTTGCTACATTCACACCAGTATTTGACTATGCCGGGTATGTATTTTATCCAATCACTGCACTCTTACAATTGCCTGACCCAATGCTCGCCGCAAAAGCTGCTGCCATTTCAATTTCTGAAATCTTCTTACCAGCTTTACTCGTTGTCGAAGCAGACATCATCACCCGTTTTATTATTGCCGTGATGTCCGTTTCCTCTGTCCTGTTTTTCTCTGCTGTTATTCCTTGTATTCTTGCCACTGAAATTAAGCTTAGCATCGGTAAAATGGTCATTATTTGGTTTATAAGAGTTGTCCTTACATTCATTTTAGTTACACCAATCGCCTTCTTATTATTTTAAATGATCATTCCTGAGACCTTCGAAAAACCTTTTACTTATGAGCGCATAGACGATGGCTTTTGCGCTTGTCCTCGCTCCCGGCATACACTCCGCTTTCCGCGGGCGACGGATGAGCCTCACAGCTATGCTGTTATTCTCATCTTCGTCTTTTCTCCCGCAGGAGTCTACATGTATGCCGTCCACTAATTCCTAATCTTTCATTGAAATCACTAAATTTATTAGAACTTTATTTTTTAATAAAAATAGGAGAGAATGAATCCATGGTGAATGATGAGCGCTAATCTAAATTCAAAAAAGTTGGCTGTCATGTTGGGAAATATGGATATTCACTCAATTTTCTTTATTTACGTTATATACTTATCTATAATAGATAAATTTGGAGAGGGTTGGATCGATGTTTAATCCTGAAAAAGAACTTAATAAATTACTTGTCCAGAAATCTTGGAACAAATCGGAGCTATTTAAACCTGATCATCTAAAAGAAATTGCACGTGAATCCTTGTATGATTTTGAACAATTCATGTTACTTGTGAAAAACATCGCCCCTGAAAAAACTGTGCCTGTTATGAACACATATGCGTTGCATGTCAATAAACTTCACGATGTGCGTGATGCGTTTGAATACGCTTCAATTCATGAACAGAAAGAAATTTTACAAGGTCTCTTAGATAAACATGGAACAGATGACTTATTGAGAGAATGGATCTTGGTTTATCAATTGATTTTTGAAACAATTTCACACACGTATACATTACAAGAAACATTGGATAAGGCAAAAAACTTATATAGCGAGGTTCAAAATCCACTTGCTCGTATGAGGTTGGAAATTATCGAATTAACAACTTATTTTAAAATGGGTAGTGTACGAAATGTACTTTTCTTAGCAGAAAAAATGCGTAATAGTTTTGCCAATATTAAACCTGGTTATATGAAAAGTGCTTTAGCTTCTCGTATATCACTATTAATTGGATTGGGGAAATTATACGGAGAGGGGGATGTAAACTCAGCGGAAGATTACTTTTTTGCTGTAAATGTCAATGAAGCCACTCCAGACACAGTTCGCGCCTCCTGTTACCATGCTTTGAGCAATACGAAATTAATCGGAGACAAAAAAACGTGTTTAGAATATACTAAAGAAGCAATTAAGTATGCAAATCAAGCAGCGTTATCTGACTACAAGAAGACATTAGAACAAGAGCAAGTACCTTTTATTAAAAATCTATATGGTGAGACTTTTGAACTTTCAATTGACATACCTGTAAAAGAGCAAATCCATCAATATATTGTACGAAATGATATAGCACAAGCATTAAAATTAATAACTCAACTAGAAAAAGAAGAAAACGATAGTCTTTTCTTGCTATATTACAAAGGAAAAGCTACAAAAGATTTGGAATTGCTTACACAAGCAATTAGTAATTTTTCTATATACGGCAGAGCGGATATGATACCAGTTGTTCAACAAGATATTATCTCCTTACAAAAAACAGGTGCATCAATTTAAATATAATTACCCGCTATTTCAAAGAGATATTAATTTATTCTATAAGAAGGGGTGTTCAATATGAAAAACATTATGAAAACATGTATTGTATTAGCTTTGATTCTTAGTCCCGTAACAATGGTCTCCCAAACGGACTCTGGAGTTTCACATTTATCTGGCCCGCCTGTTCATGTTGGTACTTAATAACATCAAAGGTTGACTAAAACACCAGTTCAATTAATGTATAATTAAATACACCAATCACTTAGCAAAAGAGACTCTGTCTTTTCTAAGATTAAAACGCATCCTTGAAGGGATGCGTTTTTTCTATCTTTTAACCACTCCAATAACAAACCCATCATAGCCTTTTTCTCCAACTGTTTGAATTGCCGTTGAATCGATTCGTTCCTCATTGGCAAGTTGGTCAAGAAATGTTCGGATTCCATGCACCCTTGGGTCGGTACTATGATCATTAATGACTTCACCAGCTCTAACGACATTATCAGCTAAAATCGTTGCACCCGGCTGCGCAAGCTTTAACGCCCATTCTAAGTAATGAGGGTTGTTTGGCTTGTCAGCGTCAATAAAGATGAAATCAAAAGATTCCTGCTCGTTCTCTAGTTCAGGTAGCGTCATAAGTGCGTCTCCTACTCGAATGTTAATCCGATCTTCAAAACGAGCATTTCTAATGTTTTCACTCGCGCAGGCGGCGTGGTTTGAATTTGCTTCTAATGTGATGATTTTACCATCTTCCGGTAAAGCTTTAGCCATGCAAATCGTGCTATAGCCTCCTAGTGTTCCAATTTCTAGTATTCTTTTTGCACCTGTCATGGTCACAAGCAAGCGCAAGAATTCTCCTTGCGTACGGGACACATCAATCGTTGGCAAATCATTTTTACGATTATTTGCAAGCACCGATTCTAGTATCATATCTTTCTCATGCAACCGCTCTCCTAAGTATTCGTCAACCGACTTCCATCTTTCATTGCTCATATGCATCATCTCCTCACTCATTTTCTCCTTACAAGACTAGTGTATGATAAGATGAATAATAAGAATAATAGATCTTTTTTATTCCTACATAACATTTCTTTATATAAGGAGTGAGAAGATGAATTTGCATGGGCTCCGGATTTTTCATACAGTCATTCAAAAAGGAAGTATTACAAAAGCAGCAAACGCCCTGCATATAAGCCAACCTGCTGTTTCTAGCCAGTTGAAAGCATTTGAAATTGAAATAGGCATACCCCTATTTGAAAAAAAGGGACGAACACTAACCCCCACACAACTCGGTAAAGATCTTGCTCATAAAGCCGACACTTTATTTGCAGTTGAACGTACTATTGAAATCTTTTTAGAAGATTGTATCCACGCACGGGTGGGCAGTATTCAAATTGCAGCTACGTATTTACCTGCCAATTTTTTGCTTCCTAAATGGGCTGGCGCATTTAAAGTCAGCCATCCTGACATAAACATCACGATTCAAACGACCAATTCGAAACAAGCTTTTCAACAACTTGCCCAATATAAAGCAGACGTCGCGATGTACGCAGGCAGCCCTGAAGAAAGACCTGAAGAATTTGAATGGGACGAGCTGTTTGAAGATGAACTCTGGTTTGTTGTGTCTCCATCCCATCGTTTCGCAGGCAAAAACATAACTTTAGAAAAGCTCGCCGCCGAACCTTTTGTGATGCGCGAAAAAGGAAGTTCTACTCGTGCACGTTTATATGCGCTTTGTCAGGCAAACCAAGTGAAACCACCAAAGATTGCTTTACAATTTACAGGCTTAAACGAAGCGCTCTCAGCTGTAACAGCTGGATTTGGCGTCAACTTTGTCTCTTCTTTAATCGCTAATGATTACATCAAACGTGGCTTGCTTGCACGTGTTTATGTGCACGATGTAACAGCGATGAATAAGATTGCCATTTGCACAAGAAAAAATGACCAGCAAAGCGAATTGGTACAATTCATTTCTCATTGCAAGCAAATGTTCTTCTAGAATCCATATGGTACATTCCCCAACCTATTTCCTATTTTCCCAACCACTCCCACTTATTTTATTCCTTATAATAAGAGTAGAAGCTTATTCAGCATTGTCCGACATCATTTTCTTTTTTAGGAGGAGACTTGATGAAAAAGACGTTTGGTATGTTATGTGTATTCGCGTTACTAGCAACTACTCCTACTGGGGCCGGAGCTGCGACTGCACCCGAAGTACAAAACGATTGGAACCTCGTTTGGAGCGACGAGTTTGACGGAAATTCTCTTGACTTAAGTAAATGGCGCTACGACATTGGAAACGGGCAACCGAATTTGCCAGGTTGGGGCAACGAAGAATTGCAATATTACTCGGTCGACCCTAAGAATGTCAGGGTTGAGAACGGAGAATTGATTATTGAAGCACATCAAGAAACCGTATCTGATCAATACGGCACGTACCCATATACATCAGGTAAAATCTTGACTGAAGGTAAGTTCAGCCAAACGTATGGACGATTTGAAGCAAGGATGCGTTTACCTGCTGGACAAGGGTTTTGGCCAGCATTTTGGATGATGCCCCAAGATGACCGTTACGGCGGATGGGCCGCTTCTGGCGAAATTGACATTATGGAAAACGCTGGCGCCACGCCATATAAAGTTGGTGGTGCAATCCACTATGGTGGACCTTGGCCTGAAAACCAATTTACAGCTGGCGATTACTTCTTCTCAGATTGGACAAACGCGACCGACTATCATGAATATGCCGTAGAGTGGGAACCAGGTGAAATTCGTTGGTACGTCGATGGAAACCTCTATCAGACCATTAATGATTGGTATTCCGTTGGTGGAGGCTATCCAGCTCCTTTTGATCAAGATTTCTATTTAATCCTGAACCTTGCTGTTGGAGGATGGTATGGTGGCAACCCAGATGGATCAACTCCATTTCCATCTACAATGGCTGTTGACTATGTTCGTGTGTATCAACGGTAAAAAGCGAGTATTTCATTAACGTTTGCCAAAGAACAGGGGTGCTCTATAAAAAATACCCCTGTATTTTGCTCCCCAGTCTAATTATTTCCACACAATCCTCCCCTGCATTACTCAAACTCGTTCTTCCATCTATTGTGCAAGCAATGTTTTTAATTAAACGTTTGTTTAATTAAAATAAAGAACCATCTTCACTGGGTAAACAACCACAATTTTTGCTATTAGAGCATATAATCAAATTCACGTTTTAGACACTGGTTTCGCTTAAACACTTAATGATTAAGCAGGAATTATAATAAAAAAAGAGAATCACAGGAAAAGGAGGGCACCATGTCCAAATTTTCACACATAATTGAGCAAACCGCTTACAACCCATGTGCCAAGTTGCTCTCCCTTCTCTCGCTCGCTACCTCTCCAAACAATACAAAACGTATATATACTCTTTATTTGACTGAACCAGACCGGACATTATTCGGAGGAATGAGAGCGAAGAAATCGTTGTCTGTATTGGAATTAAACGAGTGTCAAATGATGAAGTTTTCATTCTTCATCTTGCTGTCCTTACACATTTCCAATCAAGAGGGATCGGCTCGGCAATGATTAATTTTATTCGTTTTCTTGAACCCGGAGCGACCTTAACAGCCGAAACGGATCGTGAAGCCGTTGGTTTTTATTACAAAAATGGCTTTATCGTTAGAAGTTTAGGAGAAGTGTATCCAGTAACAGAACGTTTTTCCTATGTTCGATTTAAGAATAAAAAGGAGATTTAATAATGAACTTTTTAGAAATGCAAACGGCAGCGCAAAAAGATAGTTCCCTTATCATCTTAACGGAATTCGTTGAGACTAGAACCGTAACAGCATCAGGAAATAACTAACGTTATGGACTACGACTTGAAACCAGTTATCGAACGAAAACAAACTTATTTTGGTGAAAGCATCGAGCATACTTGTTTGTTACTAAGTCACACTGATGAAGAAGTTGTCTTATTCCATAAAATTGACCATCCATTTAAGATGCAAACACCCATAGGAACAATGGAGATTACGGATGATTGCTACACAACGGCGTTTTATTGGGAAGCTCTCCCCTACAATGTGTATATTTGGCGAAATGCGAGTGGCGAGTATATCGGTTGTTATGTGAATATCGTTGAACACACAGAAATAACGGGCACGGCTGTTGTATTTGACGACCTTATTGTTGATGTACTTATCTGGCCTGACGGTTCATATCATATTCTTGATTTGGATGAACTACCAGAGCCTCTTGAACAGTTTAAAAACGGTGTTGTTCATCATCTTCTTAACCGCTCTATCCAATCCCTTAATTGGATTGATCAACTTTTAAACAGGGTTCATACTGAATTTCCTCACAAAACGTTAGCATTTCTATTAAAAGATTAAAAGAATGCAGGTCATGGGGCACTTATATGAAAATTGTCTTTCTTGCATGCATAGCAACTTTTATCGCTACAACGTTCTTTGCTTATTCTTTTATCGCGCATTCAATTTTAAGTGCATTACTCTTTGCTTTTCCAATTACGTTCATTCTAAGTATTTTCATCATTGGTTTATATCTAATTTACGAACTAGTGCATGAGAAATTAACCATAATTGAAGAAGATTAGTTAAAATAGAACGCAAATGAAAACAAATAAAAAAAGATTAATTAGGAGAAGACTTATGTCTGTGGAAAAACTCAATCAAAAAGATGCAACTGACATAGTTGCTTTATTCGGCAATCAAAAGAATGACTATTTGTTTGTGCTTGATCAGTTAGACGCTAACAATTATGAAGAAAACGATTTAAGTGTATATGGCGAAAGAGAGAATAGTCACCTTGTATCTTTCATACTCAATCAAGGTGATAATCTTAGTTATTTTGCCAAAAACGTTCGAGATGTTACTCCTTATTTGCCGATCACTCAAAAACTCTCTTTTCGGAAGATGACGTGTGAAAGTCGTTTCGCTGATGTATGGAAGCCACATCTCTCTATTAAAAAAGATACAGCTTCATGGCTCGGTTTTGTCCGAAACATAAAACAAAATCAACTAGGCCCGAACAGTCAAATAGAAATGACCGAACACATAACGCGACAAACACTATCAGAACTTTATAATTTGTTTACGTCAACAACTGAGTTTGCGAATGCAATGACGCTAAGCAAGTCAGCATTCATAGAAGCAGAGCAGAAACGTTATATACAAGGGGGTACACGGACATTTTTTGGTAGAATTGCTGGACAACTCATCGCAACAGTTGCTACTACTGCCGAATATGAGCGCAGTACGATTATCACTGGAGTTTTTACAAACAAAAACTTTCGAGGTAATGGCTATGGTACACACTTGTTAACACTAGTATGCAAAAAGCTTTTGCAGGAAGGGAAAACACCTTATTTCTTCTATAATAACCCAAAAGCCCGGAGCGTTTATGTATCATTGGGACTGCAAGAAATCTGTGATTGGCGCGTATTAGAGATTTTAAACTAAAACAGATCTTGAAACGAGTGAAACAGAGTGCTTTGCCTCCTACAAAGGAGTTTGGAAAAGGAGATCATCATCTTTGCAAAGAGACGTTTTGCCGCTTAAAGGCAAGACATTCCTTACCCTTCATCCCTCTCACACCTTTATTCCTATTGTCGTACATCCTATTAATTGATATGCTTCTTCATGATATCGTTAAGCAAAGGAAGTAGTGATCGATGTGGATTCTCAACCTTCATGGAAAATATGGAATAGATACGGATGGCGTGCCTTTCTATTAATCTTAACGGAGTTCTTTTTAACCTTTAGCTTTTTTATGTTTGTTCCATTTATCTCTTTGTATGTCACTGGTGAGTTAGGTTACTCTCTTGCCTTTGCGGGGTCTCTGCTCGCTTTACGTTTAATTGGTCAACAAGGTTTTATGATGTTTGGAGGCTACTTTGGCGACAAGTTTGGCTATAAACAAATGATGTTTTTAGGTTTCCTATGTAGGGGAGTTGGCTTTGCAGGTATCGGTTTTGTTGAGGCGCCTACTCTGTTGTTATTAATGGCAATCATTGGAGGCCTAGGTGGAGCTTTATTTAGTCCGGCTTTAAAATCATTGCTTGTTTACAACCAACCTAAAAAATATCACCGTGACCTTTTTTCACTTGTAAATATTACGGGTAATGCTGGAACGATACTCGGACCTCTTTTTGGTCTATTGTTCTCTGTTCAGCAGTTTCCTTTTTTAAGTTTACTCTCCGGGATTCTATTTGCTTTCATTGGTGTTGTGTTGCTCTTCTTACCGATTAAACAAGAAGCAACCACTGAACAACTTTCATTTTTTTCAGGGGTGAAGCGTATCACTAATAACCGCTTCCTTTTAACAATGATCGTATTAATGATTCCGTTTCATTTTATTCATCAACAGCTTTTTTTAACCTATCCGATCATTGCTGTTGAACTAACTGGTCGTTCTGGCTGGGTGTTTACACTCATTACACTACTTGTTGTAGCTGGACAAATGACAGTGACAAAACATACAAAACATCTAGCACCACGACGTGCACTTACAATAGGTTACCTTCTTCTCACCATTACATTTTTGCCGTTGATTTTTTTTGAAAATAGTGTGAGCTTTATTTTATCACTCGTGGGAATGGCTGGTGCAATCATGCTTATGCAACCGACTTTTCATTCATACATAGTAACTCAAGCCACAGCTACAACACTCGGAATCTATCTTGGTTTCTCAAATCTCGCAATGGCGGTAGGCGGTGCGTTTGGTAACATAGCTGGTGGTGGACTCTATGACTATTTTAATCAACACGGAAGCAGCTTTGTTTACTGGGGCATACTTGCGACTAGTTCTTTTATTACTTACCTTTTTGGAAGACTTTCCAAACAAAACGAAATCAGTTATTAACAAAACAAGCAGTCCAGCGTGCTGGACTGCTTTCTAATTACTTACGTTAGTCGTCAATACGCAGGTCGATCTACTGCTTTATCCGCTGCTTGTGCGTTTTTTATTGCTTCCAACCTATTTTCCTTTAGCTCCTCTATCGTTTTTGTTTTTACTCTAGCTGCCCCGTTCGACATTTTTGTCTCCAACCTTGGCTCTTTTTTCCGCCTTTCCTTTGCTTCTTTAATGCTCTTTTCGTATTGAGGCAGCCATTTTTCTTGGGCAATTAATAGATCATCAACGAGTTGCCAAATTTCTGGTGGTGTACATACCGCTCCTGTTAATGGATCCATCATAAACGCTTGGCGCAGAAGCTGGTCATCCCCTGTAATCGCTGCCTTTACAGCTAGACGCTGAACCTGAATGCTCGTGTTGCAAACAGCTGCACAACCAAGTGGCAACTCCCCAACTAATGCCATATGGATTCCATTGCGATCCACATATCCTGGTGCCTCAATGACGCAATCATCTGGAAGATTGGCAATAGCACCATTGTTAATCCGGTTAAAATGGCCACGGTACACTCGACCCGTTTCAAGTGCCTCTATAATGTAAGAGCCATGCTCCTCTCCACGCTCATTGTCTCCATACACGAAGGCAGGCTCCTTCATCCAGTTCGGGAAATCTTCTTTAAACCAATTTCTCCCCTCTGTACAAACACGTAAGTATCCCCCGGTTTCCCCATTAATCCACGTGCCTAAATCAATCCAATCAATGATTTCATCCGCTCGTTTGCGATACCAAGGAACATACTCGCTTAAATGACCATTTGATTCGGTGCTATAATAACCAAAACGCTTTAGCATATCAATTCGGACCTTCTCTGTTTGTCGATATTCTGGATGCTGTTCAAATGCCTCAAGCAACGATCTTGTTAAATCTTGTCCTCTATGTTTAATCTGGATATACCACGTTTGGTGATTAATTCCAGCACAAACAATATCAATTTCTTTCTTGTCTAGATCAAACACATTAGCTATTTGCCTGTGCCCACCTTGCACTCCATGACATAGACCTACCGTATTTACACCACCATACGTATTGCACGCCCATGTTAGCATTGCCATAGGATTGGCGTAATTTAATAACAGACAGTTCGGTTCAGCCACTTCACGTATGTCTTTGCAAATCGCAAGCATTTCCTGAATGCCCCTTTGGCCATACATAATTCCCCCTGGACCTAGCGTATCGCCCACACATTGGTCAATTCCATACATTAACGGAATTGAAATATCTTGTTCAAACGCTTCTAATCCACCGATTCGAACAACAGAGAAAATATAACGAGCATCCTTAAGCGCTTGTCTTCTATCGAGCGTTGCTGTTAACTGAATCGCTAAACCATTTTCCTCCACATCTCGCTGACATAGCTCTGTCACCATTCTTAAATTCTGTTCACTTATATCGGTAAAAGCAATTTCGACTTGTGCAAATTCAGACACTGACAATAGATCTCTTAACAGCGTTCTTGTAAATCCAATGCTTCCAGCTCCGATAAAGGCGATTTTAAAAGACACTTTTTACCCTCGTTTCTTATTCATAATATCAAAAGCAACAGCTGCTAATAAAACAAGCCCTTTAATCGCTTGTTGCCAGTCAATACCTAGCCCTAAGATTGACATCCCATTATTCATTACACCCATAACAAGGCCCCCAACAACTGCACCTATTACCGTTCCAACTCCACCATAAGCAGATGCCCCACCAATGAAAGCGGCTGCGATAGCATCAAGTTCAAATAGATTACCTGCGCGTGGCGTAGCCGCATTTAGTCGAGCTGCAAAAATGAGGCCAGATAACGCAGCAAGCATACCCATGTTCACAAATACCATAAAGGTTACACGCTTGGTTTTTATCCCAGAAAGTGCAGCTGCTTTCTCGTTTCCACCAACCGCGTAAATATGGCGACCAAAAACAGTCTTTTTTGTTAAAAATGCATAAAATGCAATTAACGCTATTAGCAAAATGAGAATATATGGTATCCCACGATAGCTTGCTAGAATGTAAGTGAAACCTAAGATAACCGCCGCGATACCAGCAATTTTTAATGCGAACAACGTCGGGTTGAGCACGACTACTCCATTCTTCAGTTTTCTCTTTCGTGCTAACCATTCAAGTGCAATTAATACCGCACAGAGCAGCACACCAATAACCAATGAGAGCAAATGCACTGAAGCTCCATTAAACACATCTGGTAAAAAACCAGAACTTAATCGTTGGAATGACTGCGGATAGGGAGCAATCGATTGTCCTTGCAACATAATTAATGTAATTCCTCTAAAAATGAGCATCCCCGCAAGTGTAACGATAAATGCAGGAATCTTTACATATGCGACCCAAAATCCTTGCCAGGCCCCCACCAATGCCCCAACAAGCAAGCAAAGTAAAATCGTTAGAATCGGATCTAGATTCATCTTAATCATTAGAATAGCTGACAAAGCACCAATAAACGCTGCAATGGAGCCGACTGATAAATCAATATGCCCCGTAATAATGATGAGCACCATACCTATTGCAAGGATGAGAATATAACTGTTTTGTAAGATCAAATTTGTTATATTTAATGGCTGTAATAATATGCCATCCGTTAATACTTGAAATAAAATCATGATTAACAGCAAGGCAAATGTCATGCTATATTGACGTACATTATTTTGAATAACGTTCATTAACGGTTTCAACGGGAATCCTCCCTTGTTTTCGTCATTAATTTCATAAGTCGTTCTTGTGAAAGCTCATGTTTCCCAAGTTCACCTGTAATATGACCCTTATTCATTGCGTATACTCGATCACACATCCCCATAAGTTCTGGAAGTTCGGAAGAAATAAGTACAATTGCCTTGCCTGCTGCAGCTAGCTCACGAATAATCGTATAGATTTCATATTTTGCACCAACATCAATTCCCCTTGTAGGCTCATCCAATATAAGGATATCTGGGTCAGAAAAAATCCATTTGCTTAAAACCACTTTTTGTTGATTACCCCCACTTAATTTGCCGGTCTCTTGTAAAATGGTTGGCGCTTTTATATGCAATTTCCGCTTAAATTCTTCTGCCGTCTTTATTTCACTTTGTTCATCAATGACGGCACGCGAGGAGATTTTATTTAAACTTGCTAAAGAAATGTTTTCTTTTATATCATTCATTAGAACAAGCCCATATGATTTCCGGTCTTCCGTCGCATACGCCAGTCCGTGCTTGATCGCATCACTCACAGAATGAATCTCTATTTTCGTTCCATCTTTTTTAATTGTTCCTGTTATTTGTGTGCCATAGGATCTACCGAATATGCTCATTGCTAGTTCCGTTCGTCCTGCTCCCATTAATCCAGCGATACCGACGATCTCCCCACGTTTCACATGAAACTGAGCATCAAAAATGATCTGCCTTTCTCGCTGCACTGGGTGATATACATTCCAATTCTCAATCGAAAAAATTTCGCTCCCAATCTCGGATTCACTTCCGGGATAACGGTTTGTTAAGCTTCTACCAACCATACCTTTAATAATTTCATCTTCGCTAATATCCTCTTCATCTAAATCAAACGTTTCAATTGTCTTCCCATCACGTAAAATCGTTACAGCGTCTGCTACTTTTTTAATTTCATTTAACTTATGGGAAATAATAATGGATGTAATGCCTTGACCTTTTAATTCAACAAGCAGATCAAGCAAATTATCGCTATCCGTTTCATTTAACGAAGCGGTTGGTTCGTCCAAAATTAAAAGCTTCACTTCTTTGGCTAAAGCTTTGGCAATTTCTACTAGTTGTTGCTTCCCTACACCAATATGCTTGATTAATGAATTATGGGGCTCATCTAAATTAACCTTTTTCAATAACGTTTTTGTTTGCTTTGCTGTAGCATCCCAGTCAATGACACCGAAACGCTTCCGCTCGTTTCCTAAAAAGATATTTTCAGCAATACTTAGTTCTGGAATGAGTGCGAGCTCTTGATGAATAATAACAATTCCTTCAGCTTCGCTTAGCTTAAGGTTTTTGAATTTGCACGCTTCTCCCTCGAGTAAAATATCCCCTGTATACGTTCCATATTCATGTACACCACTTAACACTTTCATTAACGTCGATTTCCCAGCCCCATTTTCTCCACATAACGCATGAATTTCACCTTGTCTTACTTTCAAATTCACATTATCCAATGCTTTGACACCTGGGAATTCCTTTGTAATTTGTCTCATTTCCAGAAGAGCCTCCGGCATTTGGTCACCTCCTATACAAAGGCGGTTTCCTCTACTGAGAAAACCGCACAAAGCTCTTTATTGATTAAGCTGATCAGCCTCGTAATAACCACTATCAATTAAAAGTTCTTCGTAATTGTCAACCGTAACAACAACTGGTGTTTCAAGGAACGAAGGAACGACTTTCATGTTATTGTCATACGTTGTTGTATCATTTACTTCTGGCTCTTCTCCTTGTAAAACAGCTTCTGTCATTTCAACTGCTTTTTCAGCAAGAACTCGTGTATCTTTAAAAACAGTCATTGCTTGTTCGCCTGCTATAAGCGCATTAACCGATGGAATATCTGCATCTTGCCCAGTTACAATTGGTATATCATCAGCTGTAAAACCAGAATTTTTTAGAGAAGCAAGAATGCCAATACTTAATAAATCAGCCGGAGCCAATACGGCATCAAGTTCTTCACCACCGCCATAATTAGAGCTTAATAAATTATCCATTCTACTTTGAGCAGTGGCTCCATCCCAGCGAAGAATAGCAATTTGATTAAAATCGGTTTGCCCACTTAACACATTTAGTTTCCCTTCATCAATGTACGGTTGGAGCACAGACATTGCACCATTAAAGAAGAAATGAGCATTATTGTCATCTGGTGAGCCTGCAAACAACTCAATGTTAAATGGTCCTTCTTCGCTTTCTAGATCCAGTTCGTCAATAATATATTGTCCTTGAAGTACACCTACTTCAAAATTATCAAATGTCGCATAGTAATCAACAAACTCGGAATTCATAATTAAACGGTCATACGAAATCACAGGAATTCCTTCAGCATTTGCAGACTCGAGCACCGTTGTTAAAGCTTCTCCATCAACAGAAGCAATGACCAGCGCATCAACACCCCGTGTAATCATGTTCTCGATTTGAGATACCTGATTCTCAACAACATCTTCTGCATACTGAAGATCCGTTTCAAAACCTAAATCTTCAAAATACGACACCATATGATTGCCATCAGCTATCCAACGCTCCGAGGATTGTGTCGGCATGGCAATACCAATCTTGTCCTTTTCATCCTCTGATCCTTCCCCTGATCCTTCCTCTGAACAACCGCCTACAAAAGCAAGACAACCAACAAAAGCCATACATCCCATAAGCTTCTTCATTTAACTTCCCCCTATGTTACATTTTAGTAAGCGTTTTCAATGAAGTTGAACGAGCATTCTATTTATGATATTGGCGGCATTCCCCCTTTATACCACCCTTTAAGACGTTTATTTTTTAATAAGAACTGCACGTCGTTGACTCCTTCCCCTTTAGCGAAAGGACTTCTCATTCCAAAACAATTCCTTTCTTATTTGTTCTACGCTTGACGTTTCATCAATCACAATACATTCTATCCCCATTAGGTTGGACCAATCGACTAATTGTTCTTTAGAAATATGGTAGGAAAAAACAGTATGATGGGCCCCGCCTGCATAAATCCATGCTTCAGTAGCTTCGGAAAAGGAAGGAAGTGGCTTCCATAACACACTTGCGACCGGAAGTTTTGGCATTTCGTTTTCGTTCTCCACCGCCTCTACCTCATTTGCGACAATACGGAAGCGTGAACCAACATCAATAATAGCTGCATTCAGAGCTTGACCCGCCTTACCTTTGAAAACAAGCCGTGCCGGGTCTTCTTTGTTCCCCATCGAGAGTGGCTCAACAACAATCATTGGTTTCTCATGAGTAATTGTTGGACACACTTCTAACATATGTGATCCTAAAATCATTTCATTTCCATGTTCAAGATGGTTTGTGTAATCTTCCATAAATGACGTACCCTGCTGATTTGCCATAACTTTAAGAACCCGCAACAGTGCAGCAGTTTTCCAATCACCTTCCCCTGCAAAGCCGTAGCCTTTTGCCATTAAACGTTGAACTGCAAGACCGGGTAACTGTTTCATTCCATGTAAGTCTTCAAATGTCGTTGAAAAAGCGCGATAATCTCCTTGCTCAAGAAAACGTTCTAAACCAATTTCTATTCGCGCTTGCTCTTCAATTGCAGAAACACTCGCATCAGGATGAAATGTATATAAACTTCGGTATTCATCCATTAAGGCAGCAACACTCTGATCCGTTACTCCTTGAATCGTTTCAACTAAGTCTCCAATGCCATAACCAGAAACGGACCAACCTAGTTGAATCTGAGCTTCGACTTTATCTCCTTCAGTCACAGCGACTTCCCTCATGTTGTCGCCAAACCTTGCGACTTTTAATTGCTTGCTTTCTTGATACGCACTTACGGTCTTCATCCAGTCACCAATCCGCTGTGCAACCGCTGGATTCTGCCAATGTCCTGCCACTACTTTTCGTTCGATCCCCATTCGTGAGACCATAAACCCAAATTCCCGGTCTCCATGTGCGGACTGATTCAAGTTCATAAAATCCATATCAATTTCGCCCCAAGGAATATCACGATTGTATTGTGTGTGTAAATGGAGCATTGGCTTATTTAACTCATTAAGACCCGCAATCCACATTTTTGCTGGGGAAAATGTATGCATCCATGTAATAATGCCCGCACAATTAACGTTTTGACTCGCTTCTCGTAAAAGGTGCAAAATACGGTCTGGGGATGTGGCTACAGGTTTTAAAATAAGTTTTTCTGGCAACAAATGAGCGAGACCTTTCACAATCTCATTAGAATGCGCTGCCACCTGATCAATCGTCTCTTGTCCGTACAATGGTTGACTACCTGTAATAAACCAATATTCATACGCTTTATTCTTAAGCATGGACCGCTCCTCCTTTTGTTTTATCGCGCAAGCTCCGAAGTGTTTTCATGACATGATTTTCACCTCTGCCAAAATAATCGTGAAGCTTACTATACTCTCTATAAATGTTTTTATAAATTTCAACATTTTCAGGATTTGGTTTGTACGAATAATCATTGATTCGAGCCATCTTTTCTGCCGCAGCAAAGATCGTTGCATAACCACCCGATGCTTCTCCTGCCGCAACACTTGCATACATTGCTGCCCCTAGGGCTGGTGTTTGTTTAGATGCGGCTACTTTAATTTCTAAATTTGTTACGTCTGCATAAATCTGCATCAGTAACTTATTTTTTTGGGGTAAGCCACCACACGCATATAATTCATTTACTTCAACACCACTGTCATTAAAAGCGTCTACAATTTTTTTAGTGCCAAAGGCAGTCGCTTCTAATAAGGCACGGTATAACTCTTCAGGTTTTGTTTGTAATGTATAACCAAGAATGAGTCCGGTTAAATTTGTATCAACCAATGTCGACCGGTTTCCATTCCACCAATCAAGTGCGAGCAAGCCCGTTTCACCCGGTTGATAAGTAGCCGCTTTTTCTTCTAGCAAAGAATGAAGTGGCAATCCTTTTTGCTTTGCCTCAGCTTTAAGCTCTGACGATACCCCATGCTCGATAAACCATGCGAAAATATCGCCAACAGCTGATTGTCCAGCTTCATAACCGAAATAACCTGGGATAATCCCATCTTCGACCACTCCGCACATACCCTCAACTTCTTTTTCTTCTTCAGATAGTACGAGATGACAGATTGATGTGCCCATCGCCATAACCAACTTTCCCGGTGCAACAACGCCTGTTGCTGGAACGGAAACATGTGCATCCACATTTCCAACAGCAACAGCCGTACCCGGTAAGAGTCCAATACGTTTTGCCATTTCTTTTGTTAAACCACCAGCTGCTTCCCCAGGCGCTCGTATTTCACCGCGAAGTTTTGTGGACGTTAAACGCTTTAGATCAGGGTGTAAAGCGGCAAAGAATTCTTCTTCTGGATACCCATCTTGCTTATGCCACATTGCTTTATAGCCCGCCGTACAACTGTTGCGGACAATTGTGCCAGAAAGTTGCGCAATGACCCAGTCTGTTCCTTCTAAAAAAGCATCAGCTTCATCAAACATTTCCCGATCTTCATTAAAGACTTGCCATATTTTTGACATCATCCACTCTGAAGAGTACTTACCTCCATAACGCGCAAGGAACGATTCACCCCGCTCCTCACCAATCCGATTAATTTCATCCGCTTCATCCTGAGCTGCATGATGTTTCCATAATTTCACCCATGCATGCGGTCGATTAACCAAACGATCTTGAAAACAAAGGGGCTCTCCATCTTCATCTATGGGAAGCATTGTACAGGCAGTAAAGTCAATACCAACCCCAATAACTTGACTTGCGTTTATACCCGATTCATCAAGTACAGCTGGAATGGATTGTTCAAGCACATCTAAATAATCTCTCGGATGTTGAAGGGCCCACTCTGGTTCGAGCTTCACTCCACTCCCTGGCAGACATTCATCCATTACACCATGAGCATAAGGTGTGACATGCTCAGCCACCTCTGCACCATTTTCTAAGTCGACCAACACCGCTCTACCCGATTCCGTTCCATAATCAATTCCAATCGTATAACGCTTTTTCAATCCGACTCACTCTCCTTCTGGCCATAATACGCATGTTCTCCATGCTTTCTTAGGTAGTGACGATCAAGCAATTCTTGAGATATACCCATCACATCAGGTTTTAACCCAATTGTATTAGATGCCATCTTAGCTACTTCTTCTAGAACGACCGCATGATAAACCGCTTCTTTTGGAGATTTCCCCCATGTGAAAGGAGCGTGGCCATGAACAAGCACCGCTGGAATTTGTAATGGATTTCCTAACTCAAACGTTTCTACAATAACATTACCAGTTTCTTTTTCGTATTCACCTCGAATTTCTGCGCTCGTCATTTCTCTTGTACAAGGAATGTCGCCATAAAAATAATCGGCATGGGTTGTTCCTAATACTGGTATCGACTTCCCCGCTTGCGCCCAGCCAGTTGCCCATTCAGAGTGAGTGTGAACGATTCCATTAATATCTGGAAAGGCTCGATACAGAAGCAAATGGGTATCAAGATCAGAAGAAGGTCGAAGTGGCCCTTCCACAACCTCGCCATCAAGCGAAACAAGCACCATATCTTCAGGACTCATCTCGGCATAATCCAACCCGCTAGGCTTAATTGCAACGATGTTCTGTTCTCGATCAATTCCACTTGCATTCCCCCAAGTAAATGTCACTAAGCCGTGTTTAGGTAAAGCCAAATTGGCTTCATATACTTGATGTTTAAGATCGGTAAGCATCAACTTTTCCTCCCTTTTTATCGTTATATAGACGCAAAAGCGTGTATCGTTCCCTAAGTAAGTGGGCATGCAGTAAGCTCTGATTAATTAGCTCCGGAGTGATTGGAACAAACCGTTCGCTCCATCCAGCTGTTTCGAGCAGCTCTTTTACCCAAGCAGCTTCAGGCAATGTTTCAATAAGGGGACGGACTCGCTCCACTTGTTCCTCGCTCATTAACTCGTCAATTACTGGCAGAATTTCCTCTTTATATAAGCGGTTGATTAGTAAAGTAGACAAACCGACCTTTGCACCATGTAATAATTGCTTCTCACCCTTTTCAAGAGCCTTCATTTCCCAATAATGAGAGAGATGGTGTTCCGCTCCAGAAGCAGAGTGGGAATAGCCGAACAGTGCCATTGCCAACCCAGATAACAATAATCCTTCCATTAGAACCGAAACACCTTCTTCGGTTTTTGATCCGATTTTATCAACTGCATGAACGCAGGAAAAAAGTGCTTCTTCTGTTAACTTAGCTACGAGTGGTGAATAGGGCTCTCCTTTTACGATCGAGCCGATTCGCCAATCTAAAAGAGACGTATATTTTCCAACCATATCGCCAAATCCAGCTGCAATTAAAGCGGAAGGAGCTCGTTTTAATACCGATGTGTCAGCAAACAAAGCAATTGGTGCAACAAGTTGATAGGTTTTCTTCTCTCCTCTTAAAACGATAGGTGCACCCAAGGATGTAAAACCATCAACAGACGGAGCAGTAGGAATAGATACAAACGGTTTGCTTGTTTTTCCACTTACAAAGCGGACAATATCATGGATCGTACCTGAACCTACAGCAACAATCAGTTGTGTATCCGCTTCAATTTTTAAAAGAACATCAACTAAAGATGCCTCATCAGCAATGACATCACCGTTTATATTTGGTTCCAACATGTGGAGGTCTACATAATGTCCATGAGTTTCTAATAGCTTTTGTAATCTTTCACCAGCTGCTTTATGCGTATTTTGATCTGCAACTAGCAATACTCCGTTATCTACTCGCCTTGCAATAAACTCAGCCGCCTTAGATAACGCATTCTCTTCGACTACGAGTAACTCTACTGGTAGTGGGTAAAGCGTTTCTCCAGATTCTTCAATTCGCTGTTGCAATGAGTTCATATTCATAAATACCTCCTAATATCTGCCAAACTATCAATAATATAATCTGGTTTTCTTTTTGAAGGCAGCGTATTCGCTTCAGCTAAGCTGGCGTTTCCTGTCAGCACAAGTGCAGTTCTCATCCCTTGCATCCGTCCAAGACCAATATCTGACTCTAAACTATCCCCCACAATTAGGCTCCTTGTTGCGGGTGTTTGCAAATAGTCCAGAGCCGCTTCTGCCATAAAACACGAAGGTTTGCCAATGACTAGTTCCGTTTTTCTACCCGTTGCCGCTTCAATTGCTCCAATAAACCCGGCTACATCAATCGCTGGTCCAAGCTCATCCGGATACGTTTTATCTGAATTCGTTGCAATCATTCTTGCTCCCATAGATGTAGCTTTAAAGGCATCATTAAGCTCTCCATAAGTTATTTCATCATGCAACGTAACAATCACAAAATCCGCTTCTTCAGGAGCCTGTGCAAGTTGGACGCCGTGTTGATTCATCTCTTCTCCTAACCCTTTATTACCGAGAAGCCATACAGAGGCTTGTGGATAGTGTTTTTTCATAAATAAAGCAGTTACGGTTGAAGAAAAAATAATGGAGTCGCGTGTTGCTTTAATACCGTGACGTTGAAGTTTTTCATAACCAGCCTCTCTTGAAACATTGCCACGGTTGCTTAAATAAGCAACTCGCTTATTTGCAGCCTGCAAAGCATCGATCGTTTCCTTGGCGTCAGGAATCAGACGATCACCTTGAAAGACGGTTCCATCTAAATCAAACAGCACAGCATCGATTCCATTTAGCATTCGGAATCCTCACCTCTTCTCTCTCCTGCATATCTATTTTTATCACATCAATCTTTTTTATAGATTATGGTTTCATTGGTTTTATCATAACTCCACCTACATAAAAGCGCTTTCAATAATGTCACTTATGCTTCAGTTGATTGTTTAATATCCTCACTTTTTCTTCTAAGTGATTCATTATATTGATGTGCTTTTCGATATGCACTGGGCGTGCAATGCATATGTTTTTTAAAAGTCGTGCTGAAATATTGTTGTGAATTCATACCAATATAATGGGGAATATCTGTGATGCTAATGTCCGTTTGTTTTAACATTGCTTTTGCTTTCTTCATTCGATATGAGACGAGGAATTCATGAATTGATTTACCAGTGGAGAGTTTAAATACCCGTTGCAAATAACCTGGATGTAAATGAACCGCATCCGCAATCTCAGCAACGCTCACTTCTCTATCGTAATTTTGGTGAATATAAGTGATTACTCGTTGTGCATATTGTTGATCAGGTTCTCCGTAATCCACTTCTGCTAACCCAGCAACACGAATAATGTATTCACTTAATAATAATTGCACCATAAAATCCGTTTGATTGCTTTTTTTATCAACTTCCATGATCAGCCTACGCAAACATTGATACGTATCATCCGAATCATGTAAGAGCATATGAGGTTTTTCATTTCTCATCATTTTCCTTAATGCTTCATTTTCCTTATACAGTTCACATAAGGGTGGAAAAGCTGTTTCTCCTCGTTGAAAAGAGATTTCAATATTGAACATTCTGCATTTTTCACTAACAATAAGACGGTGAATTATGTTTGCATCTAAGAATATAATTTGTCCCTTTTTTAATGGATAACAGCCCGTGTTTGTTTCAACTTTACAACTCCCTGAAAGAACATGCATAAACTCAATTGCCTCATGTGAGTGGGATTTCATTTCAAATTGCTTCCATTCTTTATAATAATAAAACTTTACCACTGGATAATATGGTTCGCATTTCAGCTTATTATTGTAAATACTCATCGTATCTCCTTTCCGCATGAACGGAGGCAAAGTTGCCTCCGTTAAACAGTTATTCATAATACAAGCGAAATACCATATCTTGATTATAGTTCCCAAACGAAGAGCCAAATAGCGTCACTCCGCCTACTTGTTCTCCTTCTTCCCCAACAGATACTTTAAACGTCCACACTTTATTACGTATCGCCACATCCGCAATCGTAACGTCTGAAAGATATTTTCCATCTATGAAGGTTCCCGCTTCTGTAATTCGGATTATTTTTAATAAACCATATTGGTTAATAACTCGAGGCCACCATGACGGTGTATACTTGCCTGGATGATCACCGAAATCACCTGGACTTCTCCATTGACCAACTCCTACATCATTAAACTGAAAAGAAATGTCCGATGGCCAATTATTATTTGTAAAAGGAGCTTCTGAAGATAATTCCATCGATATTTCCAATTCTTTTGGTTGTTCACCTGCGTGCATAAAATTAGACAACTTATACTCCACAAACCCTTTATAAAACCACAAAATCTTTGCATGTACTCTCATTGGATCAAGAAAGTACCTTGGTTCATCAAACTCTCCTATTATGGCTTCTTCAGTAGCTAATCCACATGTTGGTTCGACATAAAAGTCAGTGAAATGACCAACTGATACATGACTTTCATGAAAAGAACGAACAGGTGCAGCTTTTGAATCTGGGAATGCAATGTGCACGTCTTTCACACTCAACCTACACAATTTTTGAATACCAGCTTTACCACGTACTTGTTCAGTTTGAATCAATCCAGCTTTTTCTAATTTTTGGACATGTTTTGTCATAATGGCACTGCTTACTTGCTGTGAATCAGCAAGTTCACGAATATTCATCGCTTGTTCCGCTAATAATCGGAGCACATTTAAACGTATTCTACTGGCTAGCGCTTCATACATCGGCAATGATTGTTCTGTTAAATCCAAATCTAGTCTCATAACTCCACCTATTTTCTAAAGTCTGCTCATCATTATCAGTATAATGAACCGATTTAGAGGCAACAACCTTAAGGGACTCACCAGCCTTTTTTTAATGGACACCTTTTATACGCTAACCTTGCTCTAAACTCAACATAACAACCGCATATTGCACAAGTATGACGATCTATTAAATGTTCACAAGAGGCACAGATTGCGAGCCTACTAGCGAATACAGTATCACTCGCAAGGTCCGATTCGAGCACTAATTGTTCTTGAATGATCTCCTTGACAACTCTTTTATTTCTTAACTCCGGACACTTCTTGCAGCTCATGAAAGAGCAAAAACCGTAACAGACATTGGCGGTAAAGTTGCAGACAGTTGATTGTTTTCTAATACTAAATCTGTAAACGATTTTGGTGTTACTCTATTTGGCTGCTCAAATGTATTATGAGCATCTCGCACATCAGCGGATAAAATCGTTGCGGCGACTTTCTTTTTATCTATAACTCCTCTTAAATCTAATTGAAGTTCGTTCTCATCGTATTGAGAAAGATTACAAACACTGATGTGCGCTTTTCCCTGTTTGTTTATTGATGCAGACATGTGAAGTCCCCCTCCATTTGTTACATGTAGAGGTAATAATGCTGCTCCTTGATGCACTTTATATAGGTTAAACACGTGATAGGTAGGCGTTTTAACCATTTTCTCTCCTTCCGTTAACAAAACGGACTGAAGAACATTAATCGTTTGAGCTAAATTGGCCATATGGACTCTTTCTGCATGATTGTTGAATATATTTAACGTAATCCCTGCAACCAGAGCATCCCTTATGGTGTTTTGTTGATATAAGAAGCCAGGATTCGTTCCCCTTTCTACATCGTACCAAGTTCCCCATTCATCGACGATTAAACCGATACGTCTTCCTGGGTCGTATTGATCCATAATGGCACTATGTTTTGTAATCAATTCATCCATATACATAGCTTTTGTTAACGTTTCATCCCATTCTTGTTCGCTAAAGCCTGTTGCGGCACCTTTCTTTTCCCACTTTCCCGGGACCGTATAATAGTGCATACTCAATCCATCCATAAAGGCTGAAGCTTGTTTCATCAATACTTCTGTCCAATTATAATCATCAACGTTCGCTCCACAAGCAATTTTGTAAACAGGCTTTTTACCGTATTTACGCACATAGGTTTGATAACGTCTGTATAAATCAGCGTAATATTCTGGGCGCATATTCCCGCCACATCCCCAGCTTTCATTCCCTACACCAAAGTATGGCAACTCCCACGGGGTAACACGACCATTCTTTGCTCTTTCTTCAGCCATCGGACTGCCTTTTGTTGCGGTAAGATACTCAACCCATTCTTGCATTTCTAACACTTCGCCACTCCCCACATTCCCATTAATATAGGGAGCCGCGCCAATCTCCTCACATAAAGTCATAAACTCATGTGTTCCAAATTCGTTTGTTTCAACCGTACCTCCCCAATGAGTGTTAACCATCTTTTTTCTCTCTTCTTTAGGACCGATCCCATCCTTCCAATGATACTCATCGGCAAAACAACCTCCTGGCCAACGTAAAACAGGTACTTGCAATTCTTTAAGAGCGTTAACCACATCGGTACGTAATCCCTTTTTATTTGGTATTGGTGAGTTTTCTCCAACCCAGATCCCTTCATAGATGCACCTGCCTAAATGTTCAGCAAAATGTCCATAAATGGCGGGATTAATAGTCGCGCCAGGTTCATCCATATGAACCGTCGCTATTCCTTTTTTTGTCATTAAACTTTTGCTCCTTTCGTCATTCCTAATACATTCTTTTGTTGAAACGCTTTCAAATTAAAATGAGTTGTAATCCAAGCAAAAAGACTTCCAGCAAAGCAAACAGCTGCTGGTGGAAGTAAAAAGAAAAGAATCGCAGCAAGAGATAGAAAGACTCCCATCATCAAGGCGTAAGGCAATGAAGCAACAGAAAACAGCACGACATTTTTTAAAAACGAAAACATAGCCTCATTATTAAAATGCACCATCGCTGGCCCGATAAATAATAGGAATAAGCTGTATATGACTAAACATGATACGAGAATTGCCGCTATAACCTGGGAACCAGTGAACTCCATATTCATAACAATAACGTAATCGAGAATAAGAATGGCACCAATACCTAAAACTGTATATCCAATCTTATTTGCTCGCCAAAACGACCGCTTCCATTCATCAAAAAACGTTTGAACCAACGGAAATTCTTCTTCGTTCATACACCACTTTTTCATCACGACAAACATGGCTTGTAAAGCTGGAAAACAACCTCCAATTAAACCACCTAACAACGAAAAGCCGATCCATAGTCCGTTTACACTAGCTAAACGCACAATCCACTCACATACGCGTAGGGCGAACCCTCTCACACCAGTCATCTCCACAATCAATCACCCTTTCAGCTGGTCATCATCCTTTTATACCAGAAAAACTTACACCTTTAACAATTTGTTTTTCAAATAATAAAAAAGCGATAATAACGGGTAGGGAGGCAATTGCATTGACTGTCATCGGCAGAATATACGTCTCTGAATAATTCGAATTAAACATCGGTATACCAACCGGTAATGTGTAAAGCGCCTCTGATATAATTGCCAGATACGGCCAAAGGAAGTTATTCCAAGAAGCGATAAACGTTAAAATACCGACTGCAGCAACTGCTGATTTACCAAGTGGCAATACAATGTTCCAGTACAACCGAAAGTCATTACAACCATCAAGCTTAGCACTCTCAATTAATTCATTTGGTACGCCATCAAAGAAACTCTTTAAAATAATGACACCTAATGGTGCAGCGATACCTGGCAGAATTAACCCCGCATACGTATCGAGCAAGCCCATTGAACCAATAATTTCATAAAGCGGAATAATCATCGCTTCTCCTGGAACCATTAAACCAGCCAAAAAGAACAAGTATAGTGCTTTCCGGTAGCGAAACCGCATTTTTGAAAAAGCGAAGGCTGCCATCGATGTTAAGACAAGTGTAAGAAGAGTAGTGATTGTTCCAATTAGGAAGCTGTTCCAAATCCATAAAAACACATCGCTTCCAATAACGATATCAACGTAATTGCTAAATGTGTAAGGTGGTAAAAACCAATCAATTGCTGAGGTTGCAGCCGTTCCTTCCGGCTTCATTGATACAAAAAACATCCAAACGATAGGGAATAAAAACGCAAGTGCACAGAGAAAGGCAATGGTGATTTTTAACCAACGTAATGGGTCTCGTTTTGTAGTAAGCGCAGACTGACTCATAACATTCTCCCCTCTTTGCCACCCAATCGTAGCTGAATAACCGATAGCACCAAGAGCACCATAAAGAGCAAGTAGGACATTGCAGCTGCGTAGCCCAGATCATAACGTTGGAAGCCCATTTCATAAATATATAAAATGATTGGTCTGGTTGATGTTCCTGGACCACCGTCGGTGATAAGCAAAATTTGCGCAAATACTTTAAACGAAGCAAGTACTTGTAAGAGCAAGATTAACCGACCTATTGGCATAAGCTGGGGTAGTGTAATGCGCCAAAACATTTGCTGCCTTGTTGCACCATCTACTTCAGCGGCTTCATATAAATCATCTGGAATTCCTTGAAGCGCTGTCAAAAATAAAATCATATTAAATCCAACCGTCCACCAGAGTGTGACGGCAATGATGCTTACCCAGGCAAGTGAGGGAGTTGCAAGCCAAAAAGGTTCCGAATTAAAACCTACTGCCTGAAGAATGTTGTTCACAACACCCGTATAGGGTTGCAACATGAAAATGGCCACAAAAGAGATGACGGAAACACTTAAAATACTCGGAATAAAAAAGGAGCCTCTAAAAAACGTTTGTAACTTTGTGTTTAAGTTAGCCATTAAAGCGAGCATTAAGGCTAACACTACCATTGTGGGTGTTGATAATAAAACAAATAAAGCTGTATTACCAAAGGCTTCCCAAAAATTAGGGTCACTCAACACATCTATATAATGGGTTAACCCGATAAACTCTTGCTGTTCAATGAGAGTCCAATTAAAGAAGCTCATCTGCATTCCCTTAAAGATCGGGTAAATTGTAAAAAGTACATAAGCAACAAAGAAAGCAAGCAAAAACGGAATAGGACGTAAGTCGTCTTTCCACGTTAACTTTTTCATTTCATGCCCTCCTTAGCGGATACTTGCAACAGCTTATTGTCTTGTCGTCACAGCAAGAGCCTTCATCATTTGGTCAATTCCTTCTTCAGGTGTAAGGCGGTTGCTCATTATTTCGTCTAACGCACGAACCATATCCGTTTCAGCGGGGTTTTGATAAATCGTATTATCTGTAAAAACTACTTTTGAAGCGACATCTGCATAATCAGAACGAAACGGCTGCTCTTGGAAAGCTTGCGATTCCACTACATCACTTCTTGCTGGAATATGTCCTGCTTTTGCCCATTCAGCCCCTTCATCGCTTACAAATGCAATAAATTCTGCAATGGCCTCTTTGCGTTCAGTTGATTGCTCCTCTTGAATAGGAACAATCAATGTATGGGAATCTCCTTGAGCTGCATTAACATCAAATGACTGTGGAAGCGGCATTGCTGTAAAATTTAAATCATTCGATTCCCAAATCCCCGTTGCCCACACACCTGTCATCATGCCTACTGCATTTCCTGCTTGAAAAGTTTCGTAGAAGTCTCCAATATGCATCGGAATCACATCACCAAAGAAATCGTGAATATATTCTGCTGCTTCGATCGCAATTTCACGATCTAATGTAATTTCTGGTTCTCTTAAATCATCAGAAAATATCGGTGTGCCTCCCATTTGAAAATAAACCGTCCACCACCAACGATACGTATCAATCCCACCTGTAGAAATAGCAAGTGGTGTTTTCTCTGGTAACGTCTCTTTTGCCGCAGCAAAATAGTCCATTAATCCAGTTGGTGTCGCTTCAATCGTCGGACGTCCTTCATCGTCTAATAATCCTGCTTCTTCAGCTAGATCATTATTAATGTATAGAATAAACGGATGCGTATCTATCGGTACTGCGTATAGCTCTCCTTCTACTTCAACGGCATTGCGAATATTATCTGGGAACAATTGAAAATCAAGCCCCGCCTCTAACATCATATCTTCTACTGGCTGCAAAAGCCCCTGATTCATCAATTGCGGCAATGAAGCTGCATGAGATATCCCAATATCTGGTCCTCGATCAGCAGCAACACTTGTCACAACCTTTGTATAATAATCATCCCAATCTTGCAAAATGAGATCCACATAGACGTCATCTTGGCTACTATTATACTCGTCAACAATCGCTTCCATATAAGACAAATCTCCACCCGAAAGAAATACCCAGTAATCAAGCTTCATTCGCCCATCTGCAGTTGTATCAACAGAACGAGCACATCCACTAAGCAAAACAATAACACTCACCGCAACGATCCATCGCCTAGAATGCTTCACTGCAACAACCCCTTTCCTGATCCGTTTAGAAGAGATAGCGCTTACAACAAAACGATAAGAACTGCTATGCATTAAACAACAACCTAGATCATTAAACCTTTTTCAGGCGGACGACATGCCATGAAGCCGGGACTAGCCTAGCTGTTACTTTTCCTTCTGCAACCTGCGCATCTCCGTTTTTGTGGGGTCTAACCATTTCCTTTTCTTTAGTGTTAACCGCTTTCAAATTGTCATTTTCAAGGACAAGATGCTCGATTATTTGATACTTTTCAAACCCACGAATATCGATCGTAACATCCAGTGAATCATTCAAATGCCGATTTAAGGCAAAAATCGTTAGTTGATTCTCTTCTTCGTTATAAACAACCGCCGTATCCAATTGTGGAACATCTGTATACTTTTTCGTATCGTAACGCGGGGTTTGAACAACTGGTTGAAGGGAAACCCCTCTTCCGAATACAGAGACATGCATATAAGGATAGAAGATCGTTTGACGCCATGCAGGACCACCATTCTCAGTCATGATCGGCGCAATAACATTCACAAGCTGGGCAAGACAAGCCATTTTTACTCTGTCTGCTCTTTTTAAAAAACTCATTAACATCGAACCAACTAAAAGCGCATCTTCAAAATTATACACATCTTCCAATTGTGGAGGCGCAACTGTCCACGGCTCCATTTTTTTATCAGCTTCGCGGGAATGATACCATACATTCCATTCATCAAAACTCAAATACATTGTTTTCTTGCTGCGTTTTTTTGCTTTAATGTAATCACATGTCGCAATAACTGTCTCAATAAAACGATCCATGTCAAGCGTTTTTGCTAAATAGCTAGCCGAATCATCTGCTGAATTTCCGTAATATTGATGAAGGGATATATAATCAACTTCTTCATACGTATGTGTAAGCGTTGTCGCCTCCCACTCTGGGAATGTTGGCATCTCAATATTCGAGCTCCCACAGGCTACTAATTCAATGTTCGGATCTACTAGCTTCATCGCCTTCGCTGTTTCAACGGCTAACCTTCCATACTCATCTGCTGTCTTATGACCAATCTGCCATGGACCATCCATTTCATTCCCTAAACACCACGTTTTGATGCGATGAGGATTTTTATAGCCATGGTTCACTCGCAAATCGCTATAATAGCTTCCACCAGGATGATTACAATATTCAACTAAGTTTCTCGCGGCATCCACCCCTCTTGTTCCGAGGTTTACAGCCATCATAACTTCTGTATTTGCCTGTGTTGCCCAATCAACAAATTCATTTGTTCCGACATAATTTGGTTCTAGGACACGCCAAGCAAGTTCCAACTTCTTTGGTCGTTCATTAAGTGGACCAACGCCATCTTCCCAATTATACCCAGATACCATATTTCCACCTGGATACCTAACGATCGGAACGTTTAATTCTTTTACTAAATCCAGAACGTCTTGACGGAAACCTCCTTTTGTTGCTTTCGCATGGTCCGGCTCATAAATTCCTCCATATACTGCCCGACCTAAATGTTCAATAAATGAACCATAGATGCGTGGATCAATGTCACCAATAACAAATGATGGGTCAATCGTCATTTTCGCTTTTTGTACCGCTTCCATATACATCCTCCTTCGAACATTAACAATATAGTTAACTATATTGTTAATTAAAAATAAATTAATTACTTATAGTGGATTATACGTTGGGTCTACCAAAGAGTCAACTAATGATTTTTAATTTTTCGAACTATCGATCGTATAAAATGTTCATAGGCATGCTGCGTAACAGCATGCCTCAGATTACTATTTTCACTAAAAAGTATATAACACTCCTATGAATAACTGCTATTGAAGCAGTAGCGACTCTGACTACAATAACACCTCGTAATGAAACTGACCCTAGACTTGATAAGATAAAACAAGGTTTGACATTGTTTCACAAACCTTTTATAAGCTGACCATAAACGAGTTGCTACATTTCCTCCTTACTTTAATCCTGTTGTTGCAATCCCTTCCACTAAATACTTTTGAAAGAATAAAAAGATAATAAATTGTGGAAGAAGTGATAATGATGACATGGCAAGTAGTGGTCCCCATGATGTTCCTGACTCTGCATCCATAAAATTACGCAAGCCAAGAGCAATTGTTTGGATATCTGCACTATTTAAATAAATGAGTGGTCCAAGAAAATCATCCCATGTCCACATAAAAGCAAAGATTGCTACCGTTACAAGTGCTGGTTTGACTAACGGCAAAATAATACGCCAGAAGATGCCAAACGTGGAACAACCATCAATGATTGCAGCTTCATCCAATTCACGAGGAATACCTCGTATAAATTGAATAAGCAAGAAAATAAAAAACGGTGTCCCCCCTAAAAAGGCTGGTACAATTAATGGATAAAATGTATTTACCCATCCAATATTATGGAACATGATATACTGTGGAATTAATGTGATTTGTACAGGCAACATGACTGTAGCAATCAGACAAGCAAATAGCAGCTTCTTAAAACGAAATTGCAATCTAGCAAATCCATACGCAACGATACTCGATGAAAGAATTGCTCCTATTACCACAAAGGTAGTGACAAAAGCAGAATTTAGAAAATAAACATCAAAACCAGTTCGTCCAAATCCTTGCCAACCAACTAAATAATTTTCCCATTTAAATTCGCTCGGCCATAAAGATGCTGCATTACCAAAAATCTCTGTTTGCGACTTAAGTGAGCTAGCTATCAACCATAAAATAGGGTAAAGCATAACAAAGCCGAACAATACGACAAACGTATAATAGATCGCATCCGCGCGAATTGTCCGTTTCTTCATTTATTTCCCCCCTCATAGTGAACCCAATATTTTGATGTTGCAAACAAAATCAGTGTGATGACACCAATAATGACTAACAGAATCCACGCCATCGCTGATGCATAGCCCATGCGCAAATATTCAAAAGCGGTTTCATACAAGTAGACTGCATAAAAGTTAGTCGCATCCATCGGTCCACCTTTTGTTATGAGAAATGCTTGAGTAAACGTCATGAATGCGCCAATCGTTTGCATAATTAAGTTGAAGAAAATAACAGGCGTCAACATCGGCAACGTAATTCGGAAAAACCGGGTTAAAGATGAAGCTCCATCTACACTTGCCGCCTCATATAGTTCCAGCGGGATTTGCCTTAGCCCTGCCAAAAAGATAATAAGCGGTGAACCGAATTGCCATACAACTAAAATGATTAGAATCGTTAAGGCATACGTGGGGTCACCAAGCCAATTTAAACCATCTAAACCCACAGAAGCAAAGAGTGAATTAATCGCACCTTCTCTACCAAAAAGCTGACGCCAGACAACCGCAATTGCTACACTCCCCCCTATAATGGAGGGAATGTAATAGATTGTAGTAAATAACCCTGTTCCTTTTCGTCCAGTATTAAACAACATAGCAAGCAAAAGAGCAAATACTAGTTTTAAAGGCGTCGAGACAAAAACAAAAATCAAGGTTACTTTTAACGATTGTACAAACCTCGGATCGTTCACTAAAACATTCTTATAATTCTCCAAACCAACCCAACTTGCTGGTGACAACATATCGTAATTCGTAAAAGAAAAGTAAAGTGATGCAATCATTGGTCCAATAACTAAACCTAAAAAACCAATCAACCAAGGCGAAATAATCAAATATGCAACCAAATCCTTACGAATTGACCCTTTTGTTGACTTCATCTTGAGGGTTGGATTGAGCGTACTTTGCGTAGGTTTCATCATATTCTCCCCTCTTCCGGTCTAGTTTATAATCGACTCTGCCTCACTCCGAAATTGTGTTGTTGCATCTTCTGGGGATGTTTGACCATACTTTACAGACTCTATAATTCTTAAAAATGCACCTCGTACTTCACTTTCACCTGGAGGAGGTAAAGGATCGGCTGGTGCCGAGTTTTCAGCCATAAACTCGAGGTATCCAAATGTTTTCTCAACTTCTTCAGACACTTTCCCTTCCAAATGAGTACGGATTTCTGATGAGATCGGAACGCCCCGCTCTCCTTGAAGAATTTCATTTGCCTCTGGATCATTTGTAACGAAATCAATAAACACAGCAGCATTCTCTTCTTGATTTGTATGCTCTGTAACTGAAAAGGACATACTCGGTCGAATCCAATTCCCTTCAACTCCACCATCAAGTGCCGGAAGCGGGCTTAACGACAGTTCTTCTTCCGTCAACGCTTGTTGCCCAATAATTTGGTTGCTTGCAATAAGACCCATTCCGGTTAATCCACCTGCAATCGTAGATTCGCCACCTTCTATATATTCCATTGTTATCTCATGTGGCGGAGACAAATCCTCCTCCAACATCTCGGTAACAAATTGAAAAAACGCAATTAATGTTTCATCCGTGTAGCCAAGACCATCGCCCGCTTCATTAAAGACACTCTCTCCACTTTGTCTTGCAAAAACAGTAAACAACTCAAACTCTGAACTAAGGTCATATCCGTAAAATCCGTCTCCAACTGCCGCTCCGAGCTCTCGCATTTTTTCTTTTAAGTCCTCGTACGTATATCCATCTTCCAATTCAATTCCATGCTCATCAAACAATTCTTGATTATAAACAACACCAAGTGCATTTGAACCTAGTGAAATTCCATATACAGCATTATCAACGGTATTTATATCTTGATAGGCATCATCAACGTTAGATAAGTCAATTATTCCATCATCAATGAAAGGAGAAAGATCTTTTATCAGACTCCTAGAAATATATTCATTAAGTTTGCTATTGTCCATCTGCACAACGTCAGGCAAATTACTTCCTGCAGCTTGTGTCGTCAATCTTTCCCAGTAGTTATCCCAAGCGGTGTACTCTGGCTCAACCGTAATATCCGGGTGCTTTTTTTCGAATAATTGGATCATTTCAAGTGTCATTGTGTGCCTTTCTTGACCTCCCCACCAAGCAACCCGCAAAACATCGTCGTCATTTCCCCCATCGCCGGAGCTACCAGTTTGGCACCCCCCAATCATTAATGTGCAAAGTACAACGGTAGCAATAAGTACTCCATTTCGATTTTTTCTCATCTTTAAGTCCCCCTTTAAGTTCACTTCTTCTGATCATACCCACGTTACAGTCCCTGAGACCCGTGCTTAGTTTAGATCCTCCCACTCTTCTTTAACATCATCAATATAGACGGTTAGCTTGCGCTTGGCTTCTTCTGATACATGCTTTTCATTCGCTGGCCGATGTAAGTGTTTTTCATAATTGGACAGAAATCGAATGGCTTGTGGATAACGCCCCGCCTCAAAGTGGCTTTCAGCTTGCCTAAGCATGTTTTGCAACTGGTTACGAAGTGGTCCACGAATTTCTTCTGCTTCAATGAATGAGAGTGTCGCCTCTTTTAAGGCATCAAACGAATTTATTTTTACTGTCTCTAGTAAGGGGACATACTCCCAGTCAATATCAGAAGCAAAGTAAAAGCTAGGGTAAGCAGGCTGATTGTAAGTGACATTCTGCCAAGCTATTCCTGTTCGATACTGAATGTCATGCATAAGTGTATACAGCTTTCTATCCGTTACTTCCGTATTCGTATAAATCCTTATTGCAGAACTGTCTTCGGTACGCACAAGGAGTTCTTCTCGCCAATCTCCGAAGATGTCAGCGACAAGCGATGGATTGCCTTTTGTATGGTTATTTGTCCTTGTTCCCGTTGCCGTCAATAGACGTCCATGTTGCCAATCGTCAATGGTCGGTGTTACATCAATTGCACCATTTATCACTTGTGTCGACATATCAGGAGACCATTTGATATTCATATTTGTACCGGGTTGCTCCGAGCTCAATCTTTCTCCTCGCGCCGTGTAAAGACCGATTGCCCACGTTTCGAGCCCTCTCTGTCCAGGAACAACATCGCCAATCATGCCTCGCCCTGTATCCGTTCCACTGTAAGCGCCATATAAGACATCTCCATTACGGGCATCTCGTAAAGCGTATCCATATGGAGCATATCTCCCCCCCTCAAACACCATAAAAGATTCTAGTCCTGGTCGATCAGGATTTATATCGGCAACATGTAATGCATCACCATGACCAAGTCGTGCCATTTCTCCTGGGATCGCACTTTCTGGTGGCATCTTTGCAAAGGAACTATACAATAAGGAGCCATCATGGTCGATTGTTGCTCCACCGTAGATGATTTCCTGTTTGCCATCCCCATCTACATCCGCAACACTAAGTGAGTGTGCCCCTTGTGTTGTAATTTTTCCAAACTCCTCATCTGTACCATCCACTCCATGGGGACCATCGTTAAAGGGATTAGACATTGGCGTCCAACCACTGTCTACAAACCATTTTTCAACGATATTTTTGCCATTCCAATCATACGCAATAAGTGTGGTTCTCGTGTAATAACCTCTTGCAAAGATGGCTGATGGTGTCTCACCATCTAAATAAGCAACACCAGCTAAAAAACGATCTACCCGATTGCCAGGTTCAATTCGGTTCATTGCGTAATCTCCCCACATCAAACCATCGTCCTCGCGCCCAGGCTTATAATGAATTGTTTGTAGCTCGTCTCCAGTTTCTCCTTCAAACACAGTTAAGTACTCCGGACCATCCACTATGAACCCTTCAAATTCACGAAGCTTATTGTTTCCACTCCTTTGCGGAGCATACTCATCCATAAAGTAATCTGTTAGCGTTTCTGCATCTTCTCGGCTCAAGGGATATACATGCTGCGAATCTATACCAAGTGCCGCTTCAATTGTTTCTGGCCAATTCCCATTCACCACTTCTTCATGCTCATGCCATGACATAAACATCTTTACAACGTGTTCATAATAATCATCCGCACTCATTCGGTAATCGTCTTCATGAGAATAGCCGGCATTTACATCTTCTACTGGCATCGTAATATATTCCTCTGAAACAACCTCACCATGTTCATCAAATGTGAGCACTTTCGTTCCTGGTGCAGTTTTAAACATCAATTCTGCTTTTCCATCACCATCGAAATCGTAGACGAGCATTTGTGTGTAATGTGCTCCAGAACGAATATTCTTTCCAAGATCAATTCGATAAAGCAACTCGCCTTCAAATGTATAAGCATCGATGAAGGTATTCCCTGTGTATCCTTTTTGGGATACATCTTTTGAATTAGAGGGGTCCCATTTGACAATGAATTCATATTGACCATCTCCATTTAAGTCGCCTACACTCATATCATTTGCATGATACGTATATTCCTCACCGGCTGGTGTCACTCCATCTTCGGGTTTCTGTAGTGGAAGATCATAGTATCCATCTTCCCACGGTTCAACAACGTCGCTCTGTATTTCTCTATCACCCCTATTGGTAACGCTTACATAATAACTCGAGTTTTTTGTTCCTTCATCATCCAAATAATTTGTGCTATCAGTAATTGTTTTTAAAAATTCTCCATCACGATACACGTCAAAATCTGTTCCTGTTAAACCATTCTCGGAATAACCTGTAGCTTCTTCTTTAAAAAGACGCCAACTTAAAAAAATGCCTTCACCTGTGTCTACGGCTACTAACCCACGATCTAATTCCTCAAGTTGCACCTCAAATACTTTTTTCACAGGAGATGACACGACCGCTGAAGGTGGCCCTTCTTCTCCATCTTTGACAGGTAGGACTTTAAAGAAATGCGGGACATGTGTTGACCCTTCAAATGTGTACCTAGAATCATTTGTTTCAGCTACTTGTTCATATTCCATTTGTTCTGTATTCTTATCTGCCCAATAAACTCGATACCCATCAACATGCTTTATGTTATTCCATTCAAGTTCCACTTCCGACTCATTAACATGTTTGATTTTAAGATCCACCTTTTCATCAGCCATTGATGAACTGCTTATGAAAAGTGGTAATCCAATCCCTACACATAGCAATGCAATAGTAAATTTCCGAATGAAAGCAGACATTCTTTAAACCCCCCAATTATTTGTAGAACGATTCCTTAGGGATAATCTAAGAAGACATGTATTAAACCCCCTTTCTTTTCTGCTAAAAAATCCCTTCTTACCTCTTAGCATACAACTGCCTTCGAATTTGGTCTTATTAAAATCGGCTATCTTTTCCCACTTTCAGAAACAGTGACTCTCTGATGACTAAACAGCAAAGAAACAGTGAAGCATGCTCACTGTTTCTACTTGTAGATAAAATATCTCTCAGATTAAATTCTAAACCTCTTTAGATCAATTAGAGGTGGTGAAGTGGTCGGACATACATATTCGTTGATGATGAGTTCCGCGGCTATGCCGTGTGGTTCATCCATCACCTGCGAAAAGCGCAATATATGTCAGACACGCTAACACATCTTATATTCACTCATTTAGTAAAGTCATTCGTCTCGTCTTTCTCTCAACTATCCTAAGACTGCATATTCAATCTTTCTGTAAGAGGAGCAAACACCGTTCCTGAATGAGTAGGCATTTGATAACAATCTAGTATTTTTTCTAACAACCCATTTACTATATATTGACCTTCAATATGTTCAATTCTCTCCTCTTCAAACTGTTTGACAGGCAATTCTCGTAAGCTCTCAATTACTTGAACATGAGCTTTAGCTGTCTCATGTGTACACGGTACAACTTTACTATTATTTTTAACAGCCTCAACACATGTATCTAATTTCGTTAACGCTTCTTTATGATGCACATTGAGGTTTCCATATTCCTTTATTGATCCATCATGAAAATAAGCAATTACTTTCCCCGTATCATTCTCACACTTATATTTGACCGTTGCATGTTCAAACTCATATTCAAACATGGGACCGATTTCCTCTCTTGTCGAATGAGAGGCATAAAATAAAAGTTCTGCTCCGTCTACCGTATTTGTACGAATTGCACACGTATCAAAGGTCTCAATTGGATTGACTTTATACAAGTCACCTTCAACCTTCGCCACTTGACCACAAGAGTCCATCTCTTCTCCAAGTACATAAAGCATATTGTGAAGAAAATGGGCAGCAGCGTTGTTTGCAATGCTATCAAAAACAGCCTTACCTCCAGACGCATATCGCTTTCCAGCCCAATTTGAACGGGTAAAGTAGGTTGTGTATCTCGGCCATAACACCAACGTTCGTAACGTTTTAGGTCTTCCGAATTTTCCTCGTATCAAATCACGCTTTACTGCCTGAATCGTCTCACTAAACGACCAATTAAAACCAATTGCGATCCATTTCCCTGAATGCTTCACTGCTTCATCCAAAATGGAAAAGTCCTTACTTTCCGCAGTCAACGGTTTTTCACAAAGAACGTAACTATCGTTTTTTAAGGCTTCAACCACGTGTTCCGTATGGAGATGGATGGGTGTTGAAATGATTGCGAAATCCGCTTGATCCTTTTCGTAAAAACGACTAACTGTGGGGTAAATAGGAATCCGTTTAGCTTTTAGCGTATCATAATAGCGGCTTTTATTAGGGATTATCTCAACAACACCAACGATAATGACATCAGTGCGTTTCAACAACGCATTCATGTAAACCTCCCCATATCCATTAATGCCAACGACGAGTACTCTCACTTTGTCTACCACTTGCGCCTCCCTCTTTTGCCCTTTCCTTCTACACGTATGACTTATAGCGTTCAATCACCTTAGTTAATGCTTCGTCTCCTTGCATATCCCATAAAATTTGATTCATAATTTCGACTTCAATCGGTCCTTTATAGCCATTTGCTTCTACTACTCTCCTCATCTTCTTGAGTTCAATGACACCATCTCCCATCAAGGAACGACCTTTGAACATATCTGTAATAGGAATTTTCCAATCAGAAACATGAAACCCTAAAATATTCCCTGCCGCTCGCTTAATTTGCATTTCAAGATACGGATCCCACCAAACATGAAACGCATCAATCACAACGCCTACTTGTTCTTTTCCAACGGTTTCAACTAAATCATTTGCTTGCCCAAGCGTATTAATAACCGAACGGTCAGCGGCATACATCGGGTGAAGCGGCTCAATTCCTAACTTAATACCTTGTTCTTTTGCATATGGAATCAACTGTTCAATTCCTTCTTGTACATGTTTTCTAGCTTCAAGCAAATCCTTATCTGCACCAGGTCCACAAACGAGGACAAGTACATTCGTTCCGAGTTCTGAGGCTTCATCAATTGCTCGTTTATTATCATCAATTCGGCGAACTCGTTCTTCTTTTGTACTTGCTGAAAACATCCCACCTCGACACAGACTAGATAAACGCAGTCCTGCATCTCCAATATGCTTTTTTGCTTCGTTTAATCCATATTCATGTAATTTATGCCGCCAGACAGATATCCACGCTACGTTTTGCCGAGCACAACCTTCAATCGTCTCTGCAAGTGACCACTGTTCCGTCGTAATCTGATTTAAACTAAGTCGGTTCATCTCTGCTTGACTATTCATAAAAGGACTTCCTCTTGATTTACCCCTGCAGTTTTAAGCACATACGCCATTCTTTGTATAGCTTGCTCGGGATTAGAAAGTAAACCAGCTTCATCTGCCAATATAAATAATTTCGATAAATGAATCACTGACCTTGCTCCTTCTGCACCACCAATCATCCGAAAATGATTTTGAAAGCCATTTAAATATGCCATAAAAACGATTCCTGTCTTATACGCATACGTCGGTGATTCAAAGATATGACGAGCCAAGGGAACTGTTGGAGCAAAGATCCGCTCATAAGTTGCTTTGTCCCCATTATCCAATGCTTGAAACGCGCTGGCTGCCGCAGGTGCAATCGCGTCAAATATACCTAACAAAGCATCGCTATATCGATATTCATCGCCGCTAATCAATTCTGGGTAATGAAAATCATCGCCAGTATACATCCGCACACTCTCTGGGAGACAATTACGCATTTTAATCTCTTTGTCTTTATCAAGTAATGAAATTTTTATTCCATCTACCTTGTCCTCGTGCTGATGGATAATTTCTAAACAAACATCCATCGCTTTCTCAGCTTTTTCGTCTCCCCAATATCCAACTAAGTTTGGGTCAAACATATCACCAAGCCAATGAAGGATAACAGGTTCTTTTACTTGCTTTAAAATCCGCTCATACACAGTCTTATAATCTTCCGGTGTTTGTGCCGTTTTTGCAAGTGCTCGACTGGCCATTAAAATGACTTTACTGCCTTTTGACTCAACAAATTCTGCCTGCTCTTCATAAGCAGCGATAATCGTATCAAGTGTATGACTATGACTTTGGTCAAGCTGGTCCGTTCCTGCACCAGAGGCAATAATTCCTCCACACGCTTTCGCCTCTATGGAAGAACGAGCAATTAATTCTTTTGCCGTCTCCCAAGATAAGCCCATCCCCCTCTGAGCGGTATCCATTGCTTCTGCAACACCAAATCCTAAATTCCAAAGCGCATGGCGATAAGAGAGAGTCGAATTCCAGTCAACATCACCGCCCAGCACAGGATGGGCGGCCGAAATGGGATCTGCGACAACATGCGCAGCTGAATATGCTCGGCGAGAATGAAATTGATTTGTGCTTGGATAGACCATCCCTTGTTGTTTTAATGTATAGGAGACTAACTGTCGATTCTCATTAGGAAGTGTAATTTTCATTGATTGTTGTCCCCCTAGACCTGTTTAGCTGATACTTCAGTAGCAAGCTCAAGCTTTGGTACATCAACCCATTTTCGCTCACGCCACGCTGTCAGACCCAAATCAGATAATTGCGTTCCTTTTGCTCCCTCAAGCAAGTCCCAAGGAAACTCGCTACCACACTCGACATGTTTTAAAAACAACTCCCACTGTGCTTTAAAACCATTATCATAAACCTCATTTTCAGGTACTTCCTGCCATTGTTCTTGGAATTTAATTGAATTTGGAATGTCTGGATTCCAAGTTGGGCGTGGAGTCTGTACACGGTGTTGGACTTTACAATCCCGTAAACCAGCCACCGCACTACCAAATTTCCCATCAACTTGAATCGTTAACAAATCATCACGGTTAACTCGCGTTGTCCAGGAGGAATTTGCTTGAACCACAACGCCATTCTCCAACTCAAAGATTGCATAGGCTGCATCGTCAGCGGTTGCTCTGTATACATTCCCTTGTTCGTCAATACGCTTTGGAATATGCGTTGCACCGATACATGTAAGTGATTTAATTTCACCAAACAAATGATCAATCACATAACGCCAATGAGCAAACATATCAACAATGATGCCTCCACCATCTTCTTCCCTGTAATTCCAACTTGGCCGTTGTCCCTCCTGCCAATCACCTTCAAATACCCAATAACCAAAATCAAGTTTAACGGATAAAATTTCGCCAAAATACCCACTATCTATTAAACGCTTTAATTTTAATAAACCAGGTAAAAAAAGCTTATCTTGCACGACCCCATTTTTAACACCTGCCGCCTTCGCCATTTGCGCTAATTCAAGTGAACCCTCTAAAGTAGTAGCTGTAGGTTTCTCGCAATAAATATGTTTGCCTGCCGCTATCGCTTTTTTAATATCTGCCGCGCGTCGATTGGTTGTTTGTGAATCAAAATAAATTAAATTTTCTTTGTCAGCTAATGCCCGCTCTAAATTCGTTTCAATTCGACTAATTCCATACTTAATTGCTAGATTTTCTAATTTCGCTTCATTGCGGCCAACAAGAATAGGATCCGGCAATAAGACTTCCCCATCATCAAGTACAATACCACCTTGCTCACGTATGGCAACAATTGAACGAATCAAATGTTGATTTGTGCCCATTCTTCCTGTTACTCCGTTCATAATAATACCAATCTTTTTCTCGCCCATAGTCATCACTCCCAATTATTAAATTACACCTATCATAATGGAAGCGCGCATATAACTCTTACCACTCTCGGCATCTTATTCTCAATTTCAGAGATTGTTTTCCACGACGTCATCTACGTGCGTTTTTTGATAAACAAGTGGACTTACACCAACCCGGTTCTTAAACACCCGATAAAAGGTTGAAACCGACTCAAAACCAACTTCAAAACAAATCGAGACAATGTCTAAATTTGTTTCCACCAACAAATGTTTTACTCGATTTAAACGAATTTCAGTTAAGTATTGTATCGGTGTCATTTGATAACTATCCTTAAAAATTTGCTGCATATAACGAGAGCTAATTCCCATTTTAGCTGCCAAATCCTCTGCGTGAGTCAGTTGATAATAATGGCTTTCAATATAACGTTTTAGATCCTCAGCCCGACGGTTATTGGCGTCTTGAACATTGCTGTGCTGTTTCATCCGTACTAAAGCAAGCAAGATTTGTCCTAAAAACAATTTAAGACCAATTGCAGATTGACCTTCTTGTCTATGCAACTGCTCATATAACATTTTTCTCAATAATTGTCTGATTTCACTACCTTTAAATGCATTTAGTTGCAAGACCTCCGATTGTGCAAACACCGGAGAAACCAACTCATTTTTATATTCATCTGGTAAAAATGTTTCATCAAATTGAAGCACAAGCATCGTCATTTTTGAACGAGCTTGTATCGAATGAGGTGTCAATGGGCGGATAACGATAAAACGATCCTCCAGCAAAGGATACGGTTTCTTATCTAAAATACATTCTCCTTCACCTTCCAGCACGTATAGCAGCTGGTGTGTGTAATGATAATGGCTTTGAATGTGGTTTTTAGCCCTATGTTTGTTTTCGTATAAATGGATTCCTTCTTCTGTCTGCAACAGCGCATCCCGCAAGATTTTCAATCCCTTCTTATAAGTAGTGGTAATGTTGACTTTTTCTTTCTCGCCTCGTTAAATCCTTTAAATTTTTATGACATACAAAAAAGCACCTCTCTATAACTAAGAGAGATGCTTCTAAAGCAGACTTTTTTAGGCTCATGGAAAATCAAAACCTGTATAAAGGAATTTACCTTTTATCCGTACCAATTTGATATCTATTTCCTTTGAATTTCATCTTTCAGTAAGGCATTTCGCCAACCACCTGAATCTGTTATATCTTCCGCTCCTTCTACCGCAGACCCTTCACAAATAAAGCCATTTACTTCTCTACCATCTGCAAGCACTACTTTGCCAAGGCCAAGTGGTGCTTTAATCAATCCTAGAAAAGAGCCATATTCAGATAATGGCATATCCCAAAGTTCAACCTCAATTAACTGACCACCTTCATTTTGCTTCACGAGACCAGGTTTCGCTGGTTCACCTGGTAGCTTTAGCAATTTATAAATAGGAGCAGTAGCTATTTTCTCTTTAAAAACGGCACGTCGCGTCCGCATCTGTCCTTCGAGTGGAAAACCTCGCATATGTAAGCCACAAACCGCTAAAAGAGCAGAAGGTTCGTTTGCTTGTTCGAATGCCTCTGCCGCTCCGACGATAAAGCGCTCACTTTTATGTGTAGCAAAGAAAGTGACTCCAAACGGTAATTCGTCTTCTTGTGTCTTACCAGGCATTGCGATGGCACATAAATCAAGCAAATTGCAATGGTTTGTGTACAAGCCCATATTACTATTTGTTAAAATTGGATTATCTCGCACTTGGTCTCTTGTATACGTACCACCATTTGTCGGCATCATTAAAACACCGTCTTCACCAAGCCACTCCCACACCTGGCGCTTAATCTTCTTAAGTCGGTGTTGCGCCTGAAAAAGGGCAGTTGCGTCGTAGGCTGGATTTTTTGCAGAACGAATGACTTTTTCTGTAACAGGGAATGCCACATTCGGGTGAGAAGCGATAAAATCGCCAACCGCTGCCCACCTTTCAGCGACTAATGGCCCATCATAAAGAAGACTGGCCGCTTCCGATAAAAGCGACGTGTCAATGTAGTCAACGGGCGTTCCCATCTCTTCCAGCACACGCACTGACTCATCCCAAGCTTGTTCATACGCTTTTGCATGGACTCCGTAAAAACAAAGCGAGTCTTTTTTCGGAACTAGGTAGCGAACTGGCTTCGCTGAAGACAGTCGAGGAGTTGTTAGTGAGAACGGATCCTCCTCATCATATCCACGAATAACGTCGTCAACAAGCCGAGCGTCTTCAATTGTATGAGTAAATGCAGTGACACAATCGATGCTTGCGCAAGCAGGAACGACACCCTTTGTTGACCACGCACCCAAACTCGATTTAAATCCCACAAGTCCGTGCAAGCTCGCGGGAATTCTCCCAGAGCCCGCAGTATCCGTCCCTAAAGAAAATGGCACTAGTCTCCTCGCTACGGCCACTGCAGAACCAGAGCTCGAACCGCCGCTAATATATTCTGGCCTTAATCCATTATGGGTTTCTCCATAAGGGCTCCGAGTCCCAACAAGTCCCGTTGCAAACTGATCTAAGTTCGTTTTTCCAACAGGGATTGCCCCTGCCGCGATAAGGCGGTCAATGACCGTCGCAGATCGCTTCGGTTCATATGCATACTCTCCGCAGCCTGCTGTTGTTTCAAAGCCCGCAACGTCAATATTGTCTTTTACAGCAAATGGAATGCCCCATAAAGGTGCTTCATGCGGATCAAGCGTCCGTAGATGATCTAAGAAAGGCGCAAGCTTCCTTTTTTCTGGAGGAGAAATCCATATGTTGTAATCTTCATCCTCAACACTACACTTAATCAACTCCTCCATCACTTCTTCTGGTGTTGTCTGCTTGAGTCGATATGCAGAACGCAACTGTTTAATTGTATGCCATTCCATTAGGTCAACACCTCGCTTTTTTTCTTAGCAATCGCTACAATACGGCTACCGACTTGTACTTCATCTCCTGGTTTCACATAAACGTTTTTAATTGTTCCAGAAACCGTGGCGTATTGTGGAAACTCCATTTTCATGCTCTCCTCAATTAATAGAATTTCCCCTTCTTCTACATATTGACCAGGCTTAACGAGTACCTTCCACACGCTCCCAGGCATAGTGCTCGCAACGGGCTCGACACCTTCTTGTAGCTCATCAACTATCTCCTTGCTCTCGGTTACAACTTCAGATACATATTCCGCGAGACCTTTTTGCCGCCAATCCTCGCGCTCCTTTGCAAAAGCATCCTGTTGTTTCTGTTTAAAAGTCTTACTCCCTTCTTGGATCTCTTCAAGAAAGGCAAGGTATTCTCCTAGCTTAAATGTTGTTTCTTCCATCTCTACTTCAAATGAGCCTCGCTCCATCTCTTGTCGCATGTTATTTAATTCCTCTTCAGTCACCGGATAGTACTGTATTTGATCAAAGAAACGCAGCAGCCATGGCTTGCCATCTTTAAAACTTTTTGACGGCTTTAAGTGATTCCAGATTTGCACCGTACGACCCACAAGTTGATAACCTCCTGGCCCTTCTAAACCATATATACACATATAGGCTCCACCAATTCCAACAGCATTTTCTGGTGTCCACGTCCGAGCTGGATTGTATTTTGTAGTGATCAGACGATGGCGTGGGTCTGTTGGTGTTGCTACTGGTGCACCAAGATAAACATCACCAAGGCCCATAACCATGTAATTTGCTTCAAATACGGTTTGAGCAACTTCATCCACCCCCGCAAGCCCATTAATACGTCGAATAAATTCTATATTATCAGGACACCAAGGCGCATCGGGGCGAATGTTCTTTTCATAGCGCTCCATCGCAAGCTGCGCAGTCGGATCAGCCCACGATAAAGGAAGCTTTACAATACGCGAAGGTACTTCAACCGTCTCAAGGGATGGTATGGCTTTATTTAGTGCAACAACTTTCTCACACGCTTCCTGCACTGATATTCGCAACGGATCTAGGTGAATTTGCAGCGATCGAATCCCTGGTGTTAATTCATATACTGGAAAATCATCTTCTAACTCAATTGCTTCCATTAAGAGATGCGCTTGAAAGCGATAAGGTAAATGTAATTCCATCTCACCGTATTCTACGAGTATATACGCATCCCCTGCCGCTCGAATCGTTATTGCCATATCATTTGAGCCGTCAGCGGCACTTTCATATAAAAGAGGATAAGAGCCTTCTAATCTTTTAGTTGGTTTCGGGAGCTCTGGAAGATACCCGCCTTCTTTAATGTAAGCTTCTTGTCTAACAAGCATGTCGTTCGCTTGGTCAAGTGTCAAAAGTTGAAAATGCACTTTATCTCCTGGCTGAAGTTGCCCAATCTTCCATAACTCCGCGGTCGCCGTTGTCACGGGACAAACAAAGCCACCAAGGCTTGGACCATCGGGACCTAACAAGATAGGCGTATCACCAGTTAAATCCAAACTACCAATTGCATATGCATTATCATGGATGTTTGAAGGGTGTAGACCTGCATCTCCCCCATCTTCTCGAGCCCATATAGGGGCCGGGCCACTTAAACGTACGCCAGTTCGCGAGCTATTAAAATGGACGTCGTACTCTGCAGTTTCGAGCTGTCTCAAATAGGCTGGATCAATATAATCGGTTGTACTATGAGGACCTGGGACAACCCCAATTGTCCATGTTTTTTGATCGTTCATCTGATTAATAGGTGTAGAGGTTCCTTTATCAAAAACACCTCCATTCAAACGAAGCACATCACCCGTCCGCAAAGCACGCCCGCCATGTCCACCAAATCCACCTAGTGTAAATGTTGCACCACTACCAAGAAGTTTCGGTACATCAAACCCTCCAACAACGAGTAAATACGTACGCATGCCTGTTATCGCTTTTCCAAAAGTCAGTATGCTTCCAGCCTTTACTGTGATTGGCTCGTACAAGTTTATAAGACAACCATCTAACTCCGCTTCCATGTCTGCTCCAGCCAAGCAAAATGTAGTCGCTCCCCGGAAACGATACGAACCTCCTGATAGCGTCATTTCAAGCCCGGTAGCTCCCTCATCATTACCAAGTAAACGGTTACCGATTCTGAACGCAACTGCATCCATTGGACCACTTGGCGGGATACCGACATCCCAATGACCTAGTCTAGCCGGGTAATCTTGCACCGTTGTTTGAATGCCCCCCTCTAAAACTTCAAGAGCCGCTTCATCTGTCACAAAGTCATTGAGCAATTTTGTGTAAACATGCCCATTTTTAAACTCAGGTGTGTTTAAAACCGCACTGGCATACATCAGATTAGATGTAATCCCATAAAAGCGAGTTTCATTTAAAGCTGACCTCAGTTTAACGATTGTTTGATCTCGTGTTTCTGCCTTAGCAATTACTTTAGCCAGTAAAGGATCATATAACGTTGATACGATTGTACCTGCCTCTACCCATGTCTCGTTTCGTACACTCTGCGCTACTATAACCTGGTCGAGCTTTCCAGCACTCGGACGGAAATCAAGCTGGCAATCCTCTGCATAAACGCGCACTTGAATACTGTGCCCCTGTGGTTGAAGCGATTGAGCTAAAGCAACATCCCACTCACCGGCAGCCTCCTGAACCATCCATTTCACAATGTCAACGCCATACACTTCTTCTGTTACTCCATGTTCAACTTGTAAGCGTGTATTTACTTCAAGGAAATAAAATCGTTTAGCTGCTTCGTCGTATAAAAACTCAACTGTACCTGCATTTACATAGCCAGTAGCATTTGCGAGACGCAATGCACTTTCATGCATATCCGTACGCACCGTTTCCTCCAGATTAGGTGCTGGTGTTTCTTCAATCACTTTTTGATTTCGACGTTGAATCGAGCAATCTCGTTCTCCCAGTGCAACGACATCACCACTGCGACTACCAAACAACTGAACCTCTATATGACGAGCTTGGGCAATATACTTTTCAATAAAAAGACCTGCGTTTCCAAAATGTTGTTCCGCTAAATGAACAACCGCCGCGTAAGCTGTAAGCAATTCATCCTCATTGTGGCAAACACGCATGCCTATGCCACCTCCACCTGCTGTACTCTTTACCATAACAGGAAAGCCAATTTCCTTAGCAGCTTGAACAGATTCTTCTTCGGTATAAAGCAAGTCTGTTCCAGGCAACAAAGGTACATTTGCCGCTAATGCAAGTGCCCTCGCCTCGTGTTTTAAACCAAACTGTTCCAACTGTTCAGGTTTTGGTCCAATAAAGACGACACCCGCCTCTGCACAAGCACGAGCGAACAGTGCGTTTTCACTTAAGAAGCCATAACCTGGATGAATTGCTTCTGCTCCAGTATCTTTAGCAGTTTGAAGAACAACCCTTTGATTTAAATAACTTTCACTTACTTGTCCCTCTCCTAAGCAGATAGCCTCGTCAGCTAGTTGAACATGAAGACTTGTCGCATCCGCTTTTGTGTAAATAGCGACTGATGTTATCCCCATCTCTTTTAATGTTCGAATAATTCGAACAGCGATTGTTCCTCGATTGGCAACTACTATTTTTTTAAACAAGTCGCTCCACTCCTCTTCTCTTTTTATTTATTCCAGATTAACAAGCGAATTGGTGTAGGATTAAAACCTGAACACGGGTTATTTAATTGGGGACAATTAGAAATAAGCACTGTTGTATCGGTTTCAGCCACCATTTCCACATACGCCCCAGGACTCGAAATACCATCTGCAAATGAAAGCCCACCTTCTGAAGTAACTGGAACATTCATAAAGAAATTTATATTAGGTGCTAAATCCCGTTTTGCATATCCCTCACCTCTTTTTGCAAGTTCTAACATAAACGTATCACGGCAATTGTGCATCGCTGCTCGTTCATGTGCGTAACGAACCGTATTGCTCTGGGAAGAACAAGCACCACCAAGCGTGTCATGACGTCCAACCGTATCAGCAGTCAGTTTCACAAGTGGTTTACCTGACTCTGCCATCAACATACTTCCAGTTGTTAAATACAGGTTTTTTTGTTCCGTTATCGTTCTTGCTGCACTATAGTGATCATTCGGATTTTTTGTATCATATAAAAGCGTATCAGCTGCTTGATTTCCTGATAAATCAACGATTCGAAAAGCCTGTCCCTTCTTCAAATCATGCATCCACCCAATTCCTGCCGGTAACGTCTTATCGTAAAAAGCTGTTTGAGGATTACGATCGCTTCTGGTTAATTGCATTGTTGTCATTTAGATGCCTCCCTTATTTTAATACGAGGTTTTCACTCTTCTCTGTTAACAATTCAAACATCCATGTATTTTCAAAGGCCCGCTTGTTTTCCTCGCAATGATTTACACAACGATCATTCTTTGCCACAGGTGGTGCATCTGACACTTCAATGTGAATGAATTTACTCGGATATATCTTGCTTGGATTTAACGGATGTGGCGTGTTTGAACATAGTAATAGAAGGTCCATTTCCGTCCGTAAAACAATGTAATCTCCCTCTTTGCTATGATTTGTACTAAAAGCCATCGCACCAGTCGTTTGATAATCAACCTTTGAAAATACATTTACAACTGGTCCCATATCTCTTAGTTCAAGACCTTGACGGATTAGTTCTATTGCAAAATTTTCTTCACCGCTTCGGTGCCATTCATTTGAATGCTCTTGAAAACTTGTTTCACCATATTTTTTATCCGTTTGTTTACGGGTGATGTAGGAGCTAACAGGATCATGCCATCCTACCGTATCTTCCACGATGCTTGCCATCACTCGCCCATTATCGCTCATCAATACGTTTCCCTTTGTGAGCTTGGACGTGTTCTGTGCCTTTAGCGTGTCAGGCATGCTATAGCGCTCTTCTTTTTGTGTTGCGTGAAACAGCATAAAAGCGAGATTACCTCCTGAGCCATTTGTTGTTAGTTTTATCAAGCTCCCTTTTCGAATCGTTCCTGACCACTTTCCGCCAGCTTGTAATGTATGTCGCCACTTCACTTATAACGCCTCCTCCTATTAAATAAAGCCTGGGAGACAGAGTCTCCCAGGCTTTTATCCTTCCGTGTATGCGGCGGTTGCCACACGCCTTCTCTCGGACCAGCCTTACGCTACACGCAACGGAACCCTAGAAAGCTTTTTTGTTCTAAAAAGAACCTTTATTTTTTTGTTCCTCCTAGAATTACATAGATTTCATTCGTGTTTCTACCTTTTCGTCAGGTAATCTAACGTATTTTTTCAGTCTATTTTGAATTTCATCTAAATTCTTTGTCAGTCTTTATTACAAAGAGATTGCAATTTTCATTCTGCCCTTTACCATAAATCCGTAACGAGATGAAACAAGATAAATGATTTTAAAATAATAAATTGGAGGATTTTAAATGTCTACTAAATCATTAAAACGCACACTCTCTATCTGGCAAGTCTCTGCACTTGGATTAGCATGGAACACACCTATGATTTATTTTTCCACATTTGGAGTTTCCTACAAAAGTACAAATGGCCAGCTTTTGATTACATACACACTTGCTTTCATTGCCATCATGTTCACCGGAATGAGCTACGCCTATTTAGCAAAAAAAATCCCTGTATCTGGTTCTGCATACACCTTTGCTAAAGTAGCAATACATCCAAACGCAGGCTTTATTGTTGGTTGGATTGTGCTACTCAATTACTTATTTGCGCCGATAATCGCTTGTATAACGTTTGGTGTATTTTTGTCTGCACAATTTCCCACAATCCCGTCTTTTGTGTGGATTATTGCCTTGATCATATTACTAGCTGCTATTGCCATTAAAGGGATTGGTGCATCAGCCAATCTAAGTGCCCTATTTGTTGTGATTCAGCTACTTTTTATCGGGGGATTTGCTGGCTTTTTGCTTTATAAGCTTTTTCTAGGGGGAAACCTCTCGTTAGCAACTACCTTTGCGACACCGCTTTTACAGCTAGATAATCCATTTCACGTACTCATGCTTGGCGCATCTATTGTTGTCTTTTCCTTTCTTGGCTTTGATACAATTACGACCTTATCAGAAGAAACCAAAAACCCAACCAAAACAATCCCACGTGCCATTTATCTCATTCTTATTATAGTGGGAACATTTCATCTCACTTCTTCTTTTGTCATACAAAGCTCTTTCCCTCTCCTTTCATTTGTCCAAGCAGATGCTGCTGCACTTGAATTAATGTTCTCGGTGGGTGGAGGGATATTGCAACTGACCTTCATTATTGTTCTGGCCATGGCCATTTTCACTCAGGGTCTTGCCTCTATTACTGCTGTCTCACGCCTTATGTTTGTTATGGGTCGTGATGGCTTATTGCCGAAGCGTATGTTTGCTTTCATCGATCCAACCTATAAAACACCGACCTTCAATATCTTACTTGCAAGTTGTGTATCCCTACTTTCCCTATTATTGACAGTAGAATCAGCGGTTCGATTTGTGAACTTTGGTGCTTTAACGTCTTTCTTATTTGTTAACCTCTGTGTCATTATTCTATCTTGGAAAAACAGGGTCAAACGTACGCTTTTTTTAACATATATCGCTCCTACATTTGGAGCAACAATCATGTTTGCTCTCGTGTCAATGCTTGATGTAACTACTCTTAAAGTCGGGTTAACTTGGATCGCATTTGGGTTTGTATACTTACTTTATTTAACAAATGTCTTTCAACAACCACTTGCCGCTTGGAAACCGTCATCCACTTAATACCTATTCCAAAAATTAGAACAAAGTGCCAACATTATTCCAGTCAATCAAAAAACCACTTCCCAAAACGAGAAGTGGTTACAGATAACACTATGCACTTTTTACATACCGCTCATCTTGAATGGACTCGAGTGAACGTCCACGTGTTTCAGGCGCCATTGTCACACCAATAACCAAACTAATAACGAGGAAAACAATCATGATAATTCCGGCTGCTTGAAATCCGATGCCAGAAATCATAGCTGGTACTACTAATGAAATTAAACCAACGCCAATACGTACAGCAAAGAACATAAACCCTTGTGCTTGTGCACGATATTTTGTGTGAAATAATTCGCTTGCAAACAAGGCATAAAAAGCTTGCGCTCCAAACCCAGCCGCAATACCCCAAAGGGTGACAAACAAGATTAGTTCAACGATGCCCATTCCACCAAAGGTTAAGATCACCCATGCAACAATTCCCATAATGCTCCCAATACCAAACAAAAGCTTACGATTTACATTATCACCAAGTTTAATAAAGACAACATATGTTGATATGACGGTAAATGTCCACAGAACTCCTTGAAGAAGGTTTGCTTGCGCTGCGGTTAAACCACCAACCGTCTCATAAATGTATGGCATGAAATAACCCATTGTTCCTGCCACGAGATTCCAAAAGAGATAGATCCCAATCAAAAAAACAAGCGCTTTCAAGTTTGCTTTCACAGTAAATAAGTCTTTCATTGAACCTTTTTGTACATGTTTTCCGGCCGCACGAATTGCTTTTTCCTTTCGTTGCTCTTCTTCCCAAATTGTAGATTCATTAATTTGTTGCTGTAGTACCCACGTAATAATGGCAACAATAAACAGCTGGGCAAAAATGAGACGACTACCAAGCAAGCCAAGTGGTGCTAATGCAACTGATAAAAATAAAGTAATTGCAGGACCGATGGACCAAGCAAACTGACTCCAACCGACTCTTGCGGCTCGTTCTTTTGGTGGTGCTTCCTCTGCAATATAGGTCCACGCAGCTGGAATAAGCGCACCTACAGCAATTCCGACAACGATATATCCAACAAGTAGCATTGGAAAGTTAAACGCAAATATAATGAAGAGCATCCCTGCCATATAAAGCAATAAATCATATTTATAAATAAATTTCCTTCCATACCTGTCAACAAAGTATCCACCTAACAAAGCACCAATTGCAGCGCCAAAACCATTGGCACTTAAAGCCCCAAGCAAGCCAACCCATATATCAGTAAGCTGTAGATATTCAACCCATAATGTTAAACCACCAGCGCCAGCAACAATTGCACCTGCTTCTAGATAATTAGACATAGCGACTGTTATTGTCGCCTTCATGCCTTTGTTTTTAGTTGCCATTTATTTGCCCTCCATTAAGCTAAATAAAACACTTCTTTCAAATCAATTGATACAGGGCTTTTATCTTCATTCGTTTCCATTAGCGGTTCCATATACGCCCACCATTTCCGACAAATTTCAGTGCTGGAAACGCGCGCATATACTTCCTCATCTTCAACACGCAAGTATGCAAACAACTGACCCGTTTCCTCCAGTAAAAAAATGGAGTACTCACTTACGCCATGCATCTTTAACATCTCTTCCATTTCTGGCCATAATTGATCGTGGCGTTTCTTGTACTCCTTACATTGGTCCTTATAAACTCTCATAACACTAGCCTTACGTATCAACTTAATTCCCCCCTCTAAAAAGTAAGCGGTTACTAAACGTGATAACAATCTCCCTCTGCTTTTAAGCAGAGGGAACACTCTCTATCGTGTAAACGCGGCTGGTACACCACCATCAACGGTTAACATACATCCCGTTGTTTTTTCAGCTTTTGATGAAGCAAAGAAAAGAATCGCTTCTGCAATATCTGAAGGAAAAATATGAACGCCCAAAGTTGTCCTTTTTTTATAATGATCATCAAGTTCTTCCGGCTTAATACCATATGCAGCAGCTCGCTCTTCACGCCAAGCCGAATCCCAAATCGCTGACCCTTGTAAAACAGCATCTGGCAATACCGTATTAACTCGAATGCCATACTCGCCGCCTTCAGCAGCGATGCACCGAGCAAGGTGAGCTTCCATTGCTTTAACCGCACTATAAGCAGAAACGTTTTTCCCTGCATAAACGGAGTTTTTGGACCCAATAAAGACCATACTTCCACCACAACCTTGTGCCTTCATTTGTGAAAATGCTTCTCTAGCAACTAGGAAATAACCTGTACCAAGCACATCCATATTTAGCTGCCATTCTTTTAAAGTTGTCTCATCAAAAGCGCTAGATGTAGCTAACCCTGCATTGTTAACGATCACGTCTACTCCACCAAAAGTGCGCGCAGCTTCTGCAAAAGCATGTTTAATCGCTTCTTCACTCGTTACATCCATTTTTAGAGCTAATGCCCGACCTGAACCAAATGTCTTATTTATTTCAGCTGCTACTTTCTCTGCTCCTTCAAGATTTAAATCAGCTAGAACAACATGAGCACCGAGACTCGCAAACTGACGACATGTTTCACTGCCAATTCCACCAGCCCCCCCTGTGACAAATGCAACTTTACGGGAGAATTCGGCTTCCTTAGGTGCAAGTGATAATTTATATAATTCCAGTGGCCAATATTCGATTTCATAAGACTCTGACTCATTTAATGAAACAAATGAGCCTAATGCAGTTGTGCCTCGCATTACTGAAATTGCACGAGTATATAACGCTCCACTTACTTTTGCATTCGTAAGTGATTTTCCAGTGTTAATCATCCCAATACCTGGTATTAGTAATACTCGTGGCGACGGTTCAAACATCTCATCTCCGTCTTTATGGTTGCGCTCAAAATATGCAATGTATTCTTTTTGATATTCAGATACACTCTTTCTAATGGCTTCCACAAGACCTTCTAAGTCATTTTCTGCTGGCTTCCACTCAATAAATAAAGGTACTCTTTTCGTATGAACAAGATGATCTGGGCAAGCTGCGCCAACTTGAGAGAGGGTATTTCCTTTCTGACTATTTACGAATTCAAGAGTGGCAACTGCATCATCATAAGTTAGAATCATTTGCTTTCCTTCATAAGATACAGCTCCACGAATAACCGGCATGATTTCTGCCAGCAATGATTCACGTGTCTGCTTTGAAAGAGCTTTATACTTCTCTCCTCCGAAGACGTGCGTGTCATCACGTTTCTTTGCAATAAATTGCTCAGCCTCGTTAATGACTGAAATGGTCCGGTCATAACTTTCTTTTGCTGTCTCTCCCCAAACAACAAGCCCATGCTTCTCCATAAGTACTAATTCTGCTTTTGGATTAGCCGCAACACCTTCTGCAATCATTTTTGAGAGCGTAAAGCCAGGGCGAATGTAAGGTACCCAGACAAAACGATCACCAAATAATTGTTCCGCCAATTCACGACCATTATCTGCACAACAAAGGCTAATAATTGCATCTGGATGGGTATGATCAACGTGCTTAAATGGAAGAAATGCATGCAAAAGGGTTTCAATCGATGCACGTGGATGTGAGTGATTAATCATGCAATGGCTTAAATAGGAAACCATATCTTCATCGCTCATTTCTTCTTTGTTTAAAAGCGGCAACACATCATCAAGACGTAAAGCAGTGAAATTCGTAGCCCCCATTGTTGCCAAGTCGGAGCCACTACCTTTCACCCACATCACTTTAACTTCTTCGCCCCGAAAATCAACTTCTATTGTTTTCATAGACGTATTCCCGCCACCCCAGTTACAAACAGCGCGGTCGCTACCAATCAAATTAGACCGATATACGAGCTCGCCAAGACCCGAATCCACTTTTTTTGCTTCTTCTTCATTCCATAAATGTTTGACCATTTTATTTCTCACCTTCCTATTGGCTATTGCTGAATGGTTTTTGTGCCTTTACGTTTAAGCTGTACATTTTGCTCATATGCCTTTACATCATCTAACCATTCATTTTCTACTAAGACCCCTTGCCGTTTGCAATATTCATCCCACATATCACCAAAAGGGTACATTTTTAACTGCTCTTGTAAGGCTAAGCGAGAGGTGAAATCGCCCTCTTCTTGCAATTGCCTCATATGAGCGTGGGGCATTAAAGCAGCGTTTAATAATGCTTTTGTCATATTCCGTGTGCCAATTGCCCATGCTGCAACACGATTAATACTCGCATCAAAGAAATCCAGCCCAATATTGACACGATCTAGCGCATTATTACGTACAAGTTCAATTGCAATTTCCCGTAACTCATCATCAAATGTAACAACGTGATCACTGTCCCAGCGAACAGGGCGTGAAACATGTAATGCCAACTGATCATTAAATAGCAACATAGCAGATAATTTATTTGAGACCATTTCTGTCGGATGAAAATGCCCCGTATCAAGCAAGCACAGTTTTCCACTTTGGTTCGCATAATTTATATAAAACTCATGTGAGCCTACAACAAATGCTTCTGACCCGATTCCAAACAACTTACTTTCTACCGCATCTATAACAAGCGATTGATCATAATCAACTTCATAAATGGCATCAAGCGATTCTTTTAATCGACGCCTTGGTGTTAAGCGGTCACTTGGTGTGTCCTTATATCCATCTGGTACCCAAATGTTTACTAGTGAAGGGGTGCCCAGTTCTTTCGCAAAATAAGCAGCAACCTCCCTACTCGCTTTGCAATGGTTAATCCAGAAAGTACGAACGTCTTCATCTGGATGAGCAAGCGTTAACCCATCATCTGCTTTTGGATGCCCAAAAATAGTTGGGTTAAAATCAAGTCCGACTCCTACTTTCTTTGCCCACGAAACCCATTTTTCGAAATGCATTGGCTTAATCTCATCGCGCTCAACTACAACACCGTCTGTTTCTGCATACATTGCATGTAAATTAACGCGATGCTGACCTGGAATCAGGCTTAACGCTTTTTCAAGGTCAGCACGGATCTCATCCCCATTACGTGCTCGTCCTGGGTGATTCCCTGTTACGTCGATACCACCTGACAATTCATTTTGAATCGTTTCCGTTCCTCGTAAATCATCCCCTTGCCAACAATGGACGGAGATTGGAACTTCACTAATTTTTTTGAATGCTGCTTCTACATCAACACCTAAACGCTCATACTGCTCTTTTGCACTTTCATATCTTGTTTGCATACGCGTGATCGCTCCTCTGCGGTTTATATTCCATTACTTTAAATGAATTTTTGACTAGTGCTCTCCCAGCTTCAAGAGAAGGGATTTCACCACATGAGATGCATTGCATAAGGAAATTCCCGATAGCAGTTGCTTCACTTGGTCCTGCAATGACAGTCTTATTCGTACGATTTGCTAGCATTTGGTTTAATTGCCCATTTTGAGACCCACCGCCAATAATATGAATTTTTTCATATCTACGTTCAACCGTTTGCTCAATTTGCTTAATTGCTTTTTCATAACTTGCAACTAAGCTGACATAAATGCATTTTGCTAACTCGCCAGCTGTCGTAGGAACTTCCTGCCCTGTTTCACGACAAGCAGCTTGAATTTCCTCAATCATATGATCTGGTTTTAAAAATCTCCGTTGATCCACATCAACAGTACTAATATCATTTGTTTTTTTACTTGCTACTGCCAAATCGGCATACGTCCATTTTTCAGGAAGAAGACGCTGAACTTCCTGTATCATCCACAGCCCCATGATATTTTTCAAAAAGCGAAAACGATAATTGATACCGCCTTCATTTGTGAAATTATCATCCATTGCCTTCGTAATACAAATAGGGAAAGGATTCTCAATTCCAATTAACGACCATGTACCGGAACTAATATACAACGATGTTTGCCATTCTGGTACTGCAACAATTGCCGAGGCCGTGTCATGTGTAGCAGGAATGATAACATCAAGCTTAACTCCTAATTCTCTTTGTAACTCTGCTTTTATCGGTCCTATGTTCGTTCCTGGAAGTTTTAAGTCATGAAACAACTTCACCGGCAAACCCATTCCAGCAATAAGATCTTCATCCCATCGTTTCGAAAAAGCATTCACCAATTGTGTCGTTGTTGCATTTGTATATTCATTTGTTTTAATCCCAGTTAGTAAAAAGTGCAAATAATCCGGAACCATAAGAAACGACTTTGCTTTAGCAAGTGTTTTGGGATGCAACTTCTTTAATGCGAGTAATTGATACAATGTATTAAAAGGCTGAAAAGCAATTCCTGTCCGTTCGTAGAGAGCTGCTTTTCCATACGTGTTTATTACTTCTTCCATGATTCCATCGGTTCGCGCATCTCTATAAGACACCGCTTCAGTCAATCGATTATCTTGTTCATCCAACAAGACAAAATCAACAGCCCACGTATTGATTCCAATGCTGACTGGTTTAAAACCCATTTCACAACTTGTTTTAATGCCATATTTTATCTCGTTAAAGAGATAATCAACGTCCCAACAGTAATGACCGGCTTTTAGCGTTGCACTGTTCCGAAACCGATGTACTTCTATTAAATCGAGTTCATCCCCATCTGTTCTACCAGCCATGACCCTTCCACTTGATGCGCCTATATCTACAGCTAACCGATATCCATTCATCTCATTCCACCTCACTTTCTAAAGAAGATTGCGTCTTTATATTAAGCGTTTACATTTAAAGCAGCTATGGCGCTATTCAACTAAAAACTGTCTTAATTTGCACAATCAAAAAAACACAGATCCCCATTTTATTTCTGGGAGTTCTGTGCTTTTCGATAAGCAAGTGGAGTCTGATTAAATTTTCTCTTGAAAATCTGGTAGAAATAACTAAAGTTATCATAACCGATTTCCTCTGCTATGACAGAAACAGGTAAATCTGACTGAACAAGCATTTCCCTTGCTATATCAAGCCTTTTCTCTTGTAAAATCGATTTAAATGTTTTTCCAGTTCGCTTTTTTATCAGTTTACTAAGTAAATAATGAGGTTGATTTAATCGCTCGGATAGCTCATAAAGTGTTGCCTGTTTATATTCTTCATGGATATAAAATAACACTTCCCTCATCCATTGGTTTTGTAAACTAACTTCATGCCCACCTTCTAATGTATTCGCTTTCTTTGTTAATTCAATAATTAACATTCCTACATAAAGTTTAATAGTTGCTTGAGAAAAAACATCTGGGTTCATAATTTCCTCCAGAATTTGCTGAAGAAGTGTTTGGATTGATTCTTCTTCAGCACATCTAAAGTAGAGAAACTGACCAAACCCACTCCCACCATGAACACTATCAACAAGGAACGAATAAAATGGTCCTTCGACATTTAGGAAAGAGAATATATAATTAAAGAAAGATGGTTGAATAATAAAATTAATAACAATATCTTCTGTGTTACAAGCGTCAATTTGATGCTCAATATGTTGATTTAATACAACCAACTCACCTTTTTTTAAGTGAATATCTCGATCACCAATCGTTTGCTTTAAACTTCCATTGTAAACATAATTCAGTTCAATATAATCATGCCGATGTTTTGGAAAATCGATGAACCGTGTATGTTTGCGGATCATGATTTCTGAACCAGGTGCAAGAAATTTGTTTGCTTCTATGATAAAACTTTGTTTTGATGTATAGCGAGCTTGCATTACTTGCCGATATTGAAGTGTTTCCTTCTCTTCCTCAGTAAGCATCAACATTTTTTCAAGCAATGACATGCATGTCCCCACTTTCATCTACTTGTTTTCTCTGTACCTTTACGTAGCAGCACAGAGTTTAATCGCTTTCATTTTATCTTAGGTCCTATTCATTAATCAAAAGTAATTACGTTTAACCATTTTTATTTAATAGGCATACTTACAAGATCTGAAAAAAACCGTTAGCCTAGCAGGCCAACGGTTTTAGTTAACTTACTTTAATCCTTCCACAATTGCTTTCGCAACTGCAGTTGTTCGAGCGGCTTGGTGTTTAACCGCTTTTTCAACATCTTCTACCATTTTTCCATTTTGATCAACCGTAACACTTGTCCCGTACGGATTACCACCTGAAGAAAAAGCAACAGCATTTGTGTAGGCTGGAGAGGCGACAATTGCTCCCCAATGATACATCGTTGTATACACAGAGAGAACGGTTTGTTCCTGCCCACCATGTGAATTCGCAGCAGATGACATTGCGCTCACAACTTTATTCGCAAGCTTGCCTTCGCCCCAAAGGCCACCAAGTGTATCAAAAAACTGTTTTGCTTGCGCGGGTAAAACGCCAAAACGCGAAGGTACACTAAAGATATATGAATCCGCCCAAAGCATATCATCAGCCGTCACTTCAGGTACATGTTTTGTTGCTTCTATATGCTTTCTCCATGCTGGATTTGAATCAATAGCAGCATCAGGAGCGAGTTCTGGGAACTTTAATAGTTTTACCTCTGCCCCGTCTGCTTCTGCAGCTTCCTTTGCCCATTGGGCAAGCTGGTAGTTTGTACCAGTTGAGCTATAATAAACAATGGCTACTTTTACATTTGCCATAATACACATCTCTCCTCTGTTCATCAGTTATAGATCTATACCCGCTATGAACAAAAGATAACAGACTCTCTTTATAAAGCTTTTACTAACCCACCATCAACAAGCAGCGCTTGCCCCGTAACATATGTATTTGCCCCTGAACAAAGGAAGACCGCTTGCCTCGCAAACTCTGCTGGGTGTCCATATCTACGCATTGGAATGGCATATTCCTCTGCCTCTTTTATCTCTTCATAGGTTACTCCGTTCCTCTCCGCTTTGGTACGGTCAAGGCTTTCCACACGCCCAGTTGCAATCCTTCCTGGACCTAGTGTATTAATCAAAATGTTATCTTGTGAAAGTTCTTGGGCCAAACTTTTGGCAAGCCCCACGACTCCAGCTCTAAATGTATTTGATAATAATAGATTATCCAATGATTGTTTAATGGAAGAAGATGCAAAATTAACAATATGACCGCCACCTTGTTCACGCATATGAGGCAATACTTCCCGGATCGCACGAATATAGCTCAATAGGTTTAACTCATACGCTTTTTGCCAATCTTCATCATCAAACTGATTGAATGTACCCGCCGGTGGTCCGCCTGAATTATTAACGAGTACATCTACAGTCCCATGCTTTTCCTTGGCAAATGCAACAACTGCTTTAATCTCTTCTTTGTTCGTTACGTCACAAACATGGTATTCAACCGCATGATTATTTGTTGATTTCTTTATTTCTTCCACAGCCCTACTTAATTCTCTCTCATCACGGCTGGCAATGACCACCTTTGCTCCTTCATGCGCAAATAGTTCCGCCGTAGCTTTACCAAGTCCCTTGCTTGCCGCCATGACAATAACCGATTTACCTGTCAACTTTAAATCCATAGTGAAAACGCCTCCAATTTAATTACTTTTATCCTATACTGTTTATCTAAATCTCTCAATCGTTTCGCTTTGAGTTATGACTTTCTCCCTTAAAAGAAAGCCGCTCAATCGCCGTTAGTACTTCCATTGGATGAAGTTGCGGAATCATGTGACCAGCATAAGGGAGCTGATGAACTTCGGCATGAGGAATAACCTCCTTTAAACGGTAGGCTTGATCATTGACTTTAAATGGATCGTTCTCACCTATTAGGATTTGGACTGGCATGCGAATATGTTGGTAAGAGCGACTCCATTTTTTTGCGGAACTCGGAAAAGCCAAAACGTCTTTTCGATTCGCTAGAAAATGGGATGGTCTAAACCCTAAAGCCCATGTTTTCTTTACATATCCAGGTGGTGCTTTTTCAGGCGCAAAGGTTGCTTTGACCATGTTTTTCGCTAAATAATGGCCAATCGGCGTCCGATAGAAGGTTTGCATAAGAAGCTGGCCAATTCCAGGAGTTGTCACGATTTTCGAGAGCCAATCGCCATTTTCAGCAGGATAACCCTCTTTATACATTGCCGCAGCAACTAATACAATCCCATCAGTTGCTGCTGGATACTGAAGTGCATAGGAAAGAGCCATCATACCACTCCATGAATGAGCAACGAGAATAGCTTTTTTTATATTCATCTGTTTTAATGCCTCATTTATGAGCATGACCTGGCTTTCAGGTGTCCATTCTTTGGATCCACTCTCGCTAAAACCGTAGCCTGGTCGATCAAACGCAATAGCTGTGTAACCACGTCGCGCGACGAGTTCAACACACACTTTAAAGTCATCCGCACATAGAAGTCCTCCATGCAAAAAAACAACTACTTGTCCTTTGCCAGCACACAAGTAATGCATGTTGATTCCATCTACAAGCATTGTGTAGCCTGATGCGCTATACATACACTCTTTTTTTCTTCGCCATTGCATTACGAATCGATCTCCTTTTTTGCAGCTTCCCAAAACTCAATAATTTCACGAGGGATAGGAAAACACCCAAGTGCTTCCGATAGTTTATGTGAACACACAATATCCCAAAGCTCTTCAATCAATTGTTTATCTCCCTGACATAACTCAGACATTAAATCAAATAAACGTTCTGAAATGCGCACCCCCATTTCAGAATCTGGTCCACTCGCTAATGCATTCCTAGTGTCATTCACCAATACAATTATTCGTTTTGTTTCTTCTGAATCCTCGCATAATTTAGGAAAGAAAAGGAGCAATCGCTCATGTTCTGTTCCTTTGTTTTCGGCTTGCTTAATTAACGATACAACCATAGACCAATCGATTCTGCCATCTAACGAAAATGCATGAACGATACCACGTATCGTTTCCCTCATCTTGCAAATCTTTTCTTCTTCCTTTTCTAAAATAGATAATTGATTTTCTAATTGTGTGACTGTATTCATTTTGTCGTCATGCATCATTCCCGATATCCGTTTTAAAGAAAATCCCATTCGTTTTAATAGTTGAATTTGCGCAAGCATCAACAAATCTTCTTCGTAATAGAGTCGATGTTTTCCCCTTGTTATTGCTCTTGGCTTTAATAAGCCAATCGAATCGTAGTATCTTAATGTCCTTGTTGTGACGGATGATCTCTCGGCTAATTCCCCAACCGTAATCATAAAACTCCCCCCTTAACTTTCTTCCTCCATTATAAAAGCTGACGTAACGTCAATTACAAGAAAAAAATAAAAAACCTATGCTTCCTGCACAGGTTTCATCTTATAGATTAGCTAATTGGTCTTCTTTTACTGATGGTGTAATCGATTCAATAATAATTGTTCCATCTATTTGTGTGACAGTTCCAATTGTAATAGCTTGTCCCTTCGTGTACTCGGCTGAGAGATCATGACTTTGCAACGTATTGCTTAAGTCAAAAATCACTTCTTGAGGAGGAATATACACGACAATTGCAGAATTGGATTCCCCTGCATAGTGTAAGAAATCGGCATCCATAAACTCTATCTGGTTGTCTCTTCTGATTCTCCAACAAACCACTTTGGTCCATCTTCCGTTTCAATGGAAAAACGATTTTGTACTACGGCTAGGACCTTCCCGTGGTTATTCCGTTCAATTGTTCGCTTCGACTCTTCCTGATCAGCATCATTGTTCTCTCGTTCATTTGTTTGCGTCGCTTCTTGATCTTGCGTGTTTTCAGAATGAATGAGGTCATTTTCAACATGTGGCTCCTTCGTTTCGTTTACGAGGGTGTCTTGATTACTTTCACTTCCCAGCGTTCTCTGGTCCTGTTTCTCTCCCTCATGAGAAGTATAATTATCTATGTATTCATTATATTCAATCCCACTTCCGCAATTTGCATCAACGTTGCTGACATCTTTATCTAACGTATTTTTAAATCCAAATACGTTTACTTCTTTGTTTAAATCATCATTTTCGTAATAGGAATATAAATAATGAGGATTCATTTTCTTCTGATTGGCTTCTCCTTGTACCAGTAACTTTTTCGATAAGTTCACTGACGTTAACAACCCTTTGTTTTGTTCTTGCGTTTCAAATGTAGGAGTAGCGGAACTTTGAACACAACTGGCTAAACCTAACTCCAAAGTTGATGCAATTCCTGATCGTTTGAGCTTAATGCGTTTTAAACGTTTAGAAAGACATATTTTTTTTACTCGTGATAATGAAGTCATACTGGCACTCCTTAAAAAAACTTGTTACTTTACGTTTCGATTTAACTTTTTTCGGGTAAGCACCTCAAAAAGCATAGCGCGCATTGAAAATCGTTTCAATAGTCCAGAGACCATAGTCTTAAAGTCCATCTCGCGAAAACCAGTATTTCTAATGCTAGTTATCGTATTATTTTCCAACAAAATACATACGATCGCTTATTAAAATAAAATCTAGTGATCTTTTCTCCTATTGCGCTATAGGCTAAAGACTCATGTTTCCACATCCCTTTCAACTACTCCATTTTCGTTTAAATCAATCTAATAGAACTATATTAATAGAATATATTCCCGTAAGACTCAAATCATTATATGATATCTACATCTTATAAATCGTCTTTATTCGACACGGCTCACACAGACTAGACACTCATTTTAAACGCCAGCTATCTCAATCCAAAATCTTCAAATCACCAGTCCTTATATCCCCTTACTAATTTCCTCCCTTTAAAAATTTTGCATATTCTCATTCAGTTTAATAAGAAAAAACAACTCATTTGGTATTAAATAAACAAAACGTCTCATTTTTAAATGTTTTATTGAAAAAGTATTCTTTTTTAGAATCATGTCGTTTGCTTCATTTTATATTTGGCGTTATGTATGTCCATTCAACTTGTAAACTCCTGCATAAACTACCTTGTATAGCGATTATTTATATTAAAAAAATGGTGTAAAAAACCGCTTGCAAACTAGCAGTTCAGCAAAGTGAGGGGAGTTACATGAAAGTCGGAGTTATTGGTGCCGGTAAAATGGGTGAAAACCATGTTCGCACTTATCTATCTCTAACAAGAGAATGCCAATTCATTGGCTTATACGATGTCAATCAAGTTCGCAGCAACGAAATAGCAGAAAAGTATCATGTAAAATCTTTTCCAACTCTTTATGCACTACTCCAAGAAGTAGATGCAGTCAGTATTACAGTACCAACAACTTATCACTATGAAGTCGGCCTTGCCTGCATAGAGCATAACGTCCATATTTTAATGGAGAAACCAATTGCCTCAACCGTTGCCCAAGCAGAGAAACTAAAACAACGAGCTTTAAAGGAAAATGTGTACATTCAAGTAGGACACATTGAATTGTTTAATCCATTAGTAAAAGCGTTACAACAAACCGTTAAAAATGAAGATATCATTGCAATTGAAACACATCGAATGTCTTCTTTTAGCGCGCGACTTGAAGGTGTCGATGTCGTACAAGATTTAATGCTTCATGATCTATATATCTTACATGCACTCCTTGCAAATGACAGATTTCAAGACATCTACACAGTTGGCCACCTTTCAAAAGATTTGCCTATTCATGCCGTAGCCATTGCGAAAACAGCAGCAGGTGTCGCCATTCAACTTACAGCTAGTTACCAATCAAACAAAAATGTCCGTTCGATTCATCTATTAACCAAAAACTCTTATATTGTGGCCAACTTATTAACGAATGAGCTTGCCATTACACGCAATTCAGAGCAAGTTGGAACATATGCCAGATCAACCACCGAAATCATTCAGGCACCAAGTTTTCACCAACCATTAGCACTGGAATTACAAGCATTTTTATTATGCGTAAAAGAAAAGAAACCTCCCTTGGTCACTGCCGAAGATGGGATTCAGGCATTAGCACTGGCAAGTAACATTAGTAAATCGATTCAAACAGCTAAAAATGAGAATAAGTAAAAATCAGTACTCAAGGTTGCATACTTATGCGCTTTGAGTATTTTCTTATTATACTAATCTACCGTATCTCGATTACGGGACTTAAATTAACGACAAAGGTATGTAAATGGGTAAAAAAATCAGTTAAGTAGGAGCAGGACGGATATTATTTATTCACTTTGAAGTAAAAAGCTTGTCGACCCTCTAATTTTCACAAGACGGTCGACAAGCTAAAGAAGTACTCATTCTCTCTACCTTTTTATTAATTTGGTTGCGGGAACCTCACATAGTTTATTGCATCTATAAATACATATTGGTTTGCACCTGATTCATAGCCATCGGTTACTTCAATTACGAGCAATTCTGGCGTAACGCGGACAATTAAACCCTCGATCAAATTCGTATCCGTAGCTACCTCCACTCGTGCTGCAAGTCTGCCGGAAAGCTCTTGGTAAAAAAGACTTTTAAACAAGATAGCATCCTCCTTTCTCTCCATTTTTATCTATTCGCAGAACGCTCGAACTGTCTCAATTTTTCTAATTCGTACAAGCACTTGCGCATCGGTTTCATCAATGAGCACGATATAATCTTTTTTGCTTGCTAGTAATGTGCCTGATAAAAAACCAAACGGCGTTGACACTTCGATTTGTTTTCCAATTAAGCTGCTTAGTAATTCCCGTTTTGTTATTGGTAATTTCCAACTTATCGGGAAGCTTAAAAATAGAAAAAACGATTTAATTGCATACCAAAAACGTTTGATGAACATTTTACCCCTCCTTTTAGCTTCTCTTTTAGTAAATGCTCGTAATGACAGATTGCTTGTTAGATTGACCTAACTTTTTATGAATTCCATCAGTGTCTCGCTTAATGCAACCTTCTTGAATAACAACTTAAAACATACTTTAATAGAAGCCATTTAAAGGAGGCATTTATTTATGGAGGAAATTGAAGCGATAATTATTATGAACCACCGCCATCACCCCCTCTTCCTTACCCTTGCATCTATAGAACGTATAAAGGACGAGGTTCAGGTGATTTGGATTATCCATCCACCCGGATACCATTTGCCAAAGCTTGCTTCACATTGCGTTTCTTATCCAATTCAGGGGAATGACATCGGAGAGACGTTGAATCACTTGCTGCCTCAAATTACTGCTCCTTATGTGCTTCTACTTGGTCCTGGTGCGTCCTTGTCCACAAAAGTAAATATCACTTCAGCTATAACGAGTAATCCAGGCGTAACTGGGAATCACCACGCTTTACTAGTAAAACAGGCATTGAGTGTAATTTATCCTTTTCCAGATCAAAAGCTTCTCCCATTTACAGAAGCATTGCTCTCATTCTGGTTTCACTTTATCCCATTTGACTCAAAAATTTACTGTACAGCGAAGGAAGAGTGGGCAAGTCTAGCAACCTCCTCCAAACAAACAAGTCTAAAAGCGAAACAAGAATGGATCGATAAATACAAATTAAATATCGATCAAGCGAAAACCCTCTCAATCACGGTGCTTATCGCAAACTACAATCAAAGCTCGTATGTGGACAATGCCATTGCTTCCTGCCTTGTCGGTTCTTTCATTCCTGAACAAATCTTTGTAGTTGATGATGGCTCTACCGATGGGTCTGCTGCCTATTTAAGCAAATGGAATACAAAAAACGTTCGTACCTTCTTTAACAAACAAAATGAAGGCAAGGCTCGAGCACTTAACCATCTAATCCCTTTTATTAAAAGTGAATACGTCATTGAACTTGATGCAGACGATTGGTTTGATCCCGATGCATTTACCGTTTTAGCAAAAAAATTAAAGAGTTGGCCTTATAAGTCATCGCTTTTATACGGAAACTTTCGTCGTTGGAAAGAACAGAGTCGGCATCAAATAGTTTATAAAGGTATCGCTAAAGGAAGACACGTCCATACAAAAAATGAATTACACACGTACCGCTTTCCCCTCGGCCCACGTATCTATCGCACTACTACTCTTAAGGAATTAGGAGGATTTCCAATTATCTCCTATGAAGAAGGCCGGTTGTATGAAGACGTTTCAATCATTAACCTTCTCCTTGAAAGAGGACCAATACATTATGAAGACTTTACGATTTACAATGTACGTGATCACGATACGAGTATCACGCAAAAAAACCAATCCAAATGGAATGGTTTTCTTGACCAGCTTGATTCCTAATCCTGTTGCGCTACAAACTTATTTACATGATCAATAATGGTATTTTGCGCATCGATTGAAAGCTCCGGTGAAATAGGCAAAGCTAAAATACGGTTCGCTGCATGTTCCGCCGCTGGGAAATCTCCCTTTTTATAACCTAGTCCCTCAAATACCTTCTGCAAATGAAGAGGTACAGGATAATAAACAGCAGAAGCAATTCCTTTTTCAGTTAAATAAGTTGATAGTTGATCCCGATTATTAAGCTCAATACAATATTGATGAAACGTATGCGTTCTTAAATTCGAAACAACCGGTTTTTTTATAGAATCTATCAAGCCTTCTGAATATCGCTTGGCAATTTCCTTCCGTTTGTGAAGAAACAGATCAAGAAACTTCAGTTTAATTAACAAAACGGCCGCTTGAATTTCATCAAGACGACTGTTTTGACCAATGGAAGTATGCATGTATTTGCTTATGCTCCCGTGGTTACGTAGTTCATTTACTTTGTTGTATAATGATTCCTGATTTGTTACTATCATTCCCGCATCTCCAAATGCACCAAGACTTTTGGATGGAAAAAACGAATAACAACCAACGTCCCCCAGCGCACCTACACGGTTCCCTTTATACTCAGTGCCAATCGCTTGGCATGCATCTTCTATGACAAAAAGATTATGCTTTTTAGCTATTTTTTGTATGGCATCCATATTCGCTGCTTGACCAAAAAGATGAACGACTATAATTGCCTTGGTTTTGTCCGTTACCTTTTTCGCTACTTGCTTGGGATCAAGATTATAAGTCTCTCTTTCAATATCTGCAAACACAGGGGTAGCTCCCACTTGGGCGATCACTTCACCAGTGGCAAAGAAAGTAAATGGTGTTGTAATTACTTCATCGCCTGGACCAATGCCCAGTGCTTTTAAAGCAATAACAAGAGCATCAGTTCCATTTGCAACTCCGCTTGCAAAATCCGCATCCACATAATCTGCCAATCGCTCTTCAAACTGCTGCCCTTTTTCTCCCAGAATATAATGACCACTTTCAAGTACATCGATTATTTCAGTAAGGAGTAGCGGCTTAAGCAAAGAGAATTCTTTTTTCAAATCTACCATGGGGATTGGTTTCCGTTTTTCTTCACTCATAAGCCTAACCCTTTGTATGCAATACCATGTTTTTTTATTTCATGCTGCTCAAGCGCATTCCTGCCATCAAACAACAGCTTGCAGTTAGAAAACGAACTGAACTCTAAATTCTTGTATTCATCATGGAAAGCTTGCACAATAATAACATCAATCTTCTTCGTTTCGTCTTCTGTGAAAATGAATGGGGTAAGACTTCGATTTTTGATCTCTATATTCGTGAACATTGGGTCATGCACAAACACCTTTGCTTGTTTTTGTTTCAATTGGTCAACTAATAACCAAGTCGTTGACTTTGTCTCTTCCTTCACATTTTCACGATACGATAAGCCAAGAATAAGCACTCGCTTGTCTTTGAGCCCGTCCATATAGTCATCAATTTCTTTTATCGAATAGATCGACATACCATCATTTACTTTCCGTGCTAAGTGGGCGAGGCCCTCGGGCAAGCCCCGTTTCATAAAAAAGTAAGGGTAAATGGGGATACAGTGCCCACCAACACCAATTCCTGGTGAGTGAATATGCGAATAGGGTTGCGTATTGCTTGCTTGAATAACTTCAAGAATATTGACCTTTTTCTCAGAAGCATAAACGGCTAATTCATTCGCTAAAGCGATGTTTACATCGCGGTATACACACTCTGCGACTTTAGCAAACTCCGCTGTTTCAGTAGATTCCACTTCGATGATGTCCGCTTGAATCGATTGCTTATAAAACGCCGAAGCACGCTCCAAGCTTGATTGATTAATTCCCCCTACAATTTTAGGATACTTTTTTAAGTCGCTTAAAATCTTGTTTGAGTAAACTCGTTCCGGGCTATATGCTAAGAAAAAATCCGTTCCTGCGATTAAACCCGAGACGGCTTCTAATTTCGCGCCAAACCGATCTCTTGTATCACCGGTAGGTAATGTCGTTTCAAAAATAACCGTTGTGTTTTTTGTTAAACCTGCTGCGATTTGATCAACTGCGGCATCCATATACGTGTAATCCACATCATTATCTTCATAGACAAGGACCGGTACAACTACAACAACAATGTCCGCTTTCGAAACAGCCACTTTTGTATCAAGGGTAGCGCTCAACTGTTGTGTTTGGTGACCTTTTTCAACCAATTCATCAAGCCCTGGTTCATTTTTGACGTGTGACTTCCCTGAATTTACAGACTCGATAACAGCCGGATTCACATCCGTACCAATAACATGAAAACCATTGCTCGCATAAATGGCCGCCATTGTAAGCCCAATCTTTCCTAGACCAACAACTACAACCGTTTGCCTTTTTTGTCCTTTTTTCATAGCGTCTCCTCTTCTCCATTGATTCCATCTTCATTACCTACTGTATGTAGGGGTTTTTTAGATGTCTGGACTTCTATATCAAGGGAAAAGTGGAAATTCATCGCTTTCCTGATTTTAAGAGACGGTCGTAAATGGCAAACAGTTTTTGCTCCATATGTTCCCAGCTAAACCAATCCTCCATGACTTTCCTGGCCCGCTTTCCCGTCTCGCTAACTTCCTTCCAGTCATCATTCAATTGAATAAGTGCATTGGCAAAATCCAATGGTGTAGCATCTTCTTTCACCACAAACCCACACTTATATTTTTGTATAAACGTTTTCATATCTCTGGATTGATTAACAAGCGGTGGAATCCCTCTTTCTAAGTAGCTAAAGAATTTATTAGGCATCGAATACATCCGATTGAGTGAGTTATTTGTATTTATTTCAATCCAACCTATGTCGACCCCCGTTAAAGCTTGCGCTACATTCGTATACGGTAGCCATCCAACAATATCAACCTTATCCCTAAGATGGTGTGGTAACTCCATGGTGTTAACCTCAGTTTGACCACCAATAATTTTTGCCCGCAAATCGATTGACTGATTTCCATAATCTAAAATTTGTATCAATTTTGCTAAACTGCCTTTATGTTCCTCCATTCGACCCACATAACCCAGAACAAGAGGAGAGTTCCCTACCCTCGCTTTTTGATCATAAGGTGATAAAAACGGTGAATTAAAAAGCACTTCAATAGGCACATTTCTATTTATACGCTGATAGGTTTGTTGAATCGAAGCAGATACAGTAATCACTATATCTACCTCTTTGAACATGTGCGCACGTATTTCTTCCAGCTTTCCTCTTACAGTTTGGCTCATTCTTTCCTTCGGATCTGGGACAAGTTCATGGCTATCATAAATGAGTCGAGTGTCCTTCCCTTTTAAAGATAGAATTCGCTTTGTCATAATAGCGTCATAACAAGAGGCAAATTCATGGGCGTGGTAAAGATCGGCTTCATGTTTCACTGCGAGTTTTATCAATGGGCCGGGAAGAGGATCCACTTTTCCTGTTCTTAAATAACTTAGTTGTCTTGCTGGTTGTTGTTTTCCCGTTGGTGGATCATAAGTAAGAATTCGCACCCCCTCATGCATAAAAGACACTTCTAAAAAACGGTCCTTCATTAGCGTCCCATCTATATCAAATAAAAACCCTTTCCGTCTCGGAACAATTATCGTGACATCATATCCTTTTTGTACAAGACTTTTTGCTTCCTTTTTAAAGATACGTGCATCTAAAAAGGGGTGCTCTGCCACTAAAAAACATACACGGTTTCCCACTGCCTCTCCTCCTATAGCCAAGGGTACTTATCCAATTATCCTTACTGCCGTGGCATAAATTCTTCTTTTTCATACATTTACTAGTATCGAATGAAACATACACCCGATTGGTGCATCTATAGGAGGAGACAATGAAAATCGTTACTGTCATTGGGGCACGTCCCCAGTTCATAAAAGCTTGTATGGTTTCAAAACGGCTGCGCCAAGATCCTTCCATTCAAGAAGTGCTCGTGCACACAGGCCAACATTATAATGCCAATATGTCGGATGTTTTTTTCACCCAACTAAATATTCCTAAACCCGACTATCACCTTGGTATCGGCTCCGGCTCACATGGAGAGCAAACAGGAAAAATGTTAATCGAATTAGAACAGGTATTCATTAAAGAAAAACCAGATGCTGTATTAGTTTATGGGGATACCAATTCTACGATTGCTGGTAGCCTTGCCTCGTCCAAGCTCCATATCCCAATTATTCACGTTGAATCTGGGTTGCGAAGTTTCAACCGCTACATGCCTGAAGAGATTAACCGAATTGTAACAGACCATCTATCAAGCCTTTTGTTTTGCCCTTCACAAGCTGCCGCTAATCAATTAAAAAATGAGGGCATTACAAAAGGGGTTTATGCAACTGGAGATATTATGTATGATGCCGTTCTTCATTACAAAGCGAAGGCGGAGAAACAATCCGCCATTCTCAGTCAATTAAACCTCACTTTAAAAGAGTATTATGTAGCTACCATTCATCGTGCTGAAAATACAGATGACTTAACACGGCTTAGCGCTATTATGGAAGGACTTTCGAAACTCGGCAAAAAAGTGATACTGCCACTCCATCCACGTACCAAGAAGCAATTACAACAATTAAATGCACCTATTTTTACAGATAAAAGTTCCTTACTCTTCATTGACCCTCTTGATTATTTCGATATGCTAGCACTGATGAGTCAAGCCAAGGCAATCGTAACCGATTCTGGCGGTGTGCAAAAAGAAGCCTATATGCTGCGTATCCCTTGCGTTACACTGCGCGATGAAACAGAATGGATCGAAACAGTCGAAGCAAAGTGGAACCGACTAGCTGATGCACGTAACCCAACAGCCATTTTAAAAGCTGTTCAATTGGCGAAAGAACAATCGACTTACCCGGCCTTATTTGGCGACGGTCATTCCGCCGACCAAATTTATACGATTATAAAAAAGAACTTCCCTTCTTAACAAAGGGAAGTTCTTTTTTATTTCTCTATATAGAAGCTTTTCGGTTTGTCTGCCAGCAACGCTTCGTACATTTGCAACATCCGCTGCTCCATCTTCTCCCAGTTATATAAATCTTCCATTGCTTTACGTGCATTTATGCTCATTTGTTGTAATTGATCACGGTTTTGATGCAAGTATAAAATGGCTTCTGCGTAATCTTCCCCTGTAGCCTTTTGCTTGTTTAAGACAATTCCACATTGGTGCGTTTGGATAAACTGCTCCATATCATGGCACTTGTTCACAATAACTGGAATTCCGTTATTTAAATAACTAAAAAATTTATTTGGCAATGCGTACGATCGATTCAATGAGTTACTTAAGTCATCAAAATCAATCCAACCAATGTCAACCTCCGCCATCTCTTTCGCAATACCTTCAAACGGAACCCAACCCGTCATGGCAATATGGGGCTTTAACTTTTCTGGAATCTCAAGTTTGTGACCGTGCAACACACCACCAATAATTTTAAATGTGAAAGAAGCAACCTGCTGCTTTGCAAGATCTGTTATTTTATAGATCTTGTCACTACTTCCTTTTTTGTTATTAGCAACGTGACCTTCATAGCCAACTGTTAATTCTGTCGCTTTTGGTATTCTGGCTTGATACTCTTTGTTTAATGGCGGAGAGTTATAAAGAATCTCAATCGGTAAAAGCGGTTGTTTCGTAATGTAATACGCTTTTATCGATGGGGAGACGGTAATTAGTTGGTCAATTTCATTTAGCATATCGTCAAGCAACTTGCCCATTGCAATAAATTTCTGCTTTTTATCGAAAGGGTCTGGGATTAAATCATGGCTATCAAAGATTAACTTAACAGGCTTCCCATCCTTTATACGCTTACGTTTGATTCCTATCCCCGCAAATAAAGAAGCCACTTCATGAGCGTGATACACATCGGCATTCTCCGCAAGACCTAACTTTACTAAGGGGTTATTAAACGCCAATGTTTCGACATCGACATGCTCCTGCATATGCTCAACAGTTGGTTTAAACGTCTCAAAATCATACGTAACTATTTTAATACCCTCATACATAAATGAAGGTTCCAACAACTCATTTTCAAATGGTTCTTTATTAATTCGGAAGAGCTTCCCCTTCATTCTTGGTACGATCATTACAACCTCGTACCCATGTTTTTGTAGTGATTTTGCTTCCTTTTGAAAGATGCGTGTGTCAAGGAACGAATGCGTGTGTACAAGCATACATACTTTTGTCATTTGCCCTTCTCCTTTAACAAACGAGCAGGGACACCAGCTACAACCACATGATCACCTGTATCTTTTGTGACAACAGCACCAGCGCCAACAATGGTGCCTTTACCTACACGTACACCTGGAAGTAACGTTGCATTATTTCCAATTTTGGCATACGATTCAATATGAGGGCCTTTCATCTCATAGGCTTTCGCACCCATATATTTATCATTAGACATCGACACGCATGGACCGATAAAGACATGATCTTCAATAATTGTATCTCCAGTAACATAAGCGGATGTCTGGATTGTACAACTAGCACCAATTGTTGTATTTAACTCTACGATAGCAGAGCGTCCAATAACAGTTCCATTTCCAACCTTAACTGACTCTCTTATACTTGCATGATCGCCAACAAAAACGTGCTCTCCTAGTTCCGTTCCAGCATAGATAGAAACCAAAGATCCAAGTTTTGTACCTTCACCGATAATAAGCTTTTTTGTCCCTTCACCTGTTTTCCTCATACGCTTATTGCCACCTGGCTGAATACCGAGAACACAATTAGCCCCTACTTCCACCCCGTCCCCAAGCTCTGTTCCGCTTAATATAACAGTGTTGTCGCCGATTACTACTTGATTTCCGAGTACAACACCTTCATCAATTACTACATTTCGTCCTATTTTTAGTTTATCAGTCATTGTTTACTTCTCCTTCATGTTGAGTATTGTTTCAATCTGATTAATCAGCTGCTCTGAGCGCGCTGCAGTTGAATGATTACGATGAATAAACGCGTACCCTTCCCCAGCAATTAACTCTCTTTCTGCTTGATGATGTAAATAATATGAAGCAGCCTCAGCTATATTTCCTTCTTCCACTTCAACAAAGTGAGTTCCCGGTATAAATCCTATGTCCTCTAACTCTTTAAAACTAGGAGCCATTAGAAGTGTACGGCAGGCAAGTGCCTCGTAATATTTTTTTACTGGATAGTTATACTTCGATGGACACGTTAAAAAAAGTTTTGCCTTATTTAATTCGATTGCATAACGCTTTCCAACCCACTCATCACTAGCTGCTTCGTGATAAACATAACCTGGATGAGGCCGATAAACGAAATGAGGATTGTTCGTAAACGTTTTTAATATATGATTGCGAAACGGATAGGCCTCACCTATCGCTCCAAGCATTAGCAAATCATACTCCTTCTGTAGCTGATAGTCCTTAAATACCGATGGCTCAACAAAGTGTGGAAACCAGCTTATCCGCTCTGCTAATTCAGGGTAAGTGACTAGGCAGGCGTTCCTTACTACACTAAATACAAATGTAGTCTTATTTTTTCTGAAGAACTGTCGCCTCTTTTCTGTGAACCGATGCACATCATTCACAATGACAGCTGATGGAATCGATATTGTCGAAAGCCCATTTATACCGGGCTCAAACCTCCCCCCGATATCATGGATAATTAAAATAAAATCAGGAGTGGTAGGGATTTGCTTTAGAATAGATTGGATATGTCCAGATTTCCGCCAAAACGTTACATGAACACGCTCAGCCAAAGCTTCTTCTAAATACGAATAGTTACGATCAATATAAGAAGATGTATCCTTCGCAATAAACAATAGATGAAAAAGTTTTCTTGATCCCATGCTTCCCTCCTGTTGAACATAACTTTCCTTATTGCCCCCTTCATCTTATGTTCACAATCGATTAATCGATTCAACAATTGCCCTTGCACGAATAGACTTGGGTGGATAATCAAACTGTCAAAATCAACGATTCATTAACAAATTGGTTACCTGAACACATTCATAACTGCTACATTCCTAGCATCAATAAACGGAAATAACGATGCAACAGTTGCCATACATACGATTTAGCTCTGGTTATCAAATAAAAAGAAAGAGAACTTAGGCAGCAGCCTAGTCCTCTTTCTCATAGTAATATGCTTTAAATTGTTCTAATTCATTTACAGTACACAAGACATTCTGTCGTTTAATCATCATTGTACATGCTTCAATTGTATCTACAGGCCATACAATTAGCTGAATGCCTTCATTCTTGCATTTATCAGCAAAAGTATCGCTATAATAAGGTAGTTCCATTGCAAGTGATGAAGCTCCTATTTCTTTCATCAATGGAAAAAGATCCGGAGTTGCTTTTGCTTTAATAATGCCAAGTTCAAGTTCTGGAGCGATTGACCTCATTCTCCTTATCGCTTCATGGTTAAATGAGTTTACATACACAGCATCAATCATTTCCTTCTCTACAATTAACTCGTACACTTTCTTCTCAAGTCCTTCGTACATATCATTGCTTTGCTTAAGCTCAATTGCCACTTTGCATTGATCCTTCGCCAGTTCGAGCGTTTCATCTAGCGTAGGCATTCTCTCCCCGCCCTTCATTTTCAATGACTGGAGCTCATTAAGCGTGTGGTCAATAATAAGTCCACTTCCATCTGTTGTGCGGTCAACCGTTTTATCATGCATAATGACGGGGATGCCATCCTTGCTTAAATGGACATCAATTTCAATATGAGAGAATCCTAAATCAATACTTGCTTGATAAGCAGAAAGTGTATTTTCTGGGTACTTTGTAGAATAACCTCTATGAGCAATCGCTTCAATCGTCATCTAGATATCGCCCTTTCTGTTTGTTAATTTTTAATGTATCGTTCATATGCAGCCTCTTCTATCGCTAAGTATTCTTCTGCACCAAGATTGTTTACTTGTTCGATGTATTCCTCCCACTCGTCAAAGGAGTTCTTACCAGTAACAAACGCTGCTTCATTTTCTAGAATAAATGTTTCTATATCTGTTCCGATTGATTGTTTAAACTGAAGCTCTTCTGCTGTGTAATTAAAATAATTCCATATTTCCGGGATTGATTCCTTAACTTTTTCACCTGCTTCCATTGCATTTGGCAATCCTTCAGAGCCAGTAAAATAATTTGATTTTACAAAAGAAGGCACCCTTCCACCAAGCCATGTCATATGCTGTGCAACTGCTTGATCCTGGGTTAATCCGTCAGGGTGATTTGATATTTCTTCCGTAAATTCATAACTTCCATCATCAGCCACTTCAAAAGTCTCGCCTTCAACCCCCATAAATTGGAGCAACGCACCTTCTTCTCCGTAAAAATGATCAACCCAGCGTACTGCTGCCTCTGGATTTTCCATTTTTTCAGTAATGACAAACGATCCTACGTGTACAAGGGCTGCCTTTACATGCGTGTAAAATGAATCACCATAAGGACCCTCAAGCGCAGCCATACCTTCGTAAGCTTCTGCATTCTGATTCATTTGTGTAACAGGGTTATAAATCATCATAGATCCAATATTACCGATTTCGCCTTTAGCATAAAATTCCTGACTCGTCATTGTGTAAATATCTTTATCAATTAATCCTTCGGACCACAGTTGATGCACAAACTCAAGTACTTCTTTATAGTGCTCATCTGTCCTTGTAAACCGAAGCTCTTCCGTTTCAGGGTTAATATCTATAAACTTATGAGCAAGACCCCTTGTACCGAGTCCCCACGATCCACGTATTTGCATTATAAAATTATCGACGCTTGTTCCACTGTATGGAATCCCCAACTCTTCTTCTTTCACACCTTTTAAGTATTGATAATACTCGTCAATTGTCGTTGGTTCATCCATATCAAGCTCTTCTAAAAAGTGTTGGTTTAGCCATATTGGCGTACCAACTACCATCGAAGTAAAGTCAGGGTCATAGAAAGAAGGAAACGAGTAAATGTGCCCGTCAGCCATCGTTAACCCTTTACGAACTTGTGGGTATTCCTCCATTAATTTTGTTAAATTAGGAGCATATTCTTCGATTAGTTCATCCAATTTGATAAACACACCTTGGGCTCCGTATTCCGTCAATTGCTGAGAATTGATCCCTGCAGAATAAAAGGCATCAGGGTATTCTCCACTAGCAAGAGTTAGGTTCACTTTTTCTTCGAGTCCATCGAATGGCACTTCATTAAAATCAACATTTATGTTAGAGAGATCTGCATAGGTCTTCCAAATAAGCCGTTCTTCATAGTTTTGTAAATTATTTGGTGCCTGGCCAGTATACAACTCCATATCAATTGCTTCGTTTACAATAGGAAACCCTTCTGCATTCACATTTTTTATTCGCTCTTCTTCATCCAATTTCTGCTCGACTTCTTCCCCTGAACACCCCGCGATTGCCAGTGCAGCAAACGATGCTGCTAGCATCCACCTCTTTTTCATTGTTGTCCCCCTTATTAACCTTTAATCGAACCAATCATGACACCTTTCACAAAAAAGCGTTGCAAGAACGGATATAAAATGAGCATAGGTAAACTAGCCACAATTACAACTGCATACTTAATTCCTTCTACCGTTAGCGCGTGTGCGTCAAGCGTTGAGTCACTTACTTGTACCATATCTGATAATTGTCCTTGAATTAACATTTCTCTTAAAAACAACTGTAATGGAAACAAGTCTCGGTTTGTTAAGTAAATGAGTGCATCAAAAAATGCGTTCCATTGGCTAACCCCATAAAACAAGATCATCACCGCGATAACGGGTTTTGATAAAGGTAACAATATTTTTAGTAAATACTGGATATTCGAGCAGCCGTCAAGGTCAGCCGATTCGCGCAGCTCGTTTGGAATGTTTTGAAAAAATGTCCGGATAATGATTACGTTATAAACCGACACTGCACCTGGAACAATAACCGCCCATATCGTATTTAACATCCCTAAGTCACGAACAAGTAAATAGGTAGGCACCATTCCACCGCTAAAAAACATTGTGAAGACAAGAAAAATCGTCAAAAGACTTCTACCATAAAAGTCCCTTCTTGAGAGGGGATAAGCAATCATAATAGACAGCCCCAGATTTAACGCAGTCCCAAGAGTTGTATAAAGGAACGTGTTTCTAAAACCCGTCCAAATATCTTCGTTCTGAAACACTCTTGAGTAGGAATCTAAAGTTGGATCAATTGGAAAAAGCCATAACTCCCCTCTTAGTACAGCTCCTGGATCACTAAATGATGCACTTAGTACATAAACAAGTGGATAAAGAACGATTAACGTAATCAATCCGATAATGATGTAAACCCCAATTCCAAACATCCGATCTCCGGCACTTTGTTTCACCTTAACCCCCCCTTACCACAAGCTCGTTTGGCTTGTTTTTTTCGCAGTATAATTCACAATGACTAAAAGAATAAAATTAATCACTGACTCAAATAAACCAATCGCCGCTGAGTAACTATACTGGGCACCCGCAATACCAGTTCGGTATATATGAGTAGCAATGACATCAGACGCTTCCATGTTTAATTGATTTTGCATTAGAAACACTTTTTCAAAACCAACACTTACAATGCTACCAGTTTGTAAAATTAATAAAATAATAATTGTTGAACGTATCCCTGGGAGATTCACATGCCAGATCCTTCTTAATCGACTTGCACCATCTATTTTCGCAGCTTCATGTAGCTGGGGATCAATACCTGCTAATGCAGCTAAGTAGATAATCGAACTCCAGCCCATCTGCTGCCACACTCCTGAGAATACATAAGTTGTTTTAAACCATTCAGGCTGCGTCATAAAAGAGGTTTCAGAAATTCCAAACAAACTAAGAAACTGATTAACTATACCAGTAGGAGACAAAAGCAAGAAGAGCATACCCACCACAACCACTGTTGATAAGAAATGGGGTGCATACGTAACGGTTTGAACAAAGCTTTTTGCTTTCTTAATACGAATTTCATTGATTAAGAGTGCCAATATAATAGGTATTGGAAAACCAATAGCTAGATTATATAAACTAAGTCCAATTGTATTAGACAGGAGGCGTTCAAAATAAAAACTTTCAAAAAATCGAACAAAATGATCAAAACCTATCCACTGACTTCCCCAGATACCTTCAACTGCTATAAAATCTTTAAAAGCAATCTGAACACCATACATTGGATAGTATTTAAAGATAAGAAAGTACAAAATAACTGGAAGAACGAGTAAATATAAATCCCAGTTTCGCTTTATCATACTCCATCTTCTTTTTTGCGGTTTTTTAACTTTCTGACGAGTATGCTCGATCTTGCTCTCCATCTACATTCCTCCTTTAATTAAATGATGCTAGCGGAGACAGCAACCGCTCCAGCCTTTAGAGCCAGGTCCATTTCTGCTCTTGTCTTAAACAGTCCCCCGGCAACGATTGGCACAGATGTCATTCCAACAAGTTCTTGTATCACCCTAGGCATCAACCCAGGCATCGCTTCGACTGCGTCAGGCTTAATTTTATTTACAGTCTGAATTGCTTTTTCCATCGCATGAGTATCGATTAAGAAGACGCGTTGGACCGTTTTTAGTCCAACCTTCTTCGCTTGAATAATCGACTGACTTCTCGTGCTAATAATTCCATCAGGAGCGATTACTTCTGCTATATATCTCATGCCATCAGCTGTATGGGTTTCAATCCCAGAAACCAAATCGACATGAACAAAAACAACCTTTCCCTTTTTCTGATAGCTAAATACTTGGTCTGGCAAGGTATGCATATTTCCATTTAATAAGAAAACAGTATTGACATCTGACAGAAGGCATCTTTCCTCTTGTTGCTTGCTTGTAATTGCATGGATGAATTGTTCATTAAACATACGGCTTTACCCCTTTATCAATTGATAGATCTCCCGAACAGACGGAAAAATAACTGTAGGTAGTTGTACCGCATGCTGCATCTGGTGGATAGATGTAACTCCCGAACAGACTAGCACTGTATCAATGTTTAATGAATTCCCTATTCCGATATCACTTGTTAACGAATCTCCAATAATGACAGCATTTTCGACATTCCCGCGCATTGCACGTAGCAACGCTTGTTGCATCCAATACGAGGGTTTCCCAACAATAACAGGCTTTTTGTCCTTATGTTCCAGCACCCGTGCCAGAGAGCCTGTATCAATTAAAAACCCTTTTGGATGAGGACATAGCAAGTCCCCATTTAACAATATAAGCTCAGCGCCTTGTTGCATCAGCCAAAAGCCAACTTGCAACTGGTTGTACGTTAAGTCCGGGGTCATTCCTAGAACAACAGCAATGTTCTTAGGTTCTTCTGATGCATGTTCATCTACCACAGTAAACCCCTGTTCGCGAAGCTCTTCCTTTATCATCTTTGACCCCGCTACATACAATTTCCTGCTGTCCTTATTCCTAGGAGCAAAGTATTCCTTTAATCCCATAATAGGTGTAATTAATTCGTCATAAAAAATGTCTAAACCAAGTTCTTGTAAATCATTTGTTAACACACGTCTTGATCGAACAGGGTGATTGGTGAGGAAAAATACCTGTTTTTTCTGTTTACGCAAGCAAGAAATTAGCTCCTTAGCATAAGGTAATAAACCCTCCCCATTAATTAGAGTGCCGTCCAAATCAAAAAAGTAATGTTCGTATTGCTTCATTTTAGCCCCCTTTTGTCCACGAAAAAACCCTAATAAACGAGGGCACATTTATTGTGCCTACATTTATTAGGGTTTTCTCAATGGACTCCACCCATAACAATATTCACTTCTTTACATTCATCATAAATGATAAATGTAATCTCTTGATGAAAGCATTGTAAATTCCTTATTAACTTTTTCTAAGTCAAAGAAGGAATCTACTTAAAAAATATATAAATGCGCTTTCTTTGTCAACTTATATTATTTTATAATTTACAATCTATTTATTATTTCGTTATTGACTTTTCATTTGTTCTAGCAGATACTAAATGTATTACAGCTCTATTATATACGGGTGGAGTCGACCGGAGAAAACCCTAATTAGCGCCATTTATTTGGTGTTGATTAGGGTTTTTTGTATGTTAATAGAGCAAAGGGAGAGTAGATAAATGAAAAAAATAAAGACAATCCTTTTCTCTGTCCTTGCACTTGCTTTTGTAGCAGGCTGTTCCAATTCAGGAGAAGATGCTGGCAGCACAGAAGAAAGTACGAATGCCGAACTTGTCAATGAATCTGGTTTTCCTATTGTAAAAGAACCGATTGAACTCACTTTCTTCACAGGTAAATCAGAACCAAATTCAAATAATTTTGAAGAAACTTATGTGTGGAGCACGTACGAAGATATGACAGACATTAAAGTTGATTTCCAATTAAATGCATTTGATGGCTTATCAGAGCGCCGTAACCTAGTTCTAACAAGTGGCGATTACCCTGACGCTTTTTATTCTGCTAGGCTTTCATCAAGCGACTTAGCCACTTACGGGGAGCAGGGCATTCTTATACCTCTTGATGACATGATTGAAGAATTCGCCCCAAATTTTCATGCAGCTCTTGAAAAACATCCTGACATGCGAAAAGGCTTAACAATGCCTGATGGTCATATTTATTCATTCCCTTCTTACTATACACCTGATTTCCTACCAATGCTGATTGGTGTACCGTTATGGATTAATGATGAATGGCTTGAAGAAGTTAGTATGGATAGACCGACAACAACCGACGAATTTTATGAGTTTTTGAAAGCGGTCAAAGATAATCCAAACTTAGCTGATGGAGAAGCCATCCCCTTTTCAGGCACAAATATAACTGAAATACGTGGTCAACTCCAAGGTGCATGGGGTTTTGGAACGAGAGGGGTCGGTCATAAATTCATTGACGTTGATCCAGGAACAGACGATTTACGATTTTTCCGAACTGAAGACAAGTACAAAGAATTTCTTGAGTACCTGCATAAACTTTACTCTGAAGAACTAATAGACCACGAAGTCTACACACATGACGGCTCACAATTGCTGGCAAAAGGCGCAGCCGGTCAGTTAGGAGCGGTTATCACGAGTAACCCACAAACACTAATGAATCAAGATACATTTTCAGGTGGGGAAGCATTGGAAGGTCCACATGGCGATAAACTATATAGCCATATAAAGCCGCCACTCGTTCATGTGGGTGCATTTGCGATTACCGATAAGAATGAGCATCCAGAAGCGACACTCCGATGGATGGATTACTTTTTTAGTGAGGAAGGTGCACGCTTTTACTTTATGGGAGAAGAAGGAACAACTTATGTAGAGAATGATGATGGAACACTCGACTTTACTGAGTTAATTACAGATAATCCCGATGGATTAACACAAGACCAAGCACTAGCCGATTATATTACATGGCTTGGGGGAAGCTATCCTGGTTATGTTCAACAACATTACTTCAAAGGTTCCGAAGCTTATCCTAACTCTATTGAAAACGGCGAGTTAGCAGAGCCCGACGCTGTTGAAGAAGTATGGAATGGATTTAATTACACTAGAGAAGAACAACAATTCCGTGATTCAATGGGAAGTGACTTAGAAACGTTTATAAATGAAACAGAAGATGCGTTTATAACAGGTAGAAAATCTTTTGATGACTGGGATGACTACGTAGCCCAAGTTGAGTCTCTTGGACTTGAGGAGTATATGTCCATCCAAAGAGAAGCGTACACTCGTTACCAAGATGTAGTAGAATAACGAACAAACTACTTAACAACTTAAAACAGGTTTGATCACCGATCGGTGATCAAACCTGTTTTTTAAATGTACGTCTCAACGCAATTGCTCGCTTTGGAAAGTCAGTCATAATGGCTTTAACATTTTTTTGTAGTAACTTGTTTATGTCTTCATCACAATTGACAGTCCACACTCTTATTTTCTCTAGCAGCTCCTCTGCCTCAAAAAAACTGTCTCCTAATAGCGGTTTCTTAGAGACATGGAAAGTAGCCAGATTAAAAGTCTCCAAATAATCCCGTGGAAATGGGACATTTTGATTTACAAGAAATGCCGTCTCCACCTCTTTGTTGAGTGCTTTCAGCCTCATTAAGATTGGTAAATGAAAGGATGAATAACTGACCTTTAACCCTTGTCCGTAGGACTCAACCTCTTTTAATACAATCTGTTCAATCCCTTTATGAAGAGCCAAGTTCGGTTTAAATTCAATGTTTAATTCAATTCGATGAGGTCGAATAAGATTTAATGTTTCTTTCAATGTTGGGACTTTTATTGATGGCCATGTATTTGGATCATAGTCTATCATGTGACTGAATTCGCTTCCTGCACTGAGTTGTTTAATTTCCGCAAGTGTCATTTCGTTAACATAGCCAGACCCACTCGTAGTCCGGTCAACTGTCGGATCATGCATAACAATAAGCTCGCCGTCTTTTGTTATTTGAACATCAAGTTCAATTCCATCGACTCCATTATTTAATGCTTCTTCAAAACTCAAAAGCGTATTTTCTGGATGTGTACCAGCTGCACCTCTATGTCCATAAATCGCTGTCACTTTTATCCATCTCCTATTATCAGCAACTGCTGTTCATTAACCTACATTTATTACCGTTCATCAACTAATGAACTTGTAAATTGAATCTGATCTGTAAATAGACCATCAATTCCATATTTCACTACTCGCTTTTGTTCTTCCTGCTCCGTTTTATAATCAGTAAAATAAACATGAACCTCTTTCTCGACTAACTGCAAAGCCTCCACATCCTTCTTAAGTAAATCGCCGGATTCAATTCCAATCGCTGGATAAGGTGATGCTAATGCTTTATTTAAGTCAAACTCCCCTCTGCGAAAAAGCTGTGTTAATGGGACTTCCGGAACCAAGTCATTTAATTTCTTAAGGCTTTCCTCTGAAAACGACTGGAGCATCACGCGATTGTCCTTCATAAGATCATGTTGTTCCAATAACGAAATTAGCTCTTCTTCCATCGCCAATTCACCTGCAACAAGCCTTGTTTCAATATAATACGTTTCATCTTTGCCATAACGTTTAAGAATTTCTTCAAGAGTCGGAATTGGTTCTCTTGTTTCTTCTTCATTATAATAGCCGATCGTTTGAAATGATGTTAACTCTTCCAACGTATACGTCTCCACCTTTCCTTCCCCATTTGTAGTCCGATCAATCGTTTGATCATGCATTGCAACAAGAACTCCATCTTTTGTCATACGTAAATCAATCTCAAGCGCATCGACTCCATCCTGCGCAGCCAGATCGTAGGCAGCTATTGTTGCTTCATTTGCCCGATCTTTAGCTCCTCGATGAGCAAAGATTTGTATAGAATGATCCGTTAAAACATTCTCTTCTTGCTTACTTGCCGGCACCCAGCTTGTTTCCATACTCGTTTTGTTTATGAAATAACTTAGCACCACTACCAGTAACACACTAGATGATAAAAAAAACACCCACCTTCTACTCCTCACACGCCTCCCCCTTTACAGCTGTCCTACTCCTAAAGAAAGGGCAACGATAAATTACACCGCTCCCCTTCTTCTCTTTAATTCCCTCTCGCTTTATTTGACTGCTCAATTGCTGCATTTACTTGGTCCACAGCATCCTCAAATGCTTGATCTGCATCTTCCCCGTTATAAACAGATTCAAGTGCCGTCTCAATAATTTTCCTTTCTTCAGGAATCATATCCATTAACGCTCCTTGAGTAGCGACAGAAGGTGTTGTTTCTTGGAGTTGTTGCACAGCCGTTTGTAACTGCGGCATATCCACATACGCATCCTGTACAACTTGTTCTTCATACGCTGCAGGATTTATTGCAAAATAACCAGTCCCTACATGCCATTCTGCTTGAATTTCAGGCGTTGCCATATACTTCATAAAATCCCATGCAGCTTCTTGCTCTTTTGCATCTTTTCCAGTAGACATCCAAAGGCTAGCGCCCCCGATGACCACCCCTTCTCGTTCTGCGTTTTCAGGATATGGTATAAAACCAACCCCCACCTCAAACGGAGCATTATCAATTACATCCCGTGACTGAGCCGATGATTGCATAAACATTGCAACTTCTCCGGCCAAAAATCCTGCCACCATATTGTCGGCGTTTGTGCCATAATTCATAAATGTTTCTTCCTCAATCATTCGTTCCACCCAATGAAAGATTGATCTACCCTTTTCATCGTCAAAAGCAACCTCTGTAGCTAACTCCGAACGCCCATTTTCATTGTTTAGCAAATGTCCACCTTGATTCGCTAACAACTCTTCAAATAACCAGCCGTAAGCTTGAAGTGCAAAACCTCGCATCCCATCGTTTGCTTCTATTATCTTCTTACTTGCTTCTTCAATCTCTTCATATGTCTCAGGTGGGGCTTCTGGATCAAGTCCCGCAGCGGTAAATGCATCTTTGTTGTAGTACATAACAGGCGTAGATGAATTAAATGGCATTGAATAAAACTGATCATCAATATTATAGTAATTCGTAATATTCTCTTCTAAGCCACTCATATCGTAACCTTCCTCATCAATAAAGCGTTGGATTGGTTCAATATTTCCACTATTAATCATCGACATCGAGCCGATTTCTTGCACTTGTATAATAGTTGGTGCATCTTCAGTCCCACCTACACTATGGAACTTTGGCAAAGACTCCTCATACGTTCCTTGGAATTCTGCATTTACTTGTACTTCATCCTGCGATTCATTATAAGAGGAAACAATTTGATCCAATGCTACTTGAGCCGGTCCACCCATAGAGTGCCAAAATGTTACGACTGTTTTCCCATCTGCACCACCCGTTGAATCCGCTGATCCACATGCCACTAAGGCAACCAAGCTTGCGGTACTAACTAATAATCCCAATTTCCTTTTCATTGTCCCATCTCTCCTCACAACACATTGTTTTTTATTTAATTGCTCCTTCAGCAAGACCTCGCTGAAGTTTTTTCTGACCTAAAAATAGTAGAATTAATGTTGGCAGAATAACAATAACTGCACCTGCCATAACAACCCCCCATTGATTTAATGTTTCTTGCGACTGCAACTGTTTTAAGCCAATTTGAACCGTCCGCACTGAATCATTTGTTGTAGCGAGCAAAGGCCATAAATACATGTTCCACGAAGTAAGAAAACCATATATACCAAGTGTTACAAGGCTTGTCCGCGCCACTGGAAGTACAACCGTTAAATAAAATTTGAAATCACCAATTCCAGCAATTTGACTCGCTTCTTTTAATTCAATCGGAATTTGTTTAAACGTCTGTCGCAATAAAAAAGTACCAAACGCTATTGCAAAAAACGGCAATGTTAGACCTGGATATGTATTTAATAATCCTAGTTCACGTATCGTTTGAAAATTAGGGATAATAGAGGCTTCAAACGGAATCATCATCGTTGCAATAAAGACAAAAAACAAAGTGTCACGTCCTTTGAACTTTAAAAACACAAAAGCATACGCAGCAAGACTACACAGAATTAACTGTCCCAGCATTATGACAAGAGAAACGATTAAACTATTAAGCAAATAGTTTAAAAGTGGAAAACGTTGGAAAGCTTGAATGTAGTTTTCCAACGTCCAAACTGTTGGAATTATTTGCCCTGTAAGGGTGTCTTGACTTGTCATAAAGCTCATTAAAAAAGCTAAAATGGCCGGTGCAAACAAAACAACTGCAGACACAGTAAGAAGTAAGTAAAAAAGCAGTTTTCGTTTCCATGTCATCATCATTGGTAATGCACCTTCTTTTCACCAAGCTTAAATTGAATGAGTGTCATAATTAAAATAATCGCAAATAAGATCACTGCCTGTGCACTAGCCGTTCCGTATTGATAATTAACAAAGGCTTCCCGGTAAATAGAATAAACGAGTAAGTTGGTCTCATTTTGTGGCCCGCCTCTTGTTAACATATCAATTTGCCCAAATGTTTGAAACGCATTAATCATTGTAACAGTCACTACAAAAAATAAGGTTGGAGACAGCATCGGAATCGTAATTCTACGCAATTTATAAAAATAACCAGCTCCGTCAATATCGGCCGATTCGTACAAATAACGGTCAATCGACTGAAGGCCACCGAGCATTATTAGAAACGTAAAGCCAATATTCATCCATATCGTTGATATCGAGACTGAAAATAGTGCCCAATTAGGGTCAGTCAACCACCCAATTGCATCGACACCAAGCCAACGAAGTATTTGATTTAAAAACCCTAAACTTGGATGGAATAAAAACAACCAAAAAACGGATGCCGCAGCAACTGAGATACCCATTGTTGAAGAAAAAATCATTCTAAAAACGCCAACACCCTTAAGCTTCTCATTTGCTAGAATCGCTAGAAATAACGCAATAATAATGGTGCCTGGTACGGTATAAAGAACAAATAAGAATGTCGACGTAAGTGATTTAACAAAGATGTCAGAAGAAAAAATGCGAGAAAAGTTATCAAAACCAACAAAAACAGTCGCCATACCACGATTATCCGTTAAAAAGAAGCTTAGGTAGAGTGTTCTAGCCATTGGATAAAACAAGAAAACACTAAACAGAAATAACGATGGCAGCAAAAAAAGCATTCCTTTTCCAAAGTTCAAGCGTCCTTGTTTTTGCTTTTGTCTCTGAAACAATCGATCTGAAGAGGTGACTCTCTTTTCTAACTGACTCATAAAACAACCTCTTGCATCGATTGTGCTCTTGCCGACTGAAGCAATCCTCCGCTCTTGGAATCAAAAAAATGGAAATGATTAAAATCTAATCTAACTGGAACCTGGTCTCCTGTTTTAATTGACCACTGTCCCGGCCATTTAGCTGTCCAAAACTCATTACCAACAATAAAAGCAATCAACGTCTCATTGCCAAGTTGTTCCACACTTGCGACCTCTAAATAATGGCTAACCTTACCCTGTTCATATTGAATATGTTCAGACCGAATGCCGATTACTGCTTGATCGACTAATTCTGTCCAATTTTCTGGCAATGGTAAAACGAGCGAATCTTTAATTTCTAATTCTTTCTTATTGTGATTAATAAAAACTTCTGCCGTATTCATCTTTGGTGAACCGATAAAAGTCGCTACAAACTGATTTTCTGGCTTATTGTATAAGTCAATCGGACTTCCTATTTGCTGAATGACACCGTCATTTAATACCATAATTCGGTCACCCATCGTCATCGCTTCTACTTGGTCATGTGTCACATAAATCATTGTTAATCCAAGCTTACGTTGCAACCTTCGAATTTCAATTCTCATATGAGCACGTAGTTTAGCATCCAAATTTGATAATGGTTCATCCATCAAGCAAAGGGGTGCTTCACTAACAACCGCGCGTGCTAATGCGACTCGTTGCCTCTGACCTCCTGACAGTTCTTTTGGCTTTCGTGTTAATAGATCCTCTAGACCCATCATCTTTGCTGCCTCTTCTATCCGTCTTTGTTGTTCCATTTTGTTCACCTTTTTGGCATGAAGACCAAATAAAATATTCTGTTCTACCGTGAGATGAGGGTACAGCGCATAATTCTGAAAAACCATCGATAGATTTCGATCTTTTGGTACCAACATATTTGCTTCTTGTCCGTTTAGTAGCAATGTCCCACCAGTAATTTCTTCAAGTCCAGCGACCATACGAAGTAATGTGCTTTTGCCGCAACCCGATGGTCCCACTAATACAAAGAACTCTCCTTTTTTAATCGATACGTTGATTTCATTAAGAACATTCTTTTGTTTATCATAGGATTTCGATATTCCTACCAACTCAACTTGCTTCATGCTGAATTGCCTCCTCCTTAGAATGTACGTTCATTTAAACACGGATTGAACAAAGATTGGCTTCATTTACACAATCATCACATCTTCTTAAAAACAATTAACTAAAACGGTTTCGCTTTCAATTTGATGATTACATAGTCTTACCGTCTGCTTCATTTCTAAGTTTTACTTTTTTTACCGTAATTCCATAACTAACTACTAAAAAAAGGTAAGCTATTCTATGAATGAGGTCTATTATTGCTTAAAGGTAGCGTGAATGAGAGCGGTTAATTTAAAATCACATAGAACAGTCCTAATCCAAATATGAATTAGGGTGTTTACTGTTTTTTGAAACTGTTGTTTCTAACAATTTATAACAATAATTATCAAACAGAAAAACGAATCTGCCCATGAGCAGATTCGTTTTCACTTAATACATCCTATCTCTAAGTCCATTCGGCCCATTTACAATTCGTTCTCCCCAACTAGTCAGCGCTCCTCCTGGTCCATTTGCTAGATCAAGGTATTCGACTCCACCTCCGTTGCCATACCACGACCAGGCCAGCCAACCAACTTGGCGTTCAGCCGTATAAGAGAGGATTGCATCCTCATCAACATCACCATCATGATGAAGATGACCGAATTCTCCGATAACAACAGCTAGATTTTGTTCCAAAACACCATTTATATTACGCTCAACAGTTGTTTGATCTGAGCCAGCATATTCATACATGTGAATGGAAAACATCGTATTCTTAAGTGGATCTGATGCTAGTACATCTGCACCACGCTGATGAATGGAGGCAGGGTATTGTCCCCAACCCGCGGCATCCACCATCAATGTATGTGTAATCCCCGCATCTCTTAAATCCGGAATTGCTTGCCGATACGCATTTGCCCATACTTCACTTGCCCATGATCCATACCATTCATTCGCAATATTAATAATAACACGATCTTCTATTCCTTTTAAAACAGCCGCTAACTGTTTCCAATACTCGACCGCAGTAAACAAATCGTTGGGGTCATCACTTCCCGTCGCATCGTGAACTTCAAGTACAGCCGTTAAGCCTTCCTCTTCTGTAGCTGCAAGCACTCTCTCAACTTCCGCTGCGGAATCTCGCTCCCATTGTTGGCCATTCGATAAAACGATTCTCACCGTATTAGCGCCAGTCTCTGCAATAGCTGGTATTGCTGTATCAAGGTCTTGTTTGAACCATGAATGTCCGTGATTGACTCCACGCATCACATACGGATTGCCCTCTCCATCAAACAACTGTGTCCCAGTCACTTGAAATCCAGTTTGCGCCAATCCTCTCTCTTCACCAAATGCCATGTATAAGAGAATAATCACTCCTGCCATGCCTACCCTTTTTAAGAACTTATTCTTCATTATAGATTCCCTCCTTTATTTCATCTCAAATTCTTCTCGAATCCGATCCGCAACGCCAGCCAACCCTTCATTTGCATCCAATTGGCGTTCTTCATCCATAATTTGATCAATAACAGGCTGGATCAACGAAGACGCAGCTGGTTTATCAGGAAACATGCTCAATAAGACTGTATTTTCTTCCATTGTTTTTTGAACAACGTCTACATTATCTGGCACATACTGCCCTTGTGTAAAAGTATCGGCTTCACGCAAGACAGCAGGATAGGCCCCTACAATGTCTGCCTGGATGGACTGTCCTTTTCCATAAGTTAGAAATTCGAGTAACTTCCACGCTTCCTCTGGGTGCTCAGTTTGCGATCCAATCCCTATTGGCAATCCTAGAAGCTGTGCTTTATTCCCTGCTTTCCCTGCTGGAACTTCAACAATGTCCCACTCAAACTCACCTTCTGACTCATATTGCACCCAGTGCCACGGTCCCCCATAAGACATTGCCGCTCGATTTGCCAAGAACATATTCCCTAAACCTTCTGCTTCTGTTGCAAGAGGAGCAACACGGTACTCATGTATTAAATCACGCATAAATTCAATCGCCTCAACAGACTCTGGACTGTCTATTAAAACTGTAGATCCATCTTCACTAAAGGAAGCCCCGCCATTTTGTACAATCATCTCCTCCCAAATCATCCCAGCTACCCCGAATTGAGTAATTCGTCCGTTTTCTTCAATTGTTGTTGCTTGCGCCGCTTCTAAAAAATCATCCCAAGTCCAGTCACTTTCTGGATACGGATGCCCCGCTGCATCAAACATATCTTTATTGTATGCAATATGATGGGAAATCAAATCACGCGGAAGTGCATACTGCTCACCATCCCATGTACCAATATCCCAAGCGCCTGGTAAATATTCATCTTCGGTTATGCCTGCTTCTTCAATCATTTCATCAAGTTCCAATAACATACCTTGGTTTGCATAATTCGTCATCGCTGCTGCATCTATCATCCAAAAAACATCTGGTTGATTTCGCCCAGCTGACATTGTTGTAAGACGCTCATTGTAGTTTTCCCACGGGACATTACTTAATTCTACCTTAATACCAGGGTTTTCTTCTTCAAAAACGTCCAATATCTCCCTTTCCCCTTGCAATTCAGCTGGACCATTGCCCCAAGCAAGCATTCTTAGTGTGACATCCCCGTCGCCTGAAGCTCCATCCCCACTACATGCGGAAAGCATAGCGATTAAGGCCACGCCTACAATTTTCTTGTTCATCATCCCATCTCCCTTGTTTGTTATTATCCTTTAATACCTGACAATGCAATGCCTTGTATAAAATGTTTTTGTGCAAAAAAGAACAATAAGATTAATGGAAAAATAACCATCGTACTCGCCGCCATCATTGGACCCCACTGCATGGTTTGCTGCCCATTAAAGATCTGTAACCCCAAAGCCAACGTATACTTACTCATGTCATTTAAATAAATTAATGGAGTTAAGAAATCATTCCAGCTACCCATAAAAGATAGAATAGCTACTGTGATAAGCGCAGGCTTCGATAACGGAACGACAATTCTCCAGAATATCCCGAATAAACTACATCCATCAATAATTGCAGATTCCTCCAATTCTTTCGGAATCGCCCGAAAGAATTGTCGCAGCAAAAAAATAAAGAAAGCGTTTCCTAAAAAGGCGGGAACAACTAAAGGCAAAAATGTATTCACCCAGCCAAGTTCTGTAAAAATCAGATAAACAGGAATCATTGTAACTTGTGGTGGTAGCATCATCGTACAGAGTAGCAAGATGAACCAAAAGTTTCTGCCCCTTCCTTTAATTCGTGCAAATGCATATGCTACTAGAGCACTGGAGATAACCGTTCCAATAACCGTTAACCCTGTTACGATAATTGTGTTCCAATAAAACTGAATGAACGGTACAAGCTCAAACACATCACGGTAATTGACAAAATCAAAGGGAGACGGCAATAAAGTTGGTGGATAAGAAATAGCCTGTGATTCCGTTTTTAATGACGTAGCGATCATCCACAAGAATGGCAGAATAAACAAGATGGACAGCAAGACCAACAACAAATAGATGATGAGGCGATCCATTTTCTTCTGTCTTTTATAGTTTCCATAGTCTGGTACAGCGCTTTTTGCTGTATTCCCTGGTACAACCGGTTCTAATGGGACATTTGCTTTGCGCTCTTGTTCCAAATTGGATTCCTCCTCACTCAATCGTCGTATTCGTAATAAACTTTTTTGCCAAACAATTTAAATTGAAGCAAGGTAAAGATTAAGATAATTACAAACAAGATCCACGCAAGTGCTGAAGCATAGCCCATATTAAAAAATTCAAATGCATTTTGATATAAATAAAGAACATAAAACAACGATGCATAGTTTGGTCCACCGCCGCTCATCACATAAGCTTGCGTAAATACTTGGAAAGAGCCAATCACACCCATAATTAAGTTGAAAAAAATCACGTGAGAAGTCATGGGAATCGTAATATGCCAAAACTTACTCCATTTTCCTGCTCCGTCAATTTCAGCTGCTTCATACAAACTGGGTGGTACTCCTTGTAAGCCCGCCAAGTAGATAATCATTCCTCCACCGACGCCCCATAAACTCATAATAATTAACGCGGGTTTAACCATCGACTCACTTAAAAGCCATCGTGAAGTTGGTAAACCAAATCCATCAAGCAACGCATTCGCAAGACCAAACTCTGGTTGAAAAATTAACAGCCATAATAGTGAGCTTGCAACCGCTGGGACAATAGATGGCAAATAAAAGATCGTCCGAAAAACGCCCATAAACTTCACTTTCTGATTTAATAACACAGCTAGCAAATATCCAAATGCTAGGCCAAGGGGTACACCAAAAAACGTATAGAAGAACGTATTCCACAGCGTTGTCCAAAACAGAGGATCATGAAAAAACATCCGTTCATAATTCTCAAGTCCAACCCATTCCGCCCCCCCCATAATCTGCCATTCCGTGAATGACATATAAAACGAATAGATCATCGGTCCAGCAGCAAGTGCTATAAAACCAATTAGCCACGGAGAGATAAATAGATAAAATGCAAGCGTCTTACTTCTGCGAAGTCTCGTTACTGGAGATAGACTCATCATTTTCCTCCTCTCAAACTTTTAATCACCCTGCAATCTCTGATTTAGATTGGAAAGACTGGTTAAAATGTGCTACTGCGCCAATTAAATTTGCATCATTACCAAACTGACAACTTTTCAATGTAGGTTTTAATGAAATCATTCGATTTGCCTCAACCAATAGATTGATTTTCTTATAAATGCTTGGTATATAATCAGGTCTTACACTAATTGCTCCACCAATTAAAATCACCTCTGGGTCGTAGGTTAGTTGTAAATTATAAAGCCCTACTCCCAAATAATAGTAATGACGCTCTACTTCAGCAGTTGCATAGTGATCGCCAGTTCTTGCTAGCTCAAACGAACGAACAGCATCAACTTCTTCCCCTCTGGCTGCCGATACACGTTTGGCAAGTTCAACAGGAGAAGTTGTTCCACTAAAAGTCTCGCCTTTTCTATTCATCACCATGTATCCAAACTCTCCTCCGTACCCATTTGCACCGCGGTGAATCTTACCATTCTTTATAATGGAGCCTCCAATGCCAGACCCACAAACAACCATAATGATATCTTTCATCCCTTGTGCGCCACCAAGCCACATCTCAGCTAAGGCAGCGCAATTGGCATCATTTTCAAAACTTACATCAAGATTTAAACGTGCTTCAGCCTCCTGTTTAAAAGGTATTTGATGTAAATAAGGGATTGCGCTACCTCCATCTATAAACCCTGTTTTTTGGTTTGGAAGACCCGGAGTACTAAATGCTGCGCCCGAAATGGTGTATTTCCTAGCATAATCATTTTTAATTTTTACGATCGCATCAAACAAAGTCTCTATTTCAGTTGACGTTGCATCCTTCCCTTTTTCCAAAATGATACCTTTATTTGTAACGACGGCATGCTTAATCGCCGTACCTCCAATATCAAAAACAACTAATTCCAAACAGATGCTCCTCCTCCCTAGTGATGTAGCCTCTTCTCCTTAAAATCCATTGTTTTCGATTAGCGACTTAAACCACCATCCACTTTTCTTAACAGTCCGCTCTCCATCTTTTGCTAGATTGACAGACACAAAACCGTACCTATTCTTATAAGCATTCGTCCACGACCAATTATCCATAAAGGTCCACAAGTGATAACCCTTAACGTTTGCACCCTCTTCTAATGCTTTATGAAGCCATTTTAAATGGTCTGAAATGAATTCAATTCGGTAATCGTCTTGAATGATGCCGTCCTTGTCTCGGAATTTTTCTTCTCCTTCAACACCCATACCATTTTCTGAAACAAAACTCTCGATATTCCCGTAGTTCTCTTTCAGATTAATTAATAAATCATAGATACCTTGCTCATAAATTTCCCAGCCGCGATGAGGATTCATTTTCTTTCCAGGCATATCATAGCCATCAAAGAACGTTCCAGGCATAACCGGCCCTTCTCCAATTGGTGTTTCCTTTGCTTTTACTCGTCGTGGCTGATAATAATTCACTCCTAAAAGGTCGACTGTATTCGCTGTGATTACTTCTTTATCCATTTCCTCCTTTTCCGGTAAAAGCTCGTATTGTTTTAGAACCGCTATCAGTTCTCGAGGAAATTCCCCTTTGACAGATGGATCAAGGAAAGAGCGATTAAAGAAGGCATCGGCGAGCACTGACGCTTCTACGTCTTGTTGATTGGATGCATCCCGCGGATAGGAAGGAGTTAAGTTTAAGATTACTCCAATCTTCCCCCCCTGTTCTAATTGACGGTATTTCTGAATTGCCATCGCACTTGAGAGCATTGTGTTGTAACCAACCTGTACTGCACGTTTTAAATCAACAACTTGCGGATAATGAAATTGATAGAGGTAGCCCCCTTCAACTGGAACAATTGGTTCGTTATGTGTGAACCAAGTTTTGACTCGGTCTCCAAATTGTTCAAAACACACGTTTGCATAATCGGCGTATGCATAAACGACTTCTCGATTCTCCCAACCACCAATTTTCTGCATCTCCATTGGCATATCAAAATGGAATAGATTCACAAAAGGTTCAATTCCAGCACTAATTAATTCATCGATGACATTAGAATAAAAATCGATGGCCGTTTTGTTTACCGGGCCTACCCCATTAGGAATGAGCCTTGACCATGAAATCGAAAAACGGAATGTATTATGACCCAGCTCTTTCATCAAAGCGATGTCTTCCTGATAGCGATCATAAAACTTTGAGGCATTCGTTGGACCCACCTTATTAAAAAAGCGATTTGGCTCTAATTCGTACCAATAATCCCATATATTCATTCCTTTACCATCACGATTTGCTGCACCTTCTATTTGAGTCGCCGATACAGCTGTCCCCCACCAAAATTGATGCGGGAATTTATATGTTGTCATTAAACTCATCCTTCCTCCCTTATAAAAATTAATTTTAAGTAAATATTAAGTAAAAATTTAAGTTAATAATTACTTTATTATGAAAGCGCTTACTAGTCAAGACAAAAAAAAAGAAACGCTCATTTTTTTCTTAAGAGCGTTCTTTTAAGCGTTTTACCGAATTACGTAAAACAAGCGACCCTTTTATTAACATTCTTCCATAACTTCCATTGCGAACATGTTCACTTTCCAATTTTTCAACCATTCTTTTTGTAGCTACTTTTGCCATTTCTTCTATATCTACCTCCACTGTCGTTAATGGTGGATCGGATAACGTTGCATAAATATCATTATCAAACCCAACAATCGAGCAATCTTCAGGGACACGAATTCCTTTTTGATTCAACTTCTGAATGAGCAAGTATCCGACTCGATCACAGTTACAGACAAAAGCTGTTGGAAGTTTGCTAGGAAGTTCTAAATTAACAAACTTCCCCATATCATCTCTGTCATTAATCAAATAATGATCATTAAAATGAAGACGATGTTCAAGTAAGGATTTATACATGCCGAGAAAGCGATCTTGAATGCTGCTCGTCGTGTGAACATTCCCAACAAATCCAATTTCACTATGTCCTTGATTGATTAAGTAATTTGTCAACTCATAAACGGCGTAAAAATTATCTGTTACAACAACATCCGTATTAATTTTGTCCGTATAAAAATCGAGAAATACTAAAGGTACATTTTCCTTTAATAAATACTCAATGTATTCATTTGAGGGTTGTCCTAACAGTATGACACCGTCCGCTTTATTCTCGGAAATTGCTTTTGGCAATAACCGTTCTTCTTCATCACCCGCGCTTAATATTTGTAAAATGCCATAATATTGATAGGATTCTAGCCATAAAGCAATTTGCTTATGAAATTTTAAATAGAATGCTTGGTCATCACCCGCAAAACGTTCAGGAATTAAGATCACAATGTTACTTGTCCGCCCATTTCCAGATTTGACACTTGTATTAAACCGATAGCCCATCTCTACGGCAATCTCTTTAATTCTCAGTTTTACTTCAGTACTCACGCCTTCTTTATCATTTAAGGCTTTGGAGACCGTTACAGTGCTAACACCCGCTTTTTTTGCAATATCACCCATTGTTACCATATCAATCATCCTTTCACCCTTTATTTTACCTTTTATAAACCATTCTGTTAAGTAAATAAAGTAAATGTTCATCCGTACTTAATTAGATTTGAATTATGCTGCTTTGTATATGATAGAATGAAACTACTTTTCCTTCATTTAGTTTACTATTAATTGAGGAGCTGATCAGTTTGCGGACCGTTTGTTTATCCGTTTTTGCTATTGTTTTTTTGTTCTCGTAGGTTGTCACACAGTCGACACGAATGGAGAGACACCTCCAAATCCAGATAAGAAGCACGAAAAACAAAATTTGTCTTCTAAACCTGGAACAGATTCGTTAAATGATATGAACCAACTAGATACATTTCACACCACTTATTTGCCTGAACACTTTACTGGATTCGTTAGCGACACAAGAGGTCTCGTTAACACACTTAACGGTCTTATTTCCTTTAACCTTCCCGCTAACACAAATGCCGAAGTAGGAGACCGAGTTTTATTAACGTATTCAATTGTGTTTGAATCATATCCTGGTCAAGCAACCGCTGATACAGCTGAAATTATCTCTCCTCCAAAAGAAGAAAACCAGTCTTATTCAGAGAAAGAAGCCATTCAACTCGCATTTGAAGAAATAGATTTAGATTTATCACTTCGATATCTCCTATTATGGATTTATCTATGTTGAGCGAACGGATTACAATGAAGATGACGATAAATGGACAATATCGATGAACGTTCATAACGAAATGATGTTAATTGAAATAGAAAAAGCCTCTCAATGACAAGAGGAGCTGTAGCTATAAATCGTGGACAAGATCCTTCGAAATTCGACGTAGATCTATTATGAAGTTAGAAACTGCTACGCCCAAAGAGCGTCCCAATAGATTAAATCGGCGTAACCAAAAAACCAAACCAAGCAATGGTTTGGTTTTTTCGACAAATGCTATTTACAATAGTAGACTCAACCGATCGTCTTTACTACTTGTTCCCGCAATGCTCGCTTTAAAAATTTACCGACTGAAGTCCTTGGCAATTGTTCCATAAAAACAATCTCATCTGGAAGCCACCATTTAGCAAATTGAGGTGCCAAGTATTCTAAAATATCTTCTTTTGTTGCTTTTTTATCTTCTTTTAATACAACACAAGCAATCGGACGTTCCTGCCACTTTTCATGTGGAACCGCGACTACTGCTGCCTCTAACACCGCTTCATGTCCCATAATGGCATTTTCTAAATCAACTGAGGAAATCCATTCACCACCGCTTTTTATTAAATCTTTCGTACGATCAACTATTTTAATTGACCCTTCTTCGTCAATTGTGACAACGTCACCTGTGTGGAGCCAACCATCACGGAATGTATCGATAGACCGCTCGTCTTGATGATAAGAATCAGCTATCCATGGTCCACGAATGAGTAACTCACCCATTTCGTTTCCGTCCCAGGCAATCTCTCCGTTCTCATTTACCCCTTTAATATCAATAAGTGGAACAGCCATACCTTGCTTAGCTCGCACAGTATAACGGTCTTCCTCTTCCCATTCTTGTTGATGGCTTTTTAGTCTTGAATAAGACACAAGAGGACTCGTCTCTGTCATACCGTAGGCGTGGAAGAATGGCACACCCAATTTTTTCTCAAAAGCTTCAATGATTGATTTTGGCGCAGCAGAACCACCACAAATCACGGCACGAAGACTACTCGCATCGTAATTCCCTTTATTTAGCACTTGCAACAAACCAAGCCAAATCGTTGGAACGCCACCAGTAAATGTGACTTTTTCAGACTCAATGAGTTCGGCCAATAACTGAGGTGTGAAGTTAGGTCCCGGTAGTACTTGTGTTGCCCCATAAAATGTTGCACTATATGGAAGTCCCCACGCATTCACATGGAACATTGGTACAACTGGCATACAAACATCATTTTCTGAAATGGCGGTTGTATCAACCATTCCTTGTACTAGACTGTGGAGTGCGATTCCTCGATGTGAATAAAGAACGCCTTTTGGTTTTCCAGTTGTAGCTGATGTATAACACATTGCCGCAGGTTCATTTTCATCAAGACCCGTCAGAAAAGAAAAACCCCGGTCCCCTTTATCTAACAATTGTTCATAAGAAAATAATGGGGCAAGCGATGATTCTGGTACACTTTCATTATCCGTCATAATAATATACGTATGCACAGTCGTTAATTGTTCTTGTACTGACTCAATCACCGGAAGCAAGTCCTCATCAATCAGTAAAATCTTATCTTCTGCGTGATTAATGACATACACAAGATGGTCTGGCGAGAGTCGCATATTTATCATATGCAAAACAGCACCCATTCCTGGCGCAGCGAAATAGGCTTCTAAATGACGATGATGATTCCAAGCGACCGTCCCAACTCGCTCTCCACGTTTAAGTCCAAGCTCTGTTAAAACACTAGCAAGCGCCCTTGTCCTTTTACCAATCTCGGCATATGTATACCGGTGCGTCTTGGCAAGCGTTCTTGAGATTACCTGTTTATTGGGAAAATAACGCTCCGCTCGTTCAAGCATTGGCGGAATTGTTAAAGGTGTGTTCATCATTAGGAAAACCCCTTTCGTACAAATATTTGTATGCGCTTCCAAGTTGTTCGATTCATTTTATCAAGATTATTCTCAATAATCAAATTAAAAGTGATTCATTATAGAAACTCTTCATCATTAAAAGGATATAGAACCGGTTTAGCCAATTAGATAGAGAAGGTTTGTTTCTCATGTCATACAAAGGAGCTAGAAAAATGAAGTTTCCACTACTATATCTTATTATCTTTTTCTTACTATTTAGCGGTTGTAATCAAACCCAACCAAGTTCGTTAACGAATTATGAATCATCTTCAAATTTTACTGGATTTGTTATCAAAACCTTTGATTCCTCCGCTCTCGTTTACACCGAAGAAAGTTCGCTGATTTCTTTCAAAGCTTTAGAAGCAAACGCAGAAATTGGAGACCGTATTGATATTAAATATGATGAAGTAGAAGCTTCCTTTCCAGGACAAGCAACAGCTATATCTTCAAAGGTGGTATCCCCACCAAAGCCTGACGGAGCGACTTACACAGAAAAAGAGGCCATTAACTTAGCATATCAAGAAATAGCACATATTCCTCCCGCAGACGAATACCTTGATTACCGCTATGTGATTTATACAAATTATCAGGGGGATACAGACAAGTGGTTGATCTCCATCTTCATTTATGGAGAAGATGAGGGGCGAATTGTTGAAGTGAAATAAAATATGCCGAGAACATTGCTTGTTCTCGGCTCAGCACTGCTTTACTTTTTTAGATGATCTGGCAATTGATATGCGCCGTCTTTATCATGAACCTCTTCACCTGTTGTTGGTGGATTAAAGACACAAACCATTCGCATGTCTGTTTTGGCGCGAAGATAATGTTCATCGTGCTCATCAAGAACATAGCACTCAAATTTCTTCACTGGCCAAATTTTGCCGTCTTTAATTGTTTCAACCTCACCTTCACCTTCAATAATATAAACGGACTCAAGATGATATTTATACCAGAGATGTGTTTCCGTTCCCGCCTTAATTTGTGTGTCATGAACGGAATAACCCATACCATCTTTTTCGACAACAAGACGTTGACTCGTCCAGTTGCCTCCATCTACGTCTCTTTCGGTTCCAATGATCTCTTCTAGTTTTACTACTTTCATGATGAATAGCCTCCTGGTCCAATGTATACTTAGTTTGCTACTGCTTCTTTTACACCAAGAACTGAGCGAATACTCTCTTCAATAATATTCAACCCATCTTGCAATGCTTTATCATCAATATTTAAGGCTGGAAACAATTTAAATACTTCATCTTTAGAGCCTGCTGTCTCCATAATTAGTCCTCTTTGGAAAGCTTCTTGAGCTACTTTTCCAGCTAAACCATCTACTTCAGAGCAAATACCAACCATCAAGCCTCGACCTTTCACATGTCCTTTCATTTCTGGATACGTGTCAACCAACTTCGTTAAGAAAGCATAAACAGCTTTTGACTTTTCTTTGATTGCGTTCTCGAAGTCATTCCCTTTCCAGTAATCAAGTGCAGAGGTAGCCGTTATAAAAGCATGGTTATTCCCTCTGAACGTGCCATTATGCTCACCTGGTTCCCAAATATCAAGTTCTGGAGTAAATAAGGTTAGTGCAAGCGGGGTTCCATATCCGCCGATTGATTTTGACAAGCAGACGATATCTGGCTTGAGACCAGCTTCTTCAAAACTGAAGAAAGTGCCTGTTCGTCCAATACCCGCTTGGACGTCATCGAGAATCATTAAAATGGCATGCTCTTTACAAATACGCTCTAATCGCTGTAACCATTCCATACGGGCGGCATTGATGCCACCTTCTCCTTGGACCGTTTCTAGAATAACAGCAGCAGGAATATCTACTCCTGAACCGCCTTCTACTAAGAATTGTTCGAGGTAATCAAGAGTATCCAAATCTTCGCTGATAAAATTGTCATACGGCATCGTTACAACATTAGTTAGCGGTATCCCTGCCCCTTTTCGCTTAAAGGCATTTCCCGTAACCGATAATGAACCAATCGTCATACCATGAAAACCATTTGTAAAGCTAATAATGTCAGTCCGACCAGTTGCTTTTCTAGCTAGCTTTAATGCGGCTTCCACAGTATTTGTTCCCGTTGGTCCTGGAAACATTACTTTGTAATTCAAATCTCTTGGCTTTAAAATCACTTCGTTAAACGCTTGTAAGAAATCAGCCTTAGGCTTTGTAGCCATATCAAGAGAGTGAGTTACGCCATCCTCCATAATGTAATTAATAAGCGCATGTTTCATCTTTTCGTCATTGTGACCATAGTTCAAGGCACCTGCTCCAGAAAAGAAATCAATGTATTCTTTTCCGTCTTCGTCCCACATTTTCCAGCCCTTTGCCTTTGTAAATACAGTCGGGAAATTGCGAACATAACTGCGTACTTCTGATTCCAAATTCTCAAAAATGCTCATATCTGTTTTAGTCACGTTACGATGTTCCTCCTTAGAATCTTATTAAGACTTAAGTGGTCCAATTCGAAAAGTCTTTTCTTCTTCGTGGTTTTCATCTGGGAATAAATCTTTCCCAAAACATTCAGAAACACTGTATGCTGTTCCTTGTGAACGAGCTAACTTTTTAAATAAAGACTGGGATGCGATGTTTGACGGTGTCACAGTCGCTTCGACATAGTTTACATTTTCACATACACTACGTTCCAAAAGCTTCTCAAGTAAGTCAAGCGCGAGTCCTTTGCCACGTTGTGATTCAGCTACACCTACTTGCCAAATAAACAACGTATCCGGTTGTTTCGGTGGGATAAAACCGGTGATAAATCCAACGACATCGTTTTCTTCTTTTGCGACAATACAAGTTTCGTCAAAATATTCGCACATCATAATGTACTTGTAGGATGAGTTTGAATCGAGGGATGAATCCTCAGCAAGCTGCCACATGGCACCTCCATCTTCAACGGTTGGCTTTTCTAGCATCAAAACCGGTGATTGAGCCATAATTACCTCCTTTATTTAATTAAGATTGCAGCGATATTCTTGTTTCTTTTACCCTGACTCATAAAAAACAAAACACCTTTTTTTATTTAATTAGGATTGTTTGATCCTTCTTAATAATAGGATGGTTACATAAATTCTGCAAACATCTAATCTCTTAATATTAGCCTCAAGATTGAAGATGACAGCGGTTGCTCGACAGAGAGGTTGTAATTCTTCCCATATCCTCCTAATAAGTCGCAAATACTCCTCCTTTTAAAAAGACAAAAAAAGAAAGGGTAGCGTTTACCCTTCCTTATCGCATGTTTCACACACATTGAAATGAAGCGATTCTTCTCGTATCAATTCCAAAATAAATCCATCTAAAAAACATCCAACGATAACCGGCGACTGAATTCCTTCCAATAAATGTTGGATAGAACCAAAATTGTTCACCGTTATTTAATCGAATATACGTGTATCGGAATGCGCAACCCGATATTGCCCCCGGGTCAACAGCAAATACCGATGGTGAACCCTGTGTCGCCAAAACCCCTTCTGATGGCGGTGGTCCACTAGGAGGTGGAGCGGTCGGAGGACCTCCTTGCCCCCCTCCTCCAGGAAAGCCCGGCGGGCCTCCTGGACCTTGTTGACCAGGACCTCCTCCTGGAAAACCCGGAGGCCCTCCCGGGTAGCCTGGTGGGCCTCCTTGCCCTGGAAACCCAGGGCCACCTCCACCTCCTCCTGGAAACAAACTTGAGATGATTCGATGCTGATGTGGGTCCATTCGTTCTCCTCCTCTAACAATCATTTCATATCATACGCATTTGCCTAGCGAAAGGTGATTTTTCTTCTCTTTTCCTCAAAACACTAACCTCGTGTATAACGAGACAACTCCGTTTGCATACTAAGTAAATCAATAGAAAAGGGCGGCGTACAATGGCAATTTTGACGGATAATTTATTGGCTAATGATTTGTTAATAAAAAACATATTCCATAAAGCAAAGAGCGTACGCTCTCTTTCCATACAATTAGCAAACTCCACTGAAGCAAAACTGCTCTTTCTAGAAGAAGCAATTGATGAAAAGAAACTCCATTCTTTTATATTTGAACCCATTCAAGCACTTACTGAATCAAATCAACACTTTTCTATGTTTGATTTAGAAAACTGGCTTAAAGATGGGGCCCCTGTACAAACAAACGAATTAGAAACGTGCAAACGAGGGTTACTTAATGGCAAAGCAGTACTCATTTTCAATCACAACTATGCTTACTTAATTGACTGTTCCAATTGGGATATACGCAGTGTGGGTGTTCCGTTATCAAGTAGTGTTTATGAAGGTCCTGCCTCTGGATTAACGGAAGATCTTTCGACAAACTTGAACTTAATGCGCAACTATTTCCGTAGCTCTGATCTTGCGATAACAACACTTTCTGTGGGAAAACACGCCGCTAAAAATATGGCAGTCCTTTCTGTTGAAGGAAAAACAAAACCTGGACTTGTTTCCGAAGTCATTGCACGCTTAAAAAGTATCAACGTTGATGATTTTATCGTTTCACAAATTGCTATTGATGCATTAGAAGGTAAAGGATTCCTTTTTCCACGTACCATGACAATTGATCGGCCTGACGCTTGTGCAATGGCGCTTGCTAAAGGACGTGTTGTTCTATTAGTCGAAGGATCACCATTAGCGATTATTGCTCCAAGTGTTTTTTTTCATTTCTTTCAAAATCAAGACGATTATTTATCAGAGTTCGGTCGATTTGGCGCAAGACCACTTCGTTACTTGTATTTTTTAATTGCGACTTTACTACCAGCAATTACGTGTGCACTCGTACGGTTTCACCTCGAATCATTGCCCCCGGATTTGGCAACCCAATTAATTAAAACGCATGGTACACTCGCGCCTTTTACAATTGAATTATTGTTTGTCATATTACTTATGCAAATCATAATGGACGGTTCATACCGGTTGCCAGGTAATACGATCTTTGCCGTTACTTTTATTGGAACGATGCTCATTAGTGATATTGCAATAGACGTTAGCCTTTTTCACCCCGTTACGATCGTTATCATTGGGGTTTGTTATATTACAAGTTTTCCAGTTCTGCATCGTGGATTATTGTCACCTATCTTTTTTATGAGAATTACTCTATTGCTCATTGCCCACTTCTTCGGATTTACAGGCATTGTTCTTGCAGCAACTGCTCTGATTATATATGGTGTATTCTTACGTTCTCTTGGTGTTCCTTATCTATATCCCCTTTTACCTTTTCAGCCTAGCAGGTGGCGCGACACCATTTTTCGTCCAAGTTTAGTGAAAGTCATCAATCAACCAAATTCATTGCCATTTAATCAAACAAAGGCAGCGGCCGGTAGAAAAAAAGAATGGTGAGTCTCGTCTGATTGCGCGACACTTCTATTCGATATATTTAGACGTATGAGTATAAAAAATTAAGCAAACGCCAACTTGCTTATGAACTAATTAGAAAATGCATTGTTGATGGTAGTTATGCTCCTGGGAAAAGAATCGTTATGGACCAAATGGCAAAAGAACTTGGTTCAAGCGCTATCCCAGTCCGAGAAGCAATAACGTGCGCCTCATTCCATAATTGAACATGACCAGCTTATTCAGATGTTCACTGACGGTGCCACAGATGTTGAAATTGAATTGTTTGCACGGCAACACAAACTAAATACGGTTCACGCAATTGAATTTGGACAAAAATAAAGGTGATCTTGCAGCATTTGCAAGAATCACCTTTATTTTTATGAAATCATCCCGTAATTCCCTGAATAAAAAGTTAACGGCTCGGCATCGGTCACAACAACATCCCTCACCTTACCAATATACAGCGTATGATCACCTTGGATCGTTGTATCATGGACATCACAAGCGATACTAGCAAGCGCCTTATCAATCACCGGTAAACCAGAAAACTCTGTAAACACCGCAGTGTTTTTATCGTTTATTTGCCCAGCAAACTGCTTAGACACATTTTCTTGGCTCCGAGAGAGCAGGTTGACTGCAAACGTACTAGATAAATCGATATATCCTTTCATCTTTGCCCGATTGCCCACAGAAATAAGAACTAACTTTGGATCGAGTGAAACCGACATAAATGCGTTTGCAGTCATGCCATGTATATCCCCATCTACTTCAGTCGTAATGACCGTTACTCCTGTTGTAAATTTGCTCATAGCCGTTCGAAACAAACGCTCATCCATTTTCTCCTCGCCCCTTAAATGACAAACTGTGGTTTCCCTTGCTTTAAAACAGGTTTTTTAATTTCAACAGGATCCTGTGTTTTGACATCAAGAACGGTTGAAGCTTCATTAAACCAACTATCCGGCGCCTCGTGCCCCCAGAACGTTCCTCTCATTGGATCATTAATACCCCAGCGAATTGGTTTAAAATCAGGGTCACTCGTTAAATAATCACCGTTATATAATTCAATTCGATGTCCATCTGGATCGCGTACATAAAGAAAGAATGCGTTGGATAATCCATGACGGCCTGGCCCACGCTCAATGCTCGGTGAATACCCTTTAGCCGCTAATACATCACATGCATGAATGAGAGCCAATGGATCATTTAACCAAAAACCTACATGATGCAAACGTGGTCCTTCCCCATTCATAAATGCAACGTCATGTACGGTTTGTTTCCGGTGCAGCCACGCCGCCCAGATTCGTTCTTCTTCTGTTGCTGTGTATTCTGAACAAGCAAAACCTAGTTTTTCCGTGTAAAAGCCATATGCCTCCTCCACATCTCTCACCATGCAATTAAAGTGATCAATCCGCTGGACACGCGCACCCTTATACATATCATAACGTTGCAGCATTCGTTCCACTGAATCCATTTCAGCATAGTATTCAATTGGTAAGCTTGACACATCCTGTACGCGCAAAGCCCTTCCCATTGCATGCTGATCGCCTTTTGCAAGCCAAATTGGCTGCAATCCTTCTTGCAAGTACTGCTCATACAACGAGTCTAGGTCCGATTCCGCATACACTTTATAGCTAATTGCTTCAATAGCGGCTTCACCTGTCTTTTTCAAAAGAAGTGAATGATGATTATGTTCTTCCAAACCACGCAAATACAGCTCTGTTTCGGTGGACTCTGTTTCAATAAATCCTAACCCTTCAACATAAAAATCTCTTGCTTTTTCTAAATCAGTTACGTGCAATACAGCACGCCCCGTACGAATAATCGCGCCACTCATCTTATGACCCCCTCACAAGTGTTGGCTTCACACTTGAAATACTCTTTAGGAATTCATCAACTTGTGCTTTATAGGAATCTTTTTCAAATGCATCAAAGTACGCCATGCCCATACGAACTGGATCACCAAAGAAGTAATATTCATAGTGCATCTGACGACTTCCAAATGCACTCATCGTCATGTCCCAGACAAGCCTGAATAGTTGAACTTTCTCATATCCCTCTAAATTCTTGCCTTGCAATCCACGATGAAGAATTGCGCCAATCTCTTCATTCTGAAAATCCGCTTCTGTCGGAATTCCCATTAATCCAGACGCACCGAGGACGCGTAAAATTTCATTTAAGCGAGGGTACACACGTGGATACCAATTACGTGCAGCGTTAAGTGCTTCAAAATCTGGCGTCATCGTCCCCCACTTATCAGGTTTCGCGCTTTGTTCGGCGCGGTATAAATGAGATTTCATCGCTTCTAGCGTCAGCATAATTTCCGTTCCTTTGTCCTTTACATGTTGGAATCCATCAATACCAATCGCATCCATCAGTTTTAATACAACACCTAACAGGAATTCTGTTTTAACCACATTCTTGGATACAACTTGATGGGACATATGGACGACCGCATTTGTCTCGCGGAATGTTCGATTACAGATGGATGAATTCCCACAGACAAACACACGATCCCACGGAACAAGTACCTTTTCAAAAGAGACAATCGCATCACCTTCCTCGAAACGGGAGGACAATGGGTGATCCCATGCACTCTTGCCATAATCAAACGACTCACGGCTTAAAAATTTTAGTCCAGGCGTATTGTTCGGAATTGCAAATGCAAGCGAATATGGGTCATCTAACTCACCTGCAGGTTTTACGGTTGACGGAAAAACGAGAATCTCATCTGTAATTCCACCTTGCGTCGCAAGAAGACGAATGCCATCGACAATAATGCCGTCCGCTTGTTTTTCTACTAAATGCAATGCCACGTTTGCATCTTTTTGTTCATGCTGCGCCTTTGCCCGATTAACTTGAGGATGAATCAGCGTATGCGTTAAGCTTATATCATTCTCTCGCGCAAAATCATAATACTTACGAGCATTGTCGGCAAATCGCTGCTCATCTTCAGCAAATAAATCATTTGAAACACCCATAGCCATCACTTCAGCGTTTAAGTAATCGGGTGAACGTCCCATCATTCCTCCAGAAATACGCGCCCATTCCTGAATAGCCTCACGACGAAGGATAAGATCTTCAATCGTTTTCGGTCGCAAAAACGTCATCCCCACTTGATCGCCAGTTTTCTCAGATGTATAGAGCATCTTCTCTTTCTTTTCGTGCTGCACATCATAAAGCTTTGCCATCGACTTTACAACATTTGCGGTTGCTGGATGGGTTGTGACGTCGCCTACACGCTCGCCGTGCATATAAACATTGTTTTTTGCTGCCTTTAGTCGCTCAATGTATTGTTGTCCTGTTTTGGCTGGCAAAGTACTCCCCCCTCTTCACTGTTTTTTACCAAACTGCGGGATATGGTGATCACCTAGTGCAATATGAATCGCTTTCGGCTCTGTATAAAATTCAAACATCGCATAGTGTCCACCCTCTCGACCAATCCCACTTGCTTTCATCCCACCAAATGGAATGCGTAAATCACGAACATTTTGTGCGTTTACCCAAATCATCCCAGCATCTACTGCTTGCGCAACTCGGTGACCGCGTTGAAGGTCAGACGTCCAAACATAGCCAGCTAATCCATATTCAACATCGTTAGCTGCGTCAATGACCTCTTGCTCCTCCTCAAACTCGATAATCGAAACAACTGGTCCAAAAATTTCTTCTTGGCACACCCTCATATGGTTTTGTGCATTCAAAAGGAGCGTTGGTGAGATAAAATTTCCATCGGCGAGAGTCTCTGGCACATTCCCTTGGTAAACTTCACACCCCTCTTCTTTTGCAAGAGAGATATACGAATTGACTTTTTCCATATGTTCTCGACTAATTAAAGGTCCAAGTTGCGTAGAGGCATCCATTGAGTCACCGAGCGTCAGGTTATCGACTCTCTCTTTCATCGCCTCAATAAAACGATCTTTAATACTGCTGTGAAGAAACACTCGGGAATTTGCTGTGCACCTCTCTCCATTAAAAGAAAAAATTCCCCATACCGCCGCATCAAGTGCCCGGCCAAAATTTGCATCTTCAAACACGATTAGTGGTGACTTCCCACCGAGTTCCATAGAAGTTTTCTTCAATGTATCGGCTGAATTCTTTATAATTGTTGAGCCAGTCGTTGTTTCTCCTGTAAATGAAATTGCCGCGACATCCTTATGTGCAACAAGAGCAGCTCCAGCTGTTTCCCCGTATCCATGAACAACATTAAACACACCTTCTGGCAAATCCGCTCGATCAATGACCTCTGCCAATTTATCGACTGTCAAAGGCGACAACTCTGCTGGTTTTAAGACGACTGTATTGCCTGTTGCAAGAGCAGGTGCTACTTTCCATGTTTCCAACATAAATGGGGCATTCCAAGGCGTAATTAATCCTACAACACCAATTGATTTATATACGGTGTAATTAATAAAAGTATTATCTACTGGGTATGACTCTCCATGCAAAACGGACTGAACCATTCGAGCATAAAAACGAAAGTTCTCTGCAGCCCGAGCCGTCATTTTCTTCGTCTGACTAATTGGCAAACCTGTATCAAGCGCCTCTAAATACGCAATTTCTTCGATCTCTTCATCAATTAAATCAGCAATTCGGTTAATATAAACCATCCGTTCTTCGACTTTCATGCTGCCCCATGGGCCATTTTTCATTGCATTAGACGCAGCCTCGACAGCTTTAGAAATATCACGTTCATCTCCTGAAGCAACAGAATTCAACTTTTGGTTTGTAAAAGGATCTATATTTGCAAACGTTTCGCCAGAGCTCGCCTCAACAAATACACCGCCGATATATTGGTTACTATCTCTAACAGTGATGTTCTCGCGGTTCCATGCTTTTTTTGTTTGTTCCATTATCAATACTCCTTTCCAAATTTAAGAATGTGCACCAATATGAATGTACTCTTTTAAGACAATACGAATCTCATCTTGAAGCTCTTTCGTTGGTACATCCATCGGCATGCGTAATACAGGTTCCGTTTTCCCCATCATACCGAGCGCTGCCTTGAGCGGTGCTGGATTTGTATCTTTAAATAAAACGTCGTTTAAAGGCATCAATTCAAAGTGAAGATCAAGAGCTCTTTTTACGTCACCTTGCTCCCACGCATCATAAATCTCTGCCACTTTATCAGGAACAACATTTGCAGTTGCACTAATATGTCCCGCCCCCCCAATCGCAAGCATTGGATAACAAAGCAATTCAATCCCAGAGTATAATAAGAAATCTCGTCCACATTCGAGCAAGACACGATTTACATGTTCAAAGTCTTTATTGGACTCTTTTACACCAATTATGTTTTCACAATTCTGGTTTAACTTTGCTAATGTTTTTAAATCAAGGTTGGTCGCCGTTCTGCCTGGAATGTTGTAAATAATAATTGGGATATCAACTGCATCAGCTACAGCTTTAAAATGTTTATACAGTGCATGTTGAGAAGGCTTATTGTAATAGGGAACAATAATTAAAGCTGCATCTGCACCAAGTTCTTTTGCTTTTTTTGTTAAAAATAGAGTTTCCTGATGGTTTGTAGACCCGGTACCTGGAACAAAAGGAACCCGTCCATTCACTTGCTTTGCGGCCGTTTCCATTACCTTTACTCGTTCATCTACTGTCAACGAACTTGGTTCACCTGTTGTACCCGTCACAGAAATAGCATGGCTTCCACTTTCAATGTGCCAATCAATTAAATTCCGAAGTGCATCTAGATCAAGTGACTCATCTTGTTTAAACGGTGTGACAATAGGTGCGATGGAACCTCTTAACATTTGTTTTGCTTCTTTATACATATTACTCGCTCCTTTTTATTTAATAGGCGTAAACGCTCGTCATTCCAAACACTTCTTCGACTTCAGCCAAATCACACATGGTCCACCACTCTAACCGCTACTACCCATTAAGCAAGCTAACTTTTCGTTTAAGTACCAATTACAACGTATTCTTTCAACATATCAGAGCGGATCGATAGATAATTTTCGTCTAACAACACATTTTCACTACTTCTTCACCTTAAAATGAATACGCTTTCAAAAAAGTTCTTGCATTTACTCTAGCACGTGGTAAAGTATAGGAAAAATATTGATTTAATATGAAATTGATCTGTTTTTCATATGGAAGCATCGTCGCCCAATTCATTGTAAAGACTCATACAAAGGAGCAATTGATGAATGGATCTTAAACGACTTCGATATTTTCGCGAAATTGCTCAAGAAGGTCAAATCACTAAAGCAGCAAAAAACTTGCACATGGCCCAACCTCCTTTAAGTCAACAATTGCGCATTTTTGAAGAAGAACTTGGTGTGACGCTTTTTGAACGTAAAGGGCGCAAACTCCTTTTAACCGAAGCTGGCAACGCTTTGTTTATTCGATCAGCACCTATTCTAGAGGAACTTGAGGAGATGGAAAAAGAAATTCGTGAAACTGGAAATGGATTACGAGGAACCTTAAAACTCGGTGCCGTAAAATCTTGTTTTGCTTTTTTGCCAGAACGTATGAAACTATTTCATGACCGCTACCCTGATGTCCGTTTTTCACTAAGACAAGGCGACAGTTTCTTAATAAGTGAACTTGTTAAATCGAGAGAAGTAGAGCTCGGTCTAGTTCGTATGCCCCTGAATCTAGATGAATTCGAATCGATTCAATTAGAGAAAGAACCATTCATTGTCGCTTACCCTACTACCTACAACTACTCCGGCGGGAACTCAATCGACATAGCTGAGCTTGCCAAAATGCCGTTACTATTGCTCCACCGGGTAAGTGGAATTGGACAATATGAATTAATCCTCGATGCATTTTCTACCCAAAATCTGACTCCCCATATTCTTTGTGAGTGTCCCGATGTATCTATGCTATTATCACTCGTATCAAGTGGGCTTGGAGCCACCATCGTTCCAGAATCAACGCTCTTAGCATTCCAAACCCCACATATAACAACCGCAACAATTAAAGATGCCAACCTAGAAGCATCCTCTGCATACATTTGGCTAAAAGATCGCTACCTATCAAAAGCGGCAAGCAAATTTATTGACGATGTTGTTCATCAATGAGTTGTATGCGCTTACTTTTTTCTTGTGCGAATAATCATATATGATATCATATCTTATAATTATTGAATTTAAGGAGGGCATTATGGAAATTGTTACGGCTACTAAATGTGGCAAGCAAATTTACGGACGAAAGTCACACTTTTCTACCACAGCCGCTTATGATTGTCCAGTAACAGGAGCAATCTATGGATGTATTTTAAATGAACAAGAATCACTAAATAAAAGGCTTGCTACTTTCTCTGAAGCACCGTACCAAACCCCGCCAAAAGCTCCTATCTTATATCTTAAACCTGATAACACAAAAAACGGACATCGGTCACAGGTCTCCTTACCTGAAAAAACAACGAAAGTAACCATCGGCGGGACACTAGGAATCATTATCGGTAAAACAGCTACTCAAGTTTCTGTTGAGAAAGCGCTTGATTTTATTGGCGGTTATACAATTGTCAGTGATATCTCTCTGCCCCATGATTCATTTTTTCGACCATCGGTCAAGTATCGTTCTCTAGACGGGTTTACCCCAGTAGGTCCATGGATCGTACCAAAAGAGTCAATTACCGATCCAAATAACCTACATATTCGTACGATAATTAATGACGAAACAGTGCTACATTTTCACACGGGTAATCTCATCCGATCAGTTGAAGAACTCTTAAGTGACATCACTGAATTCATGACGTTATCTGCTGGTGATTGTTTGTTAGTAGGTACTGGTCTAAACCTTCCTCTGGCAAGGGTAGGCGATCGTATTGAAGTTCACATCGATGAGATTGGTTTTCTTCAACACTCGATTACCTTAGAGAAAAAGGGGGATTCATTATGAAAACCGCACGGGTTGCTGCAAATGGTGTGGTCCAACTCGCAATCGTTAAAGAAGGAAAACTACAGCTAGAAAATGGACAGCTCATAGAGGAAAAAGAAGCCGTTTTTCTCCCCCCCGTGGAACCCCGAACTGTTTTTGTTCTTGGCTTAAATTATGCCGATCACGCTGGAGAACTTTCGTTTAACGCACCTGAAGAACCATTGGTATTTTTAAAAGGCCCAAACACATTTGTTGGTCATAATTCATTAACCTACAAACCTGACTCCGCAGAAAATATGCATTATGAGTGCGAACTTGCCGTGATAATCGGAAAAGCAGGCAAATACATTCAACGTGAAGATGCGTATAAGTATGTGAAAGGGTATACAGTCGCAAACGACTACGCCATTCGTGATTACCTCGAGAACTATTACCGTCCCAATCTTCGTGTAAAAAATCGTGATACATGTACACCAATCGGTCCCTATCTTGTTGACGCAAGTGACGTTTCTGATCCTATGAATCTAACACTTAAAACCTATGTAAACGGTGAATTAACGCAAGCAGGCACCACTCGCGATATGATTTTTGATATTCCATTCTTAATTGAGTACTTAAGTTCCTTTATGACACTTAGTCCAAATGACATCATTCTAACTGGAACGCCTAAAGGCTTAGCTAAAGTGTACGCTGGAGATGAAATTGTGACAGAAGTTGAAGGAATTGGTCGGTTAGTGAACACCATCGCTGGAGATCAAACTTTTGACCGTGGGAAGGAGACAAAGGATGCCACACATCATCGTTGAGTATACAAGAAATTTAGACACAATCATCCAGTTCGATCAACTTCTACCTGCCCTACATAGTGTTCTACTTAAACAACCAGATGTGTTTCCTATTGGAGGAATTCGCTCCCGAGCAATTCCACTCGATCATTTTTATATTGCAGATGGCTCAAGGAAAGATGACGCTTTTGTTCACCTCACGCTAAAAATTGGTGCTGGCCGATCAATGGCCGAGAAACAACATACCTGTTCAGAATTATTTGATGTACTTGTGGATTACTTTAGAGATGAATTTAATAAGAGGGGCCTTGCCCTTTCTTTGGAACTTAGCGAGTTTAGTAAAGGTGGTACATTGAAAAAAAACTCAATCCATACCCGTTACAAATGAAATTTCGTCCCATAATGACGTTTTCTCCATCAAGCTCACAACTTACTACAAACAGCAATAAGCTTCGAGAGATTTTTATTTGAGAACTTAAAAGCAAGAGGATGCATAATTTGTCTCCATCGTTACCAGTAAGGTACAAAGGAATGGTTGAACTTTACAGTGCTTACGACGTAAGCTATAGTCATCGTCGTTTTTTAAACGTGAATAATTTAGAATAGATCAATATATAAGAAGGAGGGCTCCAAATGAATATGAACATCTTTATTATTGAAGACGACTCCCTTCTCTTAGAAGCATTAAATGAAGGGTTAAGCCAGTGGTCATATGAGGTAAGTAGTCCAAGTGATTTTTCTCATGTAATGGAAGACTTTGTAGCACATCGACCTCACTTAGTCATAATTGACATACAACTTCCTAAGTTTGATGGCTTTCATTGGTGTAGAGAAATACGTGCAGTATCCAAAGTACCCATTATTTTCCTTTCATCAAGAGATCATCCGATGGATATGGTGATGGCCATGAACTCTGGGGCGGACGATTATGTTCAGAAACCATTTCATATGGATGTCCTTCTCGCCAAGGTTAAGGCAATTCTTCGTCGAACCTATACGTATGAAGAAGCATCCTCCGATGTCATCGAATGGAATCAAGCCATTATTGACTTAAAAAGCGGTGGAATTTATAAGGACGGGGAAACCATTGAACTTACAAAAAATGAATTTTTTATTCTCTCGGTACTAGTCAAATCAAATAATGAGATTATCTCACGCCATGAACTGATGAAAATGCTCTGGGATGATGATCAATTTATTAATGATAATACGCTTACAGCCAACATCACAAGGTTACGACAAAAACTCTTCTCTCTTAATTTAGCCAATGGGATTGTGACGAAAAAAGGGCTTGGGTATATGGCTGTTACATAAGTGAGGATGAGATGCCATAAAATACATTTCATACTAATAAATAGAGAGAAGATTGCCAACTAAAAAACCACCTCAGAGATAAACAATCTCAGAGGTGGTTTCCTCAGCCATTATAATTGAAGTGAAATATACTTCACCTCTAAATACTCTTCAATCCCCCAATGGCCACCTTCACGTCCAAGACCACTTTCTTTCATCCCGCCAAAAGGGGCTTGCGCCACTGATGGTAATCCATCGTTTAAACCAACAATTCCATATTCTAACTGTTCCGAGATCGTAAGCGCTTCTGTAATATCACTAGAATACACATATGCAGCTAAACCAAAAGGCGTATTATTTGCACGTTTGATTACCTCGCTCACAGATTGAAATGTTGCAATTGGCGCCAACGGACCAAATGTTTCTTCGTTCATGCAAAGCATCTCATCCGTAGCATTTACTATAATTGCTGGTGTCTGGAAATGGCCCCTTTTTAAATGTGGCTCTTGTCCGTAGATGACTGTTCCGCCTTTTTCTTCTGCATCGATGACATGATTTTGGACTTTTTCAACGGCAGCTTGATTTATTAATGGACCAATATCAGTTCCTTCTTCCAGTCCATCTCCCGTTTTTAACGTTCTCATCGCTTGATTAAAGGTCTCGACAAATGTTTCCTGAATCGATTCATGTACATATACACGATTTGCACAAACACATGTCTGTCCACCATTTCGATACTTTGAAGCCATTAACCCTTCAACTGCTTTCTCGATATTGCCATGCTCCGTTACAATAAACGGAGCATGCCCACCAAGTTCAAGGGAGAGTTTTTTTACAGTATCAGCAGCTTGTTTCATCAGTAATTTCCCAACCTTAGTAGACCCCGTAAACGATACTTTTCGCACCCGATCATCAGCCATCCATGTTTCCCCAATAACGGCTGCATCCCCAGTTATTAAATTAATAACACCTTTAGGAATACCAGCCAACCGTGCCAACTCAACAATTCGATATGCAGTGAAAGGTGTTAATTCGGACGGTTTCACGACAGCTGTGCAGCCAGCGGCAAGTGCTGGACCCAATTTACGCGTCAGCATAGCCGCAGGAAAGTTCCAAGGCGTAATCGCTGCAATAACGCCAATGGCCTGCTTCTGGATAAAGATTCGCTTGCTTGCTGATGCAGCTGGAACCGATTCCCCATAAACACGTTTGCCTTCTTCTGCATACCAAGATAGAAAACTGTTCGCATAACGGACTTCGCCAATTGCTTCTTTAAGCGGCTTCCCTTGTTCAAGCGTCATCAATTTGCCAATTTCTTCAGCTTCCCTTTCAATCAATTCATGCCACTTTTGCAAGTACGCACCACGCTCTGCAGCTGTTTTAGAACGCCATTCGGGCAAAGCTTCAGCTGCCGCGTCAACAGCTGCAACGGCTTCTTTTTTACCCGCGCTAGCCACTGTCCCGATTATCTCTTTGGTGGCGGGATTTTCTACTTCAATTAAATCATCCGTTAGAACGCACTCATTGTTAATAAATAAAGCATGGTTCATCAATTAAGCACTCCTTTTTTCATCTTTATCAACGTCTTTTGTAAACGTCTGATCGTTCTCTCCATTAAAAAATTGTTTGCCATAAATAAGCAAGCAAAGAATGACACCAACAGCAAATGCCCAAGCAGCTCCTTTTACTGCAAGAATGGCGGCCACAATTCCTGCTATGCCTAAGTCTCGTTGACTTTTTGCTTCCAAGATGCCAATTCGCACGCTGACGTATCCTTGAATCAATAATGTTAACGCCATCGCAACACCAAGGATTGGTTCAACCAAACTGACAATTGGTAAGAGCAATAAGCCCGTATTCGTACCTAAGCGAAATGAACCCATTCCTCCAAAAATCGAATGCATCGATTTTTTCCCTTCCTTAAATCTTTCCGTAATGACTACTTGCATCGCCGCCCAAGTTGGGCCAGCCATTGTCACATCTGGTCCGATAATGCTCATAATTGTATTGCGTCCACCAAAAATTAAATGAGCACGGTTTGGGTTATAGTCTATTTTTTCATCTTGGCGAATACCATCCGCTTCTTTTAAAATCGCCTTTGCTTGAAGAATATCTCCAAATAAAACGAGATAGACAGCAAAAACAGTCGGCAAACAAGTGATGAACATCATTAGTGGCGGAAAACCAACTCCAAATAACGTATATTCATTCCACAACGTAATGAAATCAGGTTTAGAAAAACCCCATTCAATTGCTGGCCAAGGCGCCTCTCCAAATAAAGGTGCAACAACTACAGCTAGCAAAATGATAGGTAAAATACCTAGCTTGCCAATTAAACCATACAACCCGCCATTTCCTTTTAAGTGTTGAAAATGCTTTGAAAACATCAAGTAGAAGCCTATTCCGATCGCTATTGAGATTGTCCACGGAAATGATTCAAATCGACCTCCTACTTCAAAAATAGTAATGACAGCGATAATTCCTGCTCCAAGAATAACGCCCGATTTGATCGCACTAGGAACAAATCGAACGACTTTGCTAGCTAAACCTGTCATTCCTAAAATAATCGACAGCAAACCTAATGTGAGTTGAAAAGCAATGAGCGCATGGACTTTCTGATCCTCTGGAAAAGCAGACACATAAATCATAATTAATGGTATAGCTGGTGTAATCCAACCTGGAACAACTGGGTCGCCTAACAAATGATGCGTCAAGTAGAAAAGACCATTTAATATAACTACAGCAAGAGCCGCTTCAAACGGCATGCCTAACAATTCCATAAGAAGCGGGATTGCTGCAAGGTCAACTGCGCACATGAGGAGTCCTTGAACATAATCCGGCCACTCAAACCGATAATGGACGAATGGAACTCGAAGTTTAAATGGCCCAAGAGGAACATACGGTGTTTCTTGGCCATATTGCCGCTCTCTCCACTTCATCTCTTATTACCGCCCTTCGAAAGCATCTTCGTAAATCGAATAAATCTCATCACGAGTCAACTTACGGGGATTGTTTTTTAATAAGCGGTCTATTAAAATCGCGTCATCAGCCATGGAACTTAAATCATCACGTTCAATCCCAAATGACTTTAAACTGTTTGGAATATTCACTTGCATACACAAACGTGTCATAACAGAAATTGCAGAATCAGCTGCATCATTTGCGCTCAATTTCGCAGTCCTTTCACCAAGAGCAACAGCCACATCCCCTAATCGCTCGATACAAGCAATCTTATTTGCTTTCATAACAAAAGGTAAAAGCAAAGCATTGCTCACTCCATGCGCCATATTAAAACGACCACCAAGGGGATAAGCAAGAGCGTGGACCGCACCAACTCCAGCATTACCAAACGCCATTCCTGCCATTAAACTTGCAGTTGCCATCTCTTCTCTCGCTTCTAAGTTGTCCGGATTTGCATATGCGATTGGCAAGCTTCTTGCAATCATTTCCATTGCACGCAGCGCTAAGGAATCAGTAACTGGTGACGCATGAACAGATAAATAAGCTTCGATCGCATGAACAAGTGCATCAATACCACTAGATGCTGTGACGCTTGGTGGCGCTGTCCGAGTCATATCCGGAGAGACAATTGCAACGTCTGGCAATAAATAATCGCTTGCTATTCCTTTTTTTAACTGCGCCTTTTTATCAGACAAAATCGCGATATTTGTCACTTCTGATCCAGTTCCCGCGGTTGTTGGAATCGCAATTAGTGGTGCCCCCTTTTTAGGAACTAAATCTGTGCCGATAAAGTCAGCAAGATCACCGTCGTAAGTAGCATAAACAGAGGCTGCCTTTGCCGTGTCAATAGCACTTCCTCCCCCAATTGCAATAAATCCATCATATTGCCCATCCACAAACGCTTTTTTGCAATCCTCTACTACAGAAAATGCTGGCTCTGGCTGTACATCTAAAAACTGTCCATAAGAAGTCCCAGCTAATACACTTGATATCTCCTTGATTAACCCTGCATGATCAATTATTTTATCACTTACTATTAATGGATTCTTCATACCTAGCCTCAGGGCCTCGTCTCCTAATTGGGCTGTTGCCCCTGCTCCCGTCAAAATCTTGTAAGCGCTTTTAAAAGTTTGTACACTCATTTTTTTGCCTCCTATTTCATTTGTTACTATAGGGACAAGCAAAAACTGTGCCAATTCAAAAAGCGCTTACTTATGCGGTTTAGATCCATCAATCGATTTATTTTTTGATCAAACGATTAAAATATCAATCACTCCCTCTTATTTCGTTTTGTCACAAGTGTCGATTGGCTTATTCCTAAGGCTTGCGCAGCAGCTCTAGTGTTTCCATGCTCCATCATTGCTTTTTCAATTAGTCTCTCCTCTAACGTTTGAACAGCTTCTTTTAATGTTCGCTTTGGATTTGATTTCTTATGGAGAATGTGTGTCGGCAGCTGATCCATACCCACCAATACATTCATAGAAGTCGCAACAATACATTCAATAGCATTTTTTAATTCTCTAATATTCCCTGGCCAGTGGTACCATTCCAAAACATGAACGACGTCTTTACTTAACTGAATTTGTCGATTGTGGCGCTCATTAAATTCATTTAAAAATAAATGAATTAACCGTTTCACTTCTTTCGGACGTTCTCTTAATGGTTTAATCGTCATTGGAACCACCGCTAAACGGTAGTACAAGTCTTCTCGCAACTTCCCTAATTCAACCAACTCTTGTAGCGACTGATTTGTAGCTGCAATAATTCGTACGTTCACCTCCTTTAGTTCCGTTGATCCAACTGGTGTATAACGAAGTTCATCTATTACTTTTAATAACCGCGTTTGTAATAAAAGTGGTAACTCTCCAATTTCATCCAAGAACAATGTTCCACCATTCGCTACTTCTATAAGTCCTTTCTTCCCTTTTGCAAGCGCTCCGGTAAAAGCTCCTGGAGCATACCCAAACAATTCAGATTCAATCAACGCTTCACTGAGCGCACCACAATTTACAACGACAAATGGATGCTCTTTTCGCAATGAATGCTCATGAATAAATGCCGCTACTCTTGTTTTTCCTACACCACTTTCACCAAGTAAACATACTGTTGCAGTTGTCTGCGCTACCCGCTTGGCCGTTTTCAGAAAGGAAACCGTTTCCACATCTTCTGCAACGATGGTAGCCCCTTTTCCAGCCGATACATGATGATCAATCTCTGCCTGCCACTCTTTTAAATCCTCAAGTTCTGCTTGCATCGCTAATAGATCGGTCATATCACGAACGACACTAACAACAAATAGTAGTTCACCATCTTTATTAAACGCCGGTGTCCCAGAAACCATCGCATTGCGCCCATTAGCAAGCCGCTGCATTCTTGTTATGGCTTGCTTTTGTTTAATGACTTCCAAAGAGATCGACCTTGATATGTAACCTAATTTTTCCATATCACGCATATGCATACCAATAATTTGTTTTGCTTGTATACCCGTTATACGTTCATATGCTTTATTCACTTTTAAGGTAATCCCAATACCATCTGTTACATATAATCCGTCATATAACGAATCCACTAACACCGCAAACATGTCACTCTCTAAAAAAGATTGAAATTGATCTTGCATATGTAGTTGCGGTTTTTGCAGTAAAAATGTTTCAACCGGCATATCTGCAAAACCAGATTGAATTGCTTGTCTGATTTCACCTAGTATAGCTGTCCCGATACGCTTATTCGATTGATTAAAGACTTCCATATACATGCAATTTGCTTTTGTCATAGCAACTAGTGCAATCGCTAAAGAATCGGTTCCTTTCAACACTCGCTCCTCTCCTCTCTTTAATCATTGTAGGAGAATTAACTGAAAACAACCAGTCTAATCTTCTGCCCCTACATATAAAAAAGCGAGGGAAATCCATTACCCTCACCTTAATCATTTATTTTTTCAACATGCCATGTGGATCAATCACAAACTTTTTCGCTGCTCCCCCGTCAAAATCACTATATCCATTAGGAGCTTCATCAAGGGAAATAACTGTCGCGTTAACAGCCTTTGCGATTTGGGCATTCCCAGATAGAATCAATTTCATTAACTGTCGATTGTATTGCATCGCTGGAGTTTGCCCTGTAACAAATGTATGTGCCTTTGCCCACCCTTGTCCGAATCGCACTTTCAAGGAACCTGTTTGTGCATCCTTATCTGTAGCTCCTGGATCTTCTGTGACATAGAGTCCTGGAATTCCTAACTTTCCGCCTGCTTGAGTAACCTCCATTATCGTATTTAATACTACTGCTGGTTGTTCCTCCGCACCTTCACCATGTCCAGTCGCTTCAAATCCTACTGCGTCGATTGAAGAATCTACTTCAGGTACACCAAGTATTTGTTCAATTTGTTCACCTAAGCGATCATGCTTTTGTAAATTGACTGTTTCACAACCAAAACTCTTCGCTTGCTGCAATCTTTCTTCATTCATATCTCCAACAATGACTGTAGAAGCACCAAGCAATTGAGCTGAATGTGCTGCCGCTAAACCAACAGGACCAGCACCCGCCACATACACCGTTGATCCAATTTGCACACCTGCCGTATAAGCACCATGGAACCCTGTAGGAAAAATATCCGAAAGCATCGTTAAATCAAGAATTTTTTCCATTGCCTTTTCTTTGTTCGGAAAAACCAGCAACTGAAAATCAGCATAAGGGACCATAACATACTCCGATTGACCGCCGACCCAACCACCCATATCTACATAGCCATAAGCCGAACCTGGACGATCTGGATTAACATTTAAACAAATATGTGTTTTTTGTTCTTGGCACATCACACACCGTCCGCAGGCAATATTAAATGGGACTGATACAAGATCACCTTTTTTAATAAATTCAACATCCCTACCTACTTCAATAACTTCGCCAGTTATTTCATGTCCAAGTACCAACCCTTCAGGAGCTGTCGTTCGGCCACGAACCATATGCTGATCACTGCCGCAGATGTTTGTGGTGACCACTTTTAAGATAACGCCGTGCTCGCATTTTCGACCAACATTTGAAGCTGGAACACCTGGACCATCTTTTAAAACAAGGTCAGGGTAATTGATATCTTGAATCTCGACCCCTTTCTTACCCATATAAACAACTCCACGATTACCAACCATTAAGAACCCCTCCTACTTCTACGTATTTTGACTTGTAACTAACTCTTCAAATGCATGAGCACCAGCTTGAGCAACCATGACATCGTCATCCACACTACTTCCACTCACGCCAATTGCACCGATCACTTTATCTCCATTTTTAAGAGGAATCCCACCACCAAATACGACAATTCGTCCATTATTTGTTGTGTTTAATCCATACAATTCTGCATTTGGAACAGTAGGTTCTTCCAATGCTTTCGTTTCCGTTTTCAAAGCAACTGCGGTCCATGCTTTATTCTGAGAAATATCAACACTTGCGAGCCAAGCATCATCCATCCTATGAACGGCAATTAAGTTTCAACCGCTATCAACAATAGAAATGACCATTTTCACACCAACACTTTCGGCCTCTGCTTCAGCAGCTGCAATAAGCTGTTTCGCCATGTGCAAATTAAGCTCCATTCTCAACACACCTTTCTTATTTGATTTGAAAACGATTTCTATTTCCTCTATAACCTACTTATCACTTTTAAAACACATAATTTTTATTAAATTTAAATCGATCATTTTTTTAAAAGCATTTCGTAAACACAAACAATCTCACTTGTTATCCAATGATTGCCATCTTTCTCTTCTGTTGATACAATTAATATAATCAAATAAATCAGATATCTTTATGGAGGTAACCATGAGTGTAAAAACCATCTTAAAGTCCTTCGGAATATATTCTAAAGAAGAGCCTACTAGCATATACCCATTTTCGCCCGTTTATCATGTAGACAATTATATAGCCAAGCGTACCCAACGCCCCTTGCTTTTCGCGCAACGATTAATGGAATATACGAGCATGCTCGCCGCAAATGACGTTTCTGTTGTTACTCCAGTAAAAGGAATAAGCCCAAATCCAAAACAAGTTCAAAATGATATTTATGTTGTATATCCATTTATTGATGGCGATGTATATATAGGAGAACCTGAACAGATCCAAGCAGCTGGTGCACTTTTGGGACAAATTCACGCATTATCTCCTTCAGTTAATACATACCAATTAAAACCATATGATGTATATGACTTTTACGATTCTGAAGTAGAGGATAGCATTAGAAACATTACTAATCTCACTAAGCAACACGATGTAGCTATTCATACGTCTCGTTTAAACGAAAAATTGATTCAAATTGTTAATCAACAGGAAACGATAAAAGACATAGGATTACCCCATGTTGCTACTCCTCATGATTACAAAGCAAATAACTTAATCTTTACACCAGAACCGTACTTAATTGATCCAGATAACGCAGCTTGGATTCCTAGAACTTTTGACCTTGCTCTCTGTTTGCTCTTATTTCATAATGAAATGTCCTCAGCCCCTAATAGGGTATTTACAACTAACGAATGGGCGTTATTTATGAAAGGATATTCCCCCTATGTCATCCTGACTGAAAAAGAATCTATGCACTGGCAACAGTCGATCGAACATGTCTTTTTAGATGAAGTGATGTGGCTAATGGCTGATGTTCCAGAAGATTGGATGAACCCTTCCCAAAGATCGTTATTTGAGAGTCTTGTTGATACTTTGTTTTGTTTAGATGACTATCCCCTCTAATAAAAAAAGGCGCCCAGTTACTTGCGCCTTTTCCAACCTTCGTCATATAGCCCTGGCTCTTCAATCCGTAACAATTCCGTTTCTAACCTTTTTCGAAAATGGAGCTTATTAAAGCCAAAATAGACTGCATAGAAATTGGTTTCTTCATTCCATAGTTGGTCAATATATGCTTTTTTCTTTTCTCCACCAAGTTCTTGTCTATAAATCTCTTCAGCAACTTCCTGAAGGTTCAACTTCTCTCTATCCTCAAATAAGAGCAGAGATGGTTTATCTGCAGTTGCTTGATAGTAATGAAGCAACTTAACTAAATCTGCTCGATTATATCCAAGGTGACCTTTACTGTTTTTAAATTGGATGTTCTCTGCTTGTCTAATTGCTTCTTGTTCACCTAATAAAGCGAGGGTAGGAAGAGCTGCTACAAAGTCTTTATAACTCTCTTCCAATTGGTCATAAACAAGAATATCTATACTCCGTTCATTCATCGCAGGGTCAGAAAAAGAATAAATTCCAGTCGGGACAGTCTGAAAAAATGGAATGCGTTCCACTAAAGACTCTTGTTGAGCAGTTCCCACTCCATACAAGGCTTGTTCACTCCTCCGCATTGAAATTAAACTCTTGTTATTAAGATTTTTTCGACTCGTCGTTTTGACTGTATCCGCAGCCTCATCTTTATATAACTTTCGTGGATTGACCCAAGCAATCGTCTCTTTCCAGTCATCAGTAAATGTCACAATATAGGCTTGATTCGTTCCTCCAGCTTCGCCACCGCGTAGTGCCCTGCCAATCATTTGCGTCATTAAGATTCGCGAGGTGGTCGGACGTGTTAAGAAAACGGTTTTTACATCGGGTAAGTCGGTCCCTTCCGTAAGCATATTTACATTGATTAAGACATCAAGTTCCCCTCTCTTAAATGAGCCAATTCGTCCGCGATTCTCTTCATTTGTTTTTCCACTCTTAGAGATGATATAGTCCGTCCGAAAGCCCCTTCTTTGGAAAAGTTCATTTAAAATCACTGCATGATTTCGATTGATTGCAAAGACGAGGGTTTTACCGTATCGAGTGTCATTCATTGCGTATTCGTCTACAATAAGTTGATTTCGCCTGCTATTATCTGCAAGATGCTTCGCGATATGATCAGGCAAGATGTCCAATGATTTAATGCTTTGCAGCTCCTGAGTTGTTAAACCTGCAGCTTGATCAAGCTTTGTTTGTAACTCTTTAAAAATTGGTTTTGCTAATATTCCTCTAGCAATTAGAGTTCTGAGATCAATTTGATAAACGATATCATCCCTGAATAGTTTCTTTAACAGCCCTTGCTCTGTCTCAACTGTACGGAACGGTGTTGCTGTTAAGCCTAACAGTATTGGACGACTATATAATTTCATTGCATCAATAATATGTTTATACGTTCTTGCGGTCGCATGATGAGCTTCATCAATAACAATTACTACTTCTTCGTCTTCATTTAACCAATTTAATAGAAAACGGTCGATTCCACTGTTTAAGCTATCTTTGCTTGCAATAACGACATCATCTAACGGACTTACTCCGAGTGCATGACCATGATCCACATGTCCAGAAACAACCCGGCATTGGAAAGCGTTGCGTCCATTCAGTTGTTCACGATAAGCCTGCTGCTTAAATGCATAGAACGCTTGCTCAAGTAGTTCATGACGATGTGCGAGCCACAGTACTTTTTTCTTCCTTTTAACTGCAAAAGAGAGAAGCCACCTGACAGCTGTCATTGTTTTTCCTCCACCTGTTGGAATCGCAATGATACCAGCAAATCGTTTATGCACAGCTTTATTTAATGCATCAATCGCATCTTCTTGATGAGCAAACAATGAAATGGGATTGTTGCCTTCTCTCACCACTACATACCTAATAAACTTGTCATTTTGCTCTTTCCTTGTTTCCTTGCCAGCAAAAGTCACCCATTCTTCCATTTTTAATTCATGCCATTGTTTATTTCGTTTTGTAGTATAAGCAATCAAGCCAGCGCGACTTAGCTGTTGATCTACTTTGGCAACTAGTTGAGGCGTGCGTCGTTTATATCCCATGCGCATTAAAAATGTACGTAACTTAACTGTCATACGTTTGTTTTTTCTTTCCAAGACTTCTAATTTAATTGCATTTATCGTTTTTTCGATTTTAGACATACGTTACTCTGCTCCTTATACATCGCCTATTGATTATACGTTAGGTAGGACCAGAGTGAAACATGAAAAAGCAGGAATCATACTCACTTCCTGCTACCCTCATATCATTAAAACATACTTAACGAGTACTGTTTTGACATCATCTCAAGCAATTTCATTCCAGCAATTGAATTTCCTTTGTCATCTAATGATGGTCCATAAATACCAATACCACACTTCTTTGGAATGGATCCCATTATCCCACCCGAAACGCCACTTTTCGCAGGAATTCCCACGTTAATCGCAAACTCTCCTGAAGCATTATACATCCCACACGTCACCATGAATGTTTTACAAATACGCGCAACATCAATTGGTAAAAGCTGTTCATCTGTTTCTGGATCACGACCGTCCATCGCGAATACACACCCAATTCGTGCTAAATCCATACAATTCATCTCAATCGCACATTGTTTTGTGTAAAGATCCATTAATTCTTCTACCCCTTCATTAATAACGCCATGCTGTTTCATATAAAATGCAAGTGAGCGATTTAAGTCCGCTGTTTCATATTCCGATTTGGCAATTTCCTCGTTATAGGCAATCTTTTCGTTATTTGCCAAACAACGGATAAACTCAAGCAGACGTTCCAACCTCTCTCCAACAGATGCTCCTTCAATCATATGCGTAACCGCGAGTGCACCAGCATTAATCATTGGATTTAACGGCTTAGAAGGGCTATTTGTCTCTAACTTTGCAATGGAATTAAAAGGGTCACCAGTCGGTTCCTTTCCTACCCAATTAAAAACATGCTCCTCCCCTTTATCAATTAATGCCAAAGCAAGGGAAAGAACCTTCGAAATGCTTTGTAGTGTAAAGTTCTCTTGCGTATCACCTGCAGAAAACAATCTTCCATCCGGATAATAAAGAGCGACTGAAACTTTTTCTTGCTCTGCATGCGCCAAAGCAGGTATGTAATCAGCTACACTTCCTTGGCCCGTTACATCCTTCGCTTGATTAACCAAGAGCTGAAGTTCATCACTAGACCGACATAACATAAGCAACCTCCTCTTAAATCCCCGTTTGAGTGTAATCTTCTCTTATAGAGTATGCACAATACTCCCCCTTTCCATTTCCTTTTTGAAACGAAAACAAACCACCACCCCTTTTAAGGAGCGGTAGTCAATAAATGGTCAAATTCTATTACCAAACAAAACCAAATCATGGTAATTCCCACACTAATTCCTATTTGTTAAGACAGTTTCACTAACTCTTTATCAAATCTTTAATAGATATGGGAGAATTTTTTCAGTACACTTAATTAAAAGAAAAACGTAATTAGGGGGCGACTGCCGTGTATTCACAAGAAGATATAAAAGCTGTTGAAAAGAGAGCAGAGAGGTTTCTACCAACCGCGACTAGCGAGCTATCTGCCTATCTACGCGCAATTGAAGATTATGTAAGAAGCAAACGAAGCAGCCTTAGTTTTGATCAGGCAGAACATTTGGAGACCCAACTCCTCGTTCACTATGGTTTAGAATAACTATGATAGAACGAATTCTATACATAAAGAACAGCATATAAATGTTGTTCTTTTTATTTTTCCAGTAGAAAACAATTCATGCTAAACTTAAAGCAGATACATAATTGATTCATAAAGGGGAGTTTATGAACTATGCCTACGATTCACGCTGAAGGTTATCATTCATTTACAGTTGAAAGTGGAAAAAAACTCGTACTTGCTCTTGAAGACAACGGAGTAGACATTCTTCACCGTTGTGGCGGAAATGCTCGTTGCACAACCTGCCTGTGCGAAGTCATCGATGGGGATGCAGGACCGATTGGTGAAGCTGAAGCTGGCGCCCGGGAAAAGAAAGGAATTGAAGACGACAACATGCGCTTGTCATGTCAAATCCGTGTAACGAATGATCTAAAAGTAAAACCGTTGCGCACTGCTACAAGTGAACAAATGGATCCAGGAAAACGACCGGAAGAATGATAAAAAAAGGAGGCTGTGTCTGTCTAACACAGCCTCCTTTAATTTATTTAATTCCATACTTCTTTTAAAGCACTTCGAAACATACAATTAAGTTTCTCTGTCGAGTCTACTTTCTTTTCATCGACCGAATGTGCATATTTCTCTAATTCTTCAAACGCCTCATCAAAGTAGGTATGAAATACGGAAATCCTTTTCTCCAAATCTAGTTCCATCCCACTCATTTTCCCCTCCAGTAACTGATTAATTTGTTGCCTTAACTCGCCTTTTGGAATAAGCTGATTGACCAGCGTTTGAAATGAGAGAGGTGGAAATGTATTATACCTCATCATCCATGTCGCTGCTAAAATAGGTCGAAGCACATAAAAGTGTTTTTTTATTCGAACGACCTCTCCTTGCAAATACTCACGATAATTATTGTTTGCCATATTTAAGTAATGGTGAATACAAGACTTTGGTGATACCATCTCTGCCTTTATATTTCGTAACTATGCTGCTACTGAGCTAAATTCATAATAAACAATATCTGATTGAAGCCATTCAAGTAAGGGTGGGTTTGATTTTCTTAACAATTTCGCCGCTTTCGTAAAATCCCAACCAGAAATATCAAGATCTTTGTTTATTGGCACTGCAATTACATCGCGGTTTTTGCCAATACCTATTGGGTCAATCGATAAATAATGTTCTGGCTTATGGAAATAAATGAAGCGAACATCGTAGTCACTATCCACAGATGGGAAGCCCCATGCCCTACTGCCTGACTCACAAGCATAAATGATTTTAACATGGTAATGATGCTCAATTGCTTTTAACTCTTTTTTAATCGCTTCTTCCATACCTTCGCCCCTTGTATATAGTTATTTCTCCAGAAAATAAGCTCTTACATCCTGCCAATTGTTCACACGCGTATAACCGGTTGCTTGAATATTATGAGGGGCCGTATATAACAGCCCTTCTCCTGTAAACCGTTCTAGTTGCCATAAATTATCATCAATTAAATAGTCAGCTTTTATCACACTTTTATCACCACAAAAAACAAAATGTTGATCATTTAAAAATGGGAAATGTTCTTGCAACCACTCATATTTAGCAGTAAAAGAAGTTGGAAAGTGCATAGCCGCAGTTGCAATATAAACTTCATACCTCTCGCTTAATTCTTGTATTACTTCCTGGCTATCTTTCATTACTTCAAGATCCCTAAAGTAAGTTGGATCCTTCATGTAACTCCTAATTTCTTTTTCTAGTTCTGGTCGTAATTCACGTAGTTTCTTCCCATGTAAATCTTCAATTGTCAGCTGCTCTCCATAATCCGCATTAAACAATGTTAGATGTTTTTTATTAAAATCAGCCATCACTTCATCCATATCTATTGCAATTCGCTTTTTCATCATTATGTCCCTCCATCGGTTTCTCTATATTTAGCATAACACGAGTCGATGAAAGAAATAATTAGAAACCTTTTCTCATTTTGGTTCGTAAGTATAACAATCAGTTTTACAATATGGTATCGTTAAATAATGCATGTAAATTGGGGAGGAAAAGATTATGTTTCGATTTTTTAATCGTGTTCGTACCGTTGTCTCATCTGAATTAAATTCAATGCTTAATAAGGCAGAGGATCCTAGCAAAATGTTGGATCAATACATTTTAGACATGGAAAAAGATATTGCGGAGGTTGAAGCGGCTGTTGCTAAACAATTAGCAAATGACAAACTCCTAAAGAAACAATACGATGAATCAGCTGAACTTGTAGCCAAGCGAGAAGAACAAGCAATGAAAGCACTTGAATCAGGCGACGAGGATTTAGCTCGACGCGTATTGGAAGACAAAAACAAACAACAAAGTCAACGCGACTCACTTAAAGAAGCACATGATGAGGCTGCTCGTTTATCAGAGGAGTTAAAAGAGAAATTACGAGAAATGAAAGATGAATTTCGCGATATGAATATGAAAAAAGATTCGTTGAAAGCTCGTTCTGAAAGCGCAAAAGCTCGTTCAAAAGTAAATGAATCCATGTCTACCATTGGCTCTAGTGGTGCAAAAGGCGGTTTTAGCCGAATGGAAGAAAAAGTCATGCGTCAGGAAGCAGAAGCAGATGCGTCCGGAGAATTGCGTAGTGCAAACAAATCTCTAGACGATGAGCTTGCAGCACTTGACCGTAGCAGTGGCGTTGATGATGAGCTTGCAGCATTAAAAGCGAAACTTAATCAAAAAAGCGAATAACATCATTATCCTACCATTCTTTCAGAGGACGGTAGGATGTTTTTAGGTATGAACGAAAAGACGACCCATTTGATTTAGGTCGTCTTTCACCACTTTCAGTTATGACTAAAACTTACGTCCGCCACCTCTACCTTTAAAACTACTTCCTCCGCCTCGGCCTTTAAAACTACTCCCTCCACCGCGGGAGCCACCACGTGAAGAACCACCAGAGCCAAAGCCTCCACCTCTACCAACATTTCGAATCGTGTGCCTTGTCGCAGCAGATTGAGCGCTTTGTGCCATTCTTCTTTCCTCTTGGCGCATCTCATCAATGACTCGACGAGCAATATCGATTTCTTGTCTTGCGTGATCATATGCACCTTCGTGCAAATATTGTTTAACGTTCTTTTCAGCAGATTCAAATCTTCGTTTAAAAGAGGAGCCACTGAAACTTAGTGTCAATTTTCGAGCAACCTGCTGGTAAGAGGATGCTACATCTTGCCACTCTCGTTCTATTTGCTTTTTGTCTTTAATTAAACGGTCAATTTCCGCACGTAATCGATTAATCATTTGATTTGTTTCTTGCAATTGTTTTTCACTTGCCTGCAAATCAATTGGGGATTTGTTCATCAACTGCTCTACCGATTTGATAGAGCGTTCCACTTGTGAGGAGTCCGCTGTTCTGATGGAAAGATACTGTTGGCGAGCCTCTTTCTCAATCTCTTGAAGTTCTTGTCTCAAGCTGCTCAACTTCTTTTTCAAATCGCTTTTCTTTTTCTCAAGTGTTTCGTACGTATGAAAGCACTTGTTAAACAATGTATTCATTGTTTCAAAACGAGAAAGTACATCTTCCATCTCCGAGTAAGCTTGCTTATACTGCTGCTTATTTGAATCGATTAATGTAGAGATGGTTGGAAGTTTTCTAGCAACTTCAGTAGCGATTTCTTGTAATTCTTCATAAGCCTCGCTTAACCCATCCCAATGAATCACCGCATATGCGGAACGTAACTTTTCATATTCAACCTTAAATCTTCCATCAAGTTGTTGGAAACCTGGTAATTCGTTCATCAACTTCTTATGAGACTCAGTCGTTTGATCACGGTATTGAATAAGAAGTTCTACCCGTGTTTTTGCTTCCTTTATCGCTTGGGATATAGACTCAAAAAGTTGCTGTCCTCGCGCCGCATCACCTTCTGCCAAAACCCGTTCAAATTTTGGATAAGCATCTCGCGCTCCTTGAAGTAACGCATATGGATCTTCGTCAACCAACATGAGCCCTTCATCTTCTACAATCTGTTTCACTGTATTTTCTTGTTCGTCTGCTTGTGCATGTACCAACTTACTTTTCTCAATTAATGTATTAATGATTGAGACATGGATCTCGGTTAATTGGACCGCATCTTTACCACCATCAACTAATGCTGAAGCGGATAAGAAATCAAACGCATCTTCTGCTGCTATAACTTCACCTAATATCTTTTCCGCGTTTTCTACATCTTGAAATAATTTACCTAATGGTAAACCAGATGATTGTTGCACTTCTTCTACATGTTTTCGGACATCTTTAACACGCACCTCTAATTCCTTAATGAGTGCGGCTGTTTTCATCTCCTCTTCAATCATCACTTTCAAACGCTCTGTTTTATCTGCGAGCTCTTTTTCTTGTGAGTCAACGTTCTCATTGAATTGACGCAGTGTTTTCATGAATTCATCTTTCTTTATGCCTCTCACTTGATCGCCCCAACGATCAATTTCTTGCTCTTGGTCCTTAGCATTTGTTAAAAGTGTGAAGAACTCCTGCTGCAAATCAATAAACTGCTGCTGTGTTTTCCCTCTACTTAACTCACTTCGCTCATTCGCCTGGTGATATGGTTCGAGCACATCTGCTAATACGCGTTTTTGCCGACCTTTCAACTCTTCTGCCTGTTCAACTCGTTTCTTTTTCGCTCGACTCTTTGATACAAGCACTAGGACAAAAATGATAACTGCACCACCTGCAAAAATTCCTAGGAGCCAGTAAACAGCCACGGATGAGCTTGTTTGTAAGCTTTCAATATGGTTTATCAGATCCGTAACACCTTGTCCCATTTGACCATTTACCGCAGCAGGAATAAATGCTTCCTCAATAATTGCACTCTCATCACCTTCAATTAACTCATTGGCTTCGGTACCGTTCGTTACGCTTAAATAAATATCCGATGTATCTTCAACAATAAAAATGCTAAAATCGTAACCTTGAGAAGCTACCTCATCCATCAAAGAATTACCCGCTTCACTTACGTCTTGATTCCCTACTGTTGGTAAAGTTTGCACGTAATAATTAAAATATGTACCAGATCCCTCTGATTCAATTGCGTTTCTTTCATCCGCTGTAAAAAACTCCGCCTCATCATCAACAGCTACCTCAGCTATTGCTTGTGCAGGAAGGAGTGTAACCAACAGTAGGAGCATCACTGCAACGAACCAAATTCGTTTTCGTTTTATCATCTCTCCACTCTCCCCTTTACTTTCCTAACTTAATTATACGATACAATTCAGAAAGAAGTTCCATCATTTTGCATGAAGTGAATTTGCAACAAAAAATGTCAAGAAGCAATTAATTCCCTACACATTAAAAAGAAGCAGAGGGCTCTGCTTCTTTTACATCCATTTAAATTTCCATTTTTGCCCGCCTTTTATTTGTTGAAGCAATGGTCGGTCTTGTCTAATAACTCGCCCTACCACATTTACCCTTTCATCAGCTCGCAAATCACTTTTTGTAATTTGTACCTCGCCTTGATAACGTCCATAACGGTTGTTATCAACCGTAATTGTTCCCAAGGGCCTAGCAGCAGTATTTTCCGGCGTTACATTTCTTTTACCGTAAGTAGCCAAAGATCTGGATTCTGCCGACCTTAGCACATCACGTGCTTGATCATTACGATTTACATGTTCTTCTGCCAGGTTAGTGATATCATGGTTCACTTCTGCCCGTAATAAAATGCAGGCAGCTTCTAGAAATAAACGAAATTGTTCAATACTTTCATCCGAGAGTTCCAAATCCCCAACAAGAACTGTTTCAACACCTTCGCCTATAAACAAATCAAGAAATGCCGCGAAAGGAGACCATTCTCTATGGTCTTCCAAAGTAGGTAGTCTACTGTATAATGGTCCTCGTGGTACATCTCCAGGAATAAATGCCATAACCGAATAGCCATAGTCTTGCAGACGCTTATTTAATCGGCGAAAATCATCTCTTGCAAGCCCCGTTTCAGGACGAGGGTAGAAATTATGCCATACCTCTACATGATTTGGGGCGACACCAGCCTTACTTAAGGCTGCTATTTCTTCATCATGTAACGTACTAGCGTTTAAAATAATATCCATCTTCCTTGCAATTTTTGCTATTGTTTCTGGAGAAACCCCATAGTCGATCCTCAGGCCTGTCACACCCCAATCCTTAAGAGCGCTGACTTCATCCCACGTCATATTTAAATGTTCCAGTGACTGAGGTGAGACATCACACACGAGCTCCATATCATGATGTTTTGCAAACATCGCTATTTGCTGTAATCGTTCCGCATAGAGTGAGGCATCGTCTTCAGGAATATGCAATGAAGTAAAAAGTACTTTGAACCCATTTGCTTTTACTTTTTGTAAATATGTTTCTTGCTCTGAAAAAGGTTGAGCCAAATAGACAGAAACGCCTAGTTTCATCTTTTCATCACCGCCAAACGATTATATATCCTTCGCCATTTCATCTTTAAACCCAAACAAATAAGTAAAAATAAAACCAAATACATAAGCAAGCGCTATGCCTATTAAGTATTGTAAATACTTTCCTTCTGCGATTAATGGTGTAAGCGATAATCCAGAAACTCCTATTCCTAGAGCACCAGTCGCAAACATTGCTTGCACAGCGCCTCCAATAGCTGCTCCCATACTAGCTGTAATAAACGGACGACCAAGTGGCAAAGTGACACCATAAAGCAATGGTTCACCAATTCCAAGAAACCCAACCGGCAGACCACCCTTAATAACATTACGCAAGCGTTGATTGCGAGTTTTTATAAAGATAGCGATCGCAGCACCTACTTGACCGGCGCCAGCCATAGCAAGAATTGGCAGCAAGGTTGTAAAACTAAATGCGTTAATTAACTCCGCATGAATTGGTGTAAGTCCATGATGAAGACCAACCATGACAAGCGGCAAGAAAAATCCAGCCATTAATGCGCCAGCAAGCGGACCTCCAAAACTTAAAACTGCATTAATTCCTGATGTAATTCCCTCTGCTAGCACACCTGCTACAGGCATAATTGCATAGATAGAGAGGGCACCTACAATAAGGACGGTAAAAAGTGATGTGAAAATAATATCAACTGACCGAGGAATGATTTTACGGATATGCCGCTCAAAGAAAACCATCAACCATGCAGCAAAAATCACTCCAAACAAACCGCCTCGTCCTGGCTGCAGTTCCTCACCAAAGATCGTCACATCTGCCAGAGCAGGATTAAAAATAAACATCCCCGCAATTGCTCCAAGTACAGGAGTACCACCAAACTCTTTCGCCGTATTCCACCCGACCATAATGGCTAAGTACGTAAATAATCCACCACCAAGAATCGTCATTAATTGTAACCACGTGTGATCCGCTGCCTGTACACCAGTATTAATAATAAATTGAGCGACACCATTAATGATTCCTGATGCGACAAGGCCTGGAATTAACGGGATAAAGATATTCCCAAGCCTACGCAAGAATTGTTTAAATGGCGTCTTGTTTTTCTTTTTCCTATCTGCTTGATCTATAGCGCTTTTCTCTTCAAAGGACAATTCCATTTGAGGTCCAATCATGGTTTTCATTTCATTTGTAACTACATTCACCGTTCCCGGTCCAACCACTACTTGCCATGTGTCATCTTCGACAACACCCATGACCCCATCAATTTTTTTTAATTCATCTTTATTTACGAGAGCATCGTCTTTAGCAGCAATACGAACACGTGTCATACAGTTTGTTAAGCTCTCGATATTTTCTTTTCCACCAACATGTTTTAGAATCTCAGAAGCCATGCGCTGATCTTTGTTCACCAAAACCGCCCCCTTTCAACGTTATTTATCTACTGTTTTCCGAATAAACCCTTTATTTTCTTTTAGTTGGTTAACCGCTTCATCATAGTTACAACCAAGTAAAACCATCACAATCGCTGTTTTCACATGCCCTTTTGCTTTTTCAAAAGCGACATTTGCCTCTTCATAACTAGCCTCAGTTGCTTCCATAATAATACGCTTTGAACGCTCAACTAATTTTTTGTTTGTTGGCTGTACATCTACCATAAGATTTTGATAGACTTTTCCAACCCCAATCATTGACGTGGTTGAAATCATATTTAAGACAAGCTTTTGAGCTGTACCAGCTTTTAATCGAGTAGAACCAGTCAATACTTCAGGACCCGTTTCCAGCTCAATCGCTACGGAAGCATATTGACTCATTTCTGCCCCTTTGTTACAACAAATGGACACCGTACTTACTCCCCGCTTCTCTGCTGCTTTTAGCAAACCAATTGCATAAGGTGTTCGACCACTTGCTGCAAGAGCGACTACTGTATCTTCAGGGGATATGGATAGATTGTCACATTCCATTGCCCCAGCTTCCTCACTATCTTCAGCACCTTCTACAGCTTCCGTAAATGCTTTATCGCCTCCCGCAATAACCCCTCTTACCATATCGTTTGAAACACCAAATGTTGGTTTACACTCTACCGCGTCAAGTACACCTAAACGTCCTGACGTCCCTGCTCCAGCGTAAATTAATCGCCCACCTTTTTCGAAAGAACGAATAACAAGCTTTACTGCTTCTTCAATTCGAGGAAGTTCCTGAGCAATCGTCTCTGGTACTTTTGCATCTTCATAATTCATCGTTTTTAGAATTTCAGATACGTTCATACAATCAAGATGCATTGTATCCGGATTCCGTGTTTCCGTTTTCAATTTATCTAGCATCACTTCAACCCCTTTTTGACTATAGAATTATTGTAATTGTACGTATATTATCCTTTTACTAAAATTAAATGTCAACACAATTAAATAAATAAAGTAATTATATTTCAGTTCCTTTTATCTAATTATCCGTAGATTGTTTTCGTTGAATGAAAATGGTACTGTCATAGGGAAAAGAAAAGGCAATAACAACTAGGTATGGAGGGAAAAAGGTGAATAAAATAAGGGTAACCATTATTGCTCCTTACGAAGGGTTACTTGAAATAATCAAAAGAATTAGCCCACAATTCCACGGACTCGATGTTGATGTTCATGTTGCCGATTTACAGGAATCTGTCCCCCTATTAACTTCTGGTATAGAGACATATACAGATCTTTATATTAGCCGAGGTGGTACCGCAAACGTCGTCCGTAACTACACAAATAAACCAGTCATTGAAATCCCAATATCTGGTTACGATATTTTACGTATGATTTTGCTTTTCCAAGCTGAATCAGATCACACTGAAATCATTGCATTTGAGAACATCTCACACAATTTCAATAAAATATCTGAATTAATAGAGACAGATCTTCCGATTACAGCAGTTACTTCTGTAGAGCAGGTAGAACCAGCAATATTGCATGCTAAATCAATCGGTCGCAGGATAATTGTTGGTGATGTTATTACTGTTAACCTCGCTAAAAAACATGGACTTGACGGCATTTTGATTACATCAGGAGAAGAATCCGTACACACTGCACTTGAACAAGCAGAGTTATTAGGTTCATCAATAGCTCAAAATAAAAGACATAATTCTTTGCTTCAATTAGCATTTGAACAATCAAGTGACACCTTTTTTATTATGAATAGAAAAGGGCGCGTATTAACAAAAAGTTACACCTTCTTACATTCGTATGATCAGATCGCGCTAGAGCTATTCGTGGAAAAAGTAAATACCGCACTTAAACAAAAAGAAACTTCTACCGTTATCGCGGACTTAAATGAACCACTACAACTAACAATAAAAGAAATCGACTTAGCCAACGAAAAAGTCTTTTATGTCTCTTTACAAAACATCGAGCATACTTCACTTTTAAAGATTAATCGTATTCAAACAAAACACCTTACTTGTTCTCTCGTCTTAGGAAGTAATGATCAACTAATAGAGTCGTTTAACGAGGCGAGTAATAAGAAAGCAACCATGATTATAAGTCCCGCCGGATCTGGAGAAGAAGTTCTTGCTAAAGCATTGTTACCTAAACATGCTTTTGTTGTTGACGCATCTTCTCTCCTAGTCGCTACGGATATCGACTATAAGAGCCTTCCGTTATATGTGAAAAATTGGAACGTTCTACCAGAGACCGAACAGTTAAATCTCATCCGATTTATTCAATCTTCATCCGAAAAGATTGTAGTCCATAGCGACCACCCCCTTTCTATTACAGATGATTTGTATACCATTCAACTTCCTTCACTTCTTGATCGTAAACAAGAATGGAATCAGTTTGTCAGAAGATTAATCGGAGAAGCAAATCAATTATATGGAAAGCAAGTGATTGGATACCGAGGTGAATTACCTACCATCGCCTTGCAACGGTTTGACTGGCTAATTGAGTACGTGTTTTTTCAGGTGAAAACATCTATGCAACCTTATATTTATCTATCAGAAACAAAAAGCAATCCCATCTCTTTGAATAAGTCATTGGAAGAAATTGAAAAAGAAATCATTAAACACGTTTTGACTGAAGAAGATTTTAATCAATCGAAAGCAGCAGAGCGCTTACAAATTAACCGAACAACGCTGTGGAGAAAACTGAAATAACGTTGCATAATGCAACGTTATTTCAGTTTTTACTTGTTTTTTTAAAAAGAAAGCGTATTATTCTTTATGTAAGCGATCTTATTTTATGTCACTTCACAGAAGTGTTGAAAAATGAAACAGAAAGAAGGTATACTGATGAGGTTAAAACAGTCAATTGAAAAAGTTCCCGGCGGGATGATGGTCGTCCCTCTACTTTTGGGCGCCTTAATAAATACAGTTGCTCCAGATATGCTAAGGATTGGAAATTTCACACAAGCATTGTTTGTTGATGGAGCGACAACATTAATTGCACTTTTCCTTTTATGTGCAGGTTCGCAAATTAATGTACGTAGTTTCGGTGTTTCTTTTGGAAAAGGATTCACCTTACTTTTAGTCAAATGGATATTCGGTGGAGCTATCGGTGCCGTTATTTATTTACTTGCAGGTGGTCCTGAAGGATTATTTCTTGGGTTAGCGCCAATTGCAGTAATCGCTGCAATGACAAATTCAAATGGCGGTCTCTATGTAGCTTTAGCTGGCCAATATGGAAAAGGCGAAGATAAAGCAGCTTATTCTGTTCTAGCAATGAACGATGGTCCCTTATTCACGATGCTGACGCTTTCTTTTGTAGGCGCAATGGGTGTGCAAAGCGGCTATTTCTCTGTAACAGCATTTATCGGCGTGCTTCTGCCTATTTTTATCGGTTTTGTATTAGGAAACATTGATGAAGATATTCGTACTTTCCTTGGAAAAGGGAGCGATATGTTAATTCCATTCTTCGCTTTTGCACTGGGAATGAACATCAGTTTTTCATCCATCATCGAAGGTGGACTACCTGGTATAGCACTCGGCGTTCTTGTTGTTCTTGTTACTGGAATTAGCGGATATTGGATCTTTAAATTATTTAAATGGAACCCGCTTGTTGGTGCTGCCGAAGGTTCAACAGCAGGAAATGCCGTTGCTACCCCTGCAGCAATTGCCGCAGCAAGCTCCGCGTTTGCTTATAATGTAGAACTTGCGACTGTGCAAGTTGCAGCCAGCGTCGTAACAACAGCTATACTGCTTCCTCTCTTTGTTGGCTTCCTCGCAAAACGACTAGAGAAAAAAGGAAAGTTACCAGAAGAAGCGAAGCAACAAACGTAAATGTAAGGAGAAATGAATAATGGAGATTACTATTATTGCAGATGATTTAACTGGGGCAAATGATAGCGGTGTCCAGCTCGCTAAAGCAGGCCTAGACACCGTTGTCTGGCTTGATGGAGGCGGAGACGGCTCCACGAGTGCTGAAGCCGTTATCGTGGACACCAATTCACGCGCTCTCCAGCCAAGTGAGGCAAAAGAGACTATCCAAAAGACAATGGCTAAGCTAAATAAATTAGCCCCTAAAATGATCTTTAAAAAAGTTGATTCAACCCTACGTGGAAATGTAGGGGCTGAACTTGAAGCAATGATTGAAGAGTGTGAACCTGATTATGTCTTTCTCGCACCTACTTTCTTGCCAAATAAACGCATTGTTGAACAAGGCATCCTATACGTAAATGGACAGCCAATTGGTGAAACAGAGTTTGCTAAAAACGAAGCAGACCCTGTCGTTCACTCAGCCATTTGCGATCATGTCGGCAAACAGTTTAACGGAACGATGGAAGTTATCACAGAACAGATATGGGATAAAAATGATGCTGACATCCTTAAGTGGCTAAAAGAAAAACAAGGAACGGGCCCCACAGTTTTTGTCTGTGATGCCCGTTCGCCTCAAACATTGAGACGAATTGCCACTTTTTCTGAAGCACAACAAGAGCAGATTCTGCTAGCCGGGTCTGCTGGATTGTCAGAAGCGCTAACTCATTCAATTAATGGAAAAAGCAAACAACCCCTTAAATCAAATCATGGGGCAGACCCGATTTTATATTTAGTCGGCAGCATGAGTGAAGTGAGTAAATACCAAGTTGCTAGTTTATTGCAGCAAGAAAAGGCAGTAGGCATTCGCCTTGACGCAAGCAAAGCGGTTCATGAAGACCCATATATACAAGCACTTGAGTATGAACGCATCATACAAGAAGCAAAAAAAGTATTGATGAATCAGCAAATTCCTGTTGTCTATTCAGGAACCACACGGGCCGAGATCGATGCTGTTTATACGTATGCAGAACAAGAACAAATTCCGCTTCATAAATTAGCGAAGCGCATCGTTAATGTTCTCGCCGTCGTAGGTGAAGCTTTAATGGACTCATTTACATTCCAAGCGGTCATCATGACAGGCGGAGATACAGCAAAAGCACTTTGTAGCCGCATGAAAATAGATGAACTTCGTTTGCTTGATGAGTTTGAAGCAGGCATTCCGGTTGCTCAATTTCCCGGGAAGTATAAAAACACGTATGCAATCACAAAAGCAGGCGCGTTCGGAACGAAAAAGACGTTTTCCAACCTATATGACTTTTTTATGGAAGGGGCAACAAAATGATGAAGCCAATTATCGGAATTACAATGGGAGATGCTGCAGGAGTTGGTCCAGAAATTATTGCAAAAGCATTCGCCCATGAAACTATTTTTGAAACAGGGCGACCTTTCGTTATTGGGGATGTTGCACTAATTGAACGAGCAGTTGACATTACCGAAACTGAATTAAATGTCGTCGGTGTTTCTGATGTCACAGAATGCGTGTTTGAACCAGGCACGATTGAAGTACTTGATTTACGCCTGCTAACGAACACATTACCATTTGGCAAAGTAAGTGAAGAAGCCGGGAATGCAGCTTTCCGTTATGTAGAACGAGCTGTCGAGTTAGCCAAAGACAAGAAAATAAACGCTATCTGTACGGCACCTCTAAATAAAGAAGCCATGCAAAAAGCGGGTCATATGTACCCAGGTCACACAGAAATACTAGCAGAGTTAACAGATACAACAGATTTCTCGATGATGCTTTCTGCACCAAACTTAAAAGTCATTCATCTAACAACACATGTAGGCTTACGCAAAGCGATTGATATGATTAATCCAGACCGTACACACAAGGTTATAAGCCTGGCTGATGAAACACTTAAGAATGCAGGCAATTCAAATCCTAAAATCGCCGTTTGTGGGATTAACCCTCATGCTGGCGAGAATGGCCTGTTTGGTGAGGGAGAGGAAGAAGAAAAACTCATTCCTGCGATCAAACAAGCTCAAAAAGAAGGCATAAACGTCGAAGGTCCTTACCCAGCGGATACGTTGTTTTTCCGTGCCGCTCGAGGAGATTTTGATATCGTTATTGCGTGTTATCATGACCAGGGACATGTTCCTATTAAAGTAATGGGTCTTGAAGCGGGAGTAAACATTACCGTTGGTCTAAAAGGCGGGATTGTACGTACATCAGTCGATCACGGAACCGCTTTTGACATCGCCGGGAAAAATATTGCAGATGAGCGCAGCTTACTCGCTGCTTATCGTGATGCCGTTGAACTCGCACCCAAATAAATAGCTAAACAAAAAACAAACACCACTTATGCAGTGCATAAGTGGTGTTTGTTTTTAAAACTCAATGACAATCTTACCAGAAGCATGCCCTGTTTCACTTTCAGCATGGGCATCTCTTAGTCCTTTTTCTCCAAAAGAGAAAGTTTTGTCAATCACTACTCTAACTTGGCTTTCTTCGATTAATGATGCCAATTCTTTCAATTGACTTCCATCAGGCTCAAGCCAGACACCGTAGGCTTTCACACCATATCGGGTCGCCTCTTCTTCATCTGGTTGACCGACAATCGTTACAAGTCGCCCTGCTCCTTTTTTTAACACTTGATAACTAGAAGACTGAACTTCGCCACCAATCGTATCAAATACAACATCTACTTCTGAAAGAACCTGTGTGAAATCTTCATTCTTATAATCAATCACTTCATCAACTCCAAGTGATTTTACAAGTTCATGGTTGTGGGCACTTGCTGTTGTATACACGTATGCACCAACATGTTTGGCTAATTGAATTGCAAATGTACCAACCCCTCCTGCGCCGCCATGAATGAGCACCTTTTCACCTTTTTTTAGCTTTGCATTTGTAAAGAGGGATTGCCACGCTGTTAAACCCGCTAACGGGACAGCAGCGGCCTCCTTAGCAGTAAGGTTGTCAGGGATAAAGGATAGCAGGTTTGCATCAACTGCTGTATATTCAGCGTATGTTCCAAAACGAGTTGTCGCCGGTCGAGCAAAAACACGGTCTCCTACTTGCCAATTCGACACGCCATCTCCAACTTCCTCAATCACTCCAGCAACATCCCACCCTAAAATAATTGGAAACTCCCAGTCCAACATCTCTTTTAAATAGCCCTCTCTTAGCTTCCAATCAATTGGGTTAATTGATGTCGCTTCTGCTTTAACAACCACTTGGTTCTTCTTCGGTTTTGGCTTCTCTATTTCTACTTCTTTTAATTGGTCTTTTCCACCATATTCGTTAATTATAACTGCTTTCATTTATTATCCACTCCTTCTTCTCTTATTATTGTGTTCCCAATTACCTATTTTTTAATCTAGTTACGCCTCGTTTCTACTTTTTTTACTATATAATGACAGGAGTTTCCTTCTTAGAAAGAAGGTGTTCAGCATGAAATATATTGAATTAGGATTCGGCAATAAGTGGAATCTTCGAACGGAAATTGAACTTCCAGATGGGGAGAAAATTGAAGTACGAGGAGTGAGTGGACCTATTCAATCCCCTTTATCTCCGGATTTGGATTGGGCAGCGTGTATGAATTATTGATACTGTTGAAGGTTTTAAACAAACTAATAAGAAAAACAAAAACGTGAAAGTTCTTATCGGCATCTCCAGCTTATAAAAAGGAGTTTGCCCTAGTAAGGTGCAAACTCCTCTAATCAACACTTAATTGCTGCTGTACTAACTCTTTATATAACGGGTGTCCTTCAAGCAACTCATGGTGGGTTCCTGAACCCGTAACAGTCCCCTCTTCAAGCACAATAAGCTGATCGGCATGCCTTACAGTCGCAAGCCGATGAGCAATAACAAGTGTCGTGCGTCCAACCATCAACCGCTCAAGCGCCTCCTGAACTAGCTTTTCTGATGAACTATCAAGGTGGGCAGTTGCTTCATCCAATAATAAAATCTCCGGATCACGCACCATTGCTCTCGCAATGGCAAGACGTTGTCGTTGCCCGCCAGATAAACGGATGCCCCGTTCGCCAACTTCCGTCTCTAATCGGTTAGGGAGAGTCGCTACAAACGAGTCTAAATTCGCATCTGAAATGGCTTGTTCAAGCCGTGCCTCTTCTACGTGATCAAGACCGTATGTTAAATTATCTCGAATGGAACCATACATCATCGGAGAGTCCTGGGAGACATAAGCAATTTTATTACGCCATTCCGGTAAGGGAATCCCTAGAATCGATTTACCTTTATACTGAATGTCACCCTCACTTGGTTGATAGAATCGCTCAATTAACGAAAACAACGTTGTTTTCCCCGCACCACTCGGACCAACAAATGCAGTCATTTTCCCTATCGGTGCTTCAAAGGAAACATGGTTTAGTATCGATTTATCCTCATTGTATTGAAATGAAACACCCGAAAATAGTAACGCTTCTTTCTGTTCACCAAGTGAAAGGGAATCGTGTACATTCGGCTCTAGATCGGCTTGCAAGATTGTATTCATTCTTTCACTCGCGCCCAGCGCTTTTTGAAGTTGCGTAAAGAAATTGGCCATCTGTGTAAACGGCATAGATATTTGAAATAAGTAAAAAATAATTGCAACAAGTGCACCAGCAGTTAACGTCCCTGCAGCCACACGTATACCTCCATAGCCAAAAATAACAACAAGCATAATGAGCATTAAACTCATCATCAATGGTTGAATAATAGCCATAATCTTGCCTTCTTTTATACCAAAACGAAACAATTTCGTCATACGCACAAGACCTGTGTTTTTCTCTTGTTCTTCTGCAAGTGATGCCTTCACTAAACGAATATCGGCCAAAACACGTCCTAAATCTCCTTGGAACGATGCTGTTTCATCTTGCAGCGACCGCGATACTTTGTACATGCGGCGACCAAGCGGCATCATAATTAGTAATGAAGCAGGGACAACAGCTAACATCATTAAGGTTATTTTCCAATCAAGCACAAACAAAATAACAACCGAACCAATAATTGATATAGTTCCTGAAATAAACGGGATAAGCTGAATCGTCATAAAATCTTTGATCACAAGTGTATCATTGGTCATTCTACTCATCATTTCTCCAGAAGAATGGCGATCAAAAAAGGATATCGGTAGATGTACAATTCGTTTCCACGCCGTTTCTCGCAAAGAGAGCACGACACGCTGACCGATATAAACCATTGTATAAATGGCAAAAGCAGACATAATTAGCTGAGCAATAAAGACCCCAGCAAGAAGACCAATGGTCCGCCCATCTAACCCGGTTATTGTCATTTCGTCAATGAAGTTCATCGTTAAAAGAGGCACAATCAACGCCAAACATGTTTCTACAATCACTAACACTACAGCTAAAAAGAGTAATGATGTTTTAGGCAAAAACGGCTTCATCATTAACCAGAAATGTTTCATACTAAGTGATTGAGGTTGTTTAACTTCCATTAAGATCAATTCCTTCTGCTTTATAGTAAATGGATATTGCAGATTGTATATATCCATCAAGCTCTTGTGGGAACGGCATCGCAAACAAGGCTTGATGATCGATAATAAAGGAATCACCCTGCTTTATAATTTCCGTTGCCAGAGCGTCATTAGGGATCAATGAGATCAAGTCCTTTACCAAGCGTTGTACTTCTGTACTTGAGGCGTCAAGACCATGCTTTAACGCAACCTTCATCCCTTTATAAAAACGTGCCACTTCTAAATCAGCTTTCTTTTGGACAACAGGGTCCTCATAGTCACCCAAAAAGGCTTCATAGTAATCCTTTGACATGTATTCTTTTAGTACGTTGATTTGCGATTGTTCCCGCCTGAAGGCATCCAACATGACAAACAAAAAATCATCTATTTCTTCTGTCTGGTTTTCCTCTGCCTGATAGATGTGTTCTGTTCGTTCAATTGTTTTAAGAACTTCGTCAATTTCGTTTCTTTTTTGTTCTAATAGATGTTTCTGTAGTTGAAGCATAGCTTGCGGACTTACACGCAAATCTCCTAGTAAGTTCTTTGTCTCTTCAAGCGACATACCAAGATGCTTACAAACCAGGATTTGTTGGTACTTCTCCCACTCTTCATGTGTATAAATTTTTTGTCCTCTTGTATTTCGCTTTTCTGGTTGTAATAAACGGATACTATCATAGTAACGAAGCGTCCGTACTGTTGTACCAACTCGTTTTGCAAATTGTCCAATTGTCTCTTCCATGGCGAGCCTCCTATCCCACTATTGTACCCAATGACGTTACGTCACAGGCAATAGAAAGTTTCTCTTACAAACAAAAAGACACACCTCTTTTGAAAACCAGCGAAGAAAAGATAATCCCTTTAATTACACAAATTACGCCATAATCATGACATCAACCTAGTTCCACCATCTAATTCAATCCATCCATACTTTATGCCATTCTTCTTTAGGAACCTAATTTGCTTTAGCTGTTCTATTTTTGACACTTCACTAAGCTAATTTGGCCATCCCTCACTTCATATACGCCGCCAATGCCTTCAACTGCCTGAATAACGTTATTTTGTACATATATATCCCCGTTCGTTCATCGATACCATAATTGTTCTTTTTTTTAAAACAATTAGTCATTTTAAGCAAGTGAGCTTCTTCTCCCCATTCACTATAATGAACAGCCAAAGCGGTATTTACCATCAGGCCTAACCCGTCACGGTGCTTCATTACCTGTTCATCATTATCTTGAGGTGAGAGAATGCTTTCTTCCATACTAATTAGTGCTCCAGCAGAAAAACCCGCAACCGGTTTCCCCTCGTAAAATAGGCGTTTTATTTCGCCCTTAATGGAGTTTCTCCACAATTTCGTCTATGTAGCGATCAGTTACACCGCCTCCTATAATAATGGCTTCACTTCTTCGTAACTCATCAATCACTGCATAAGTAGATGTAGCTGGCAGTGATAAAAAAAACAAACTCAAAACCATATTGTTCAAGTTCTCTCATATAATTTGGTCGATAAGTTTCCCATCCAGGACGAGATATAAACAAAACAGAACACCGTCTGCCTTTGTCTTTTACTAGGAATGCAAAATGTTTTGCTAAAGATGATAAAAAGGGCGGGCCACTACCAAATAAAAATAGATGTGTATCCATTCAGACTTCCTCACCTTCTATACATGTTGTATATATCGTAAGCATAGAATGACATAAGCGCAATGCAATTTTCTATTTAGTTAAAATTCTTATCAACATATTTCTCCATAAAAATAAGGAGTACCTCTAAAGGCACTCCTTATCCATTAATCTTGTTCCGTTTCAATTATATCCCCAGAACTAGCATCTATTTTTATTTCATAGTCTTCGTTATCTGTCTCAATCGTCACTTCATAATAAGTCATGTCATTCTCTCGATCCAACTTCCAACCATCAACGATCCCTTCTGTTTCTGCCAATGCAATGTCAATCGCTTCCTGAGCATCTAATATTCCATCAAGATCTAGCTCCTCCTCTGCACGTTCTGTTCCTCCAGCGTCTTTAGAGTCTAAAGCTTCTTCTTTTTCATTTGATCGATCTCCAGTATCTGCATCCACGTGTAGTTCGTATTCTGTCTCATCGTCCATACCTTCGATTTCATATCTCCACGTACTAAAATCGGAGTCAAAATCAATCGTTGTGATTGAAGCACCCGGATAGGCTTGTTCAAATTCCGTAATTGCAGCTTCTAAATCAACCTGAAAATCATTCATATTTAGTTGGTTCTGGTTATTATCTGCTTCAGTATTTTGTTCTTGTTCTTCATTCATATCAGGTTCAGTTGTCGGTGTCGGTTCTTCCTCACCTTGATTACAGCCAGCCAAAGCTAAAGCAGCTACTGTCGCTGCTATTGATAGTTGCCATTTGTTCATCTTCATTCTCCTTTTAATTGCATTTAAATGTGGTCCTATCTATTATTCTCCACATTCGTTAAATTAAAACACATTATTCATCTAAATAGTTTGTAGCATTATGAAAACTAGCATGATCTATTACGTGATGGATCATGCTGGTTTCCTAGGTCTAATTATTAAGCTTCAAATAGTTTATATGCTTTAGATAGCCCATCAATAATATCACTTGGTACCATCCCGTCGATTGAAGCATTATCCTTTAATAATAAATCTGCAGAATATCCATGCATAAAGACGGCGGTTGATAAGGCGATTTGCAGTGGTTGTCTAGCGGCTAATGCGGTAATAATCCCTGTTAACACATCACCAGAACCACCTTTTGCTAATCCAGCATTACCTGACTTATTAACTGTAATAAATCCATTCGGTTTGGCGACAATCGTATTTGGCCCTTTTAATACTAGATGAAGCCGATGGTCTTGTGCATATCCTTCAGCGACCTCAAATCTCTTTTTCTTTACATATTCTGCTGTTTCTCCAATTAAATGCCCCATCTCTCCAGGATGGGGTGTTAAGACCAATGGTGAATCTCGGTCATGAATTAACTCCATATATTCTGGCACAAAAAACAATGCATCCGCATCAAGTATCAGTATTCCCTCAAAGTACTTAATCAAATGGGCAATCATTTTTGATGTTTCTGTTGATCTACCAATACCCGGTCCTACTGCGATAACTTGTTTGCCCTCATAAAAAGAAACCAACTCTTTATCAGTTGGATTTAAGAAACCGTCTTTTTGGCTTAATGCTACAAACATGGCTTCTTTCGAATGACTTGCGATCGAACCGATATTTTCTTCTACCGTTCCAATGGTCGTTAACCCTGCTCCACTTCTTATAGCAGCTTCAGAAGCTAGTGCAGCTGCGCCTGGCATATTCCGACTCCCTGCAATGATGCCCACTCGTCCGTTTTGGCCTTTGTGGGTGAATGAATCTTGTTTATTCCAGCTATGAATAGCCTCTTTTTTACCCCATATGCACCGTTGTGTTTCGAGATGTCGAAAAGTTGCTGGGGGAATACCAATAGGCAATACTTCCACTTTCCCGAAAAAAGGGGTTTTTTCTTCCAAGTAATAACTTAACTTCATCATTTGCAAAGTGAACGTCCGATCAGCTTTTATGGCTATATCCCCCATTGCCGCTTCGTCTGCGGGAACACCACTCGGTAAATCAATGGAGACTGTTTCTTTCTTTGCAGTATTAATCATTTTTATAATTGAGTCGTAAGGTTGAGTCACTTCCCCTTTCGTTCCAGTTCCAAGCATTGCATCAACAATGATATCAATATCACATAAAGTTTCCGCCCATTTTTTCTCTAGTTCACTCCAATACTTCCACCTGTAACCGCTTTGTTCATAAATCCGTTTATGAAGCCCCGCATCACCTTCATAACGACTTTCATTAGGAATAATTGTTGTAATAACTGAAACCCCTTGTTCTTGAAGCATTCGAGCAACAACAAAGCCATCTCCACCATTATTGCCACCACCAATTACTATCAGAAAGCACTTCTGCTTCCCATATAATTGGATTAACTTACGAGCGATTTCACGGCCCGCGTTTTCCATTAAAACAGCGCCTGGAAGCCCAATTTTATTTATTGTAATTGCTTCGACACTGGCCATTTCTATACCTGTTACGATCCGCATCGATATCATCCTCATTCCTCTTAGTACGGTCCTATTCCCGAATCAAGTGTATCCAAACAGGGCTCCCGCAAGTCAATTAGGTTATTCATTGGTTTTCAACAAATTTATGGTATAGTACTCTTACCATTTACTTTTAAATTAGCATCTAGGAAGAAGGAGGATACCACTCATGATGGATAGCAAAGCATTTCGGTTTGCCTGCTGGATCATTGTTATTTTTCTCATTATTTATTTAGGATCCTTAGTTAACTTTATTTTTAGACCGATTGCTGTCTTGTTTCAAACGTTATTTGCACCAATTGTTATCGCGCTTATCATCTATTATTTGCTAAGGCCGTTCGTCAATATTTTAAGCAAGAAGATACATCGCGGCATCTCCATACTTATTGTCTTCCTTGTTCTAATCGGGTTAGCTACTGCAGGAATTCTTTACATAGGACCAATCATTCAAAATCAGATAATGACTTTCGTGAACAACGTGCCACGGTATGCGAATACAATGCAAGAGTTCTTCATGAATTTACAAGAACAACAAGCTTTTCAAAACTTACTTGAGTTCACAAACTTCTCTTTAAATGACTTGTCCAGTACAATCACAGAAAACCTCGAGGGCTATATTGAATCGATTATCGACAGTATTGGCTCATTTATTGGCGCTGTTGCTAATATCGTTATCGTCGCTGTTATCATTCCATTCGTGCTCTTTTATATGTTGAAAGACGGAAAAAAAGCTCCGATGATGGTTATAAACCAATTTCCAGCGAGAGAGCAAGAAGAAGGGAATCGCGTTCTTACCGATTTAGATAATGCCTTAAGCGGTTATATACAGGGACAAATTCTAGTCAGTGCTTGTGTCGGGATCTTATGCTTGATTTTTTACCTCATTATTGGTCTAGATTACGCCTTGATTTTAGCACTTGTCGCTTTATTTACAAATGTCATTCCTTTTATCGGCCCGTGGATCGGTACTGCTCCAGCAGTTGTTGTCGCCTTGTTTGATTCACCTTTTCTAGCTCTTGCCGTTATATTAGGAGTTGTCATTATTCAACAAGTGGAAAGCAATGTCCTCTCACCACAAATCATGGGCAGACAGCTTTCAGTCCACCCATTAACCATTATTTTTGTACTCCTTGTTGCCAGCCAACTGGCTGGATTTATCGGGATTTTGCTAGCCGTTCCAACGTACGCTGTTGGTAAAGTGATTGTTCAACATACGTATCGTTTAATTCGGATACGAATGCGTTCCAAGCCTACAAAAGCGTAAAGTGAAAAAAGGTGTATTCCCAATTGGAAATACACCCTTTTCTCTTGCCCAATCCAACGGGACTGATGCTACATAAACTATTCCCATAGGAAGGGGGATATGGAATGTTCCGCAAACGTCCACCATTTGAGGCAATGCATCATAAACCGACTCACCAACCTCACCAAAAGTATATTGAAGAATATGTGGTCCAAGAGATACAGCCAGTCATAACCCATTACGTCACAAATAAAGTATATCGGCACGTGCATAGCTTTCCTCACACCCAATCAGCTATTATACGTGAAAAAAGAGAACCATCTCCACAACACTTTCAGCGCATGAATCGAATGCAAAGGCCTCCTCGCTAAGCGGGGAGTTATTTTGTATATCGATTTGCATAACTGCTTGCCACAAAGGCGTCTGGTTTTATAGACGCCTTAAAACCAAGCGCTTCAATACGGGCCTTCATTTCCTTCACGTACACCCTCGTTCTGTTTCGATCGCTTGATCCAATATCTAGATGTGCTTCAAATTGGAGATTGGCTCCTTTGTAAAGGTAAGGTAAAACGATGTTAACAAGCTGTGATTGATGCGTTTCTGTAAACTCTGATAGCACCTCTTCTGTAAAAGCCGTTTCTTGTGAGATTCGTTCATATACATTTGTCATTTTTCTTTCGATAGCTACCTTTTTCGCACAGGTCCACGTTCCATTCCCAATTCGTTGTACAACAATTCCCGTCACAAATGTCGTAAATCGAGCATGCACCTGTGAATCTGTGCCTATCATCACTTTATAATCACACTGGGGATTGCTTAAGATAAACGCTTTAATCTGCAAAAACACATCATCAAACGAATGCCACTCACCTCTCGCAGATTTATAAACGGTTTTGTTCATAAGAACGAACCTCTTTTCTCTTTCGACCTCTTCACATGCTTATGCACACTAGCGCAACAAATTGACTCTCATAAAAAAACAAGCAGTCATGCGCTCTTACACATGACTGCTTCTCGTCTTTTCCATAAATGCAAACACTGTTGCTTCACCAGGCAACTGTCCTTCTTTATAGATTCGATAGCCTAACTTTTGATAAAGCGCCAAATTCTTTACGCTTTTGCTACCAGTAAACAAGGAGTAGCGTTTGCCTGGCACTTCCTGTTCAATCGCTTCCATCAGTTTTCTTCCAATTCCATAATTCTGCCAATCCGGGTGCACCATCAATTTAGCAATCGAAATTTGATCATTCTCTTTTTTAGCTCGAACAGATCCAGCAATTTCCCCATTAGATGCTACGGCCTTTAAGATCATATATTCAGAGAACGCTTTTTCCACATCGCTTACTGTTTCGTGTAGCGGTAAAATTGAATAATCATTATAAATCTCCGCTTCGCTTCTATATGCGAGCTTCTGTACATGTAAGATTGCTTTGGCATCGGCTTGTTGGGCCTTTACGATTGTTACATTCATTTAATCACCTCTCCTACCGTGAATCCACCTTTATTCTAGCGACTTACACCCTACACCACAAACTATGGCACTTATAACGACCGTCGACAAGCCTTTCTCGCAGATACTTCCCTTTTCTTAGATCTACCCGCTAGTTCATGATCGATTTAAGTTATCACGGACCAAAAAAGCCTCCGAGTGTTTATCTCAGAGACTTTTGTCTTTTTTATTTATCCAATTAACATTCCAGCGATTGCTGCGTTCATTAAATTAACTAATGTTGCTGCAATAAGAGCTTTTACGCCATATTTCGCAATTAAAGGACGGCGATCTGGAACCAACCCTCCTAATCCACCAAGTAAGATCGCAACAGAACTAATGTTAGCGAACCCACATAGTGCAAAACTTGCAATAACAAAGGTCCGCTCTGAGATCTCCCCTGCTGACGACATCAGTGCATCGAAGCCGATAAATTCATTAATAATTGTTTTCTGTCCGATAAACGATCCTGCTTGCACTGCTTCATTCCAAGGTACTCCAATCAACCACGCCATTGGAGAGAAAATATATCCTAAAATTTCTTCAAGTGTAATGGCATAACCAAACCAACCACCAACCGTACCCAATATAAGGTTAATCAACGCGATCAGGGACACAAAAGCAATTAACATCGCTCCAACATTTAGTGCAAGCTTTAAACCATCAAGTGCACCGTTTGATGCTGCATCAATAACATTCGTGGACGTTTTATCAACTTTAAAATCGATTTTGTCTTTCGTTTCACTAACTTCCGTTTCTGGCATTAACATTTTTGCCATTAATAATCCACCTGGAGCAGACATAAATGTAGCAGCAATTAAATACTCAAGCGGTACACCCATTTGTGAAATTCCAGCCATTACTGATCCCGCAACGGTTGCCATCCCGCCCGTCATGACTGCAAACATTTCAGACTTAGTCATTTTTCCTAAATAAGGCTTAATTAATAAAGGCGCTTCTGTTTGTCCTACAAAAATATTCCCAGTTGCGGATATCGATTCTGCTCTACTTGTCCCAAGTAAGCGTGATATCCAGCCTCCTAGATGCTTAACAATAAATTGCATAATACCAAAGTGATATAAAATGCTAATCACAGCTGAAAAGAAAATAATTATTGGTAACACTTGAAAAGCAAAAACGTTTCCTACCCCTTCACCTTGTAGAACGCCCCCAAATAACATATCAATCCCTGCTGCGGACGTATCTATTGCTTGTTGGACTGCAGAGGTCACGAACGTAAGCGCAGTATTTCCCCATTCTGTCCAAAGCACAATAAAAGCAAATAATATTTGAAGTGCTAACGCACCAAGAATTGTTCTCCAATTAATCGCTTTCTTATTTGAAGAAAGCAAATAAGCAATTCCAAGTAAAACGACGACTCCCATTAACCCCCATAAAAATTGCATAGCAACCTCCCAGTTGTTATTTTTCTATGTTATGTATCCTCCCACTGTACCTTTTACTATTCCCGATTCATGAAAATGTTTGCACTTTTTCTTAAAGAAAATTTTATATTTCTTGAACCGACAGTATTCAGCTTAAAAAAACAATGCTTGACTGTCAATGAGAAATGAAATTGTTTAAATACTGAAATTGCTATAAAAAATCCGCTTGGTTTAAAAAACCATGCGGATTAAGCGGAATATTGATTTAAAAATCCAATTAATTCTTCAGAATGGCGTTCTGAACCTTTTCCTAGACAAACTAGATGCCCCCACGTATCAAGACATAGTAATTTAGAAGAGCGAATATGTCCATTTGCATATTCCGCATGCTCAAGTGGCACTATTGCATCATTAATACTGTGAACGATTAATGTAGGTACAGTAATGGATTCGAGTTCCTCCTGTAAAGAGTTTCGAATTTGGTGCAGATCAATTAAAAACCCATGACGTGACCGCTGAAATTCTGTCATGCGGTCAAATAAATACCAATCACGTGGAAGTGTACGTTGCTTAATCTCTTCGTATGGCAACGTACTGTAGGCTGGCGCAATTGTTTTAAATGCCCAGTCAGGTGAGAATCTCGCGACTGATGAAACGCCTTTCCAAACAACTTTTTCAATATATGGATGAAATAAACATCTACTTAGAACTGCATCGCGTAAGTTCGCCTCTTTCCAAGGTTTTGTAACAGCTCCTTGTAGAGTAAATGATTTAATTCGTTCCGGATACCGACTCGCTAGATGTATTCCAGAAGGACCACCAGTTGAAGCAGCAATTAAATGAACTTTATCAATATGAAGTTCATTTAGTAATTCTATATAGAAAGCACAAGCTTTTTGTAGCGACTTGCCAATTTTCTTAGACGTATGGCCATATCCTGCTCTTGAAGGCACAATGACAGAATAACCTTGCTCTACAAGTTCTTCTAATCCAAGCTGTTCTAAACAACTTGAGTGCCCACCATGCAAATATAATATTGGATCTCCTTCTCCCGTAATTGAATACTCCAACGTGCTGTCTGAGTACGTAAAAGAAGCGATACCTCTTCCCATGATGACTATCTCCTTTTCCTTTTAAACTAATCATTGTTATGACTTTTGTTTTAAAGTCTAAGAGGAATCTTACTCCTCTAAGCAAAGAAAGTCAACGTGGTTTTCGCCCTTTTTATCGACATAAACTAACATTGCTAAAACCTTCCTATATTAATGGGTTTATAATTCATCAGCAGAATTTATTAAATCATGTTTAATCAATGACAGAGGGGGTAAGTGTTATCCCATGGAGGATCTCCCCCTATTCTTTACATAAAAAACTGCATAGAAAGGTGTTGCATATGCCAGATCAATCATCTTTAAGCAAGTCGTCATTCGTTCTTTACACATCTGCAATTATCATTACTTTATTTGTTCTCTGGGGTAGTATTAATCCTTCTCATCTCGGAGCTACAGCAAACACTGCATTAGACTGGATTATCACAAATTTCGGCTGGTTTTATATGACGATTGCCAGTATGTTTATCATATTTGGTTTCGTAATAGCTGTTACACCATTTGGAAAGCTCCGTTTAGGGAAAGATACAGATCGACCAGAGCATTCGTTTGTTTCCTGGATCGGAATGTTATTTGCAGCTGGTCTTGGTGTTGGCTTCGTATTTTTCGGTGTCGCCGAACCAATACTTTATTATTCAGATCCACCACCAGGTTACTCATTTAGTTTCCCTGGCGATGCTGGGGAAGCTGCGGAAGTTGGTCTTCGCTATGGTGTGTTCCATTGGGGGCTTCATGCATGGGGGGCATTTTCCATTGTCGGACTAACCTTAGCTTACGTCCAGTATCGAAAAAACCGACCTGCGCTTATTAGCTCTGCTTTTTATCCATTACTAGGAAAAAAAACGGATGGGTGGATGGGAAAAGGCATTGATTTACTTGCTGTAATATCAACTTGTGCTGGAGTTGCCACAACTTTTGGTGTAAGTGCAATGCAGCTCTCTGGTGGAATTTCATTTTTGACACCATTAGAAAATAACATTTATTTACAGCTATCAATCATAGCTATTATCACTATACTATTTTTATTTTCTGCTGTCCGAGGGATTAACAAAGGAATTAAGAGGTTAACAAATCTTAATTTATTATTAGCCGGTGCATTAATGCTTTTTGTACTATTTTCAGGACCAACAATTACACTTCTCGAAAGCATGGTCACAACTCTTGGCAGTTATGCTTCGAATGTATTATCAATGTCATTTTCAATGGAACCCTACTCAGATGACGGCTGGTTAGGAGCTAACACCATCTTTTTTTGGGCATGGCATATGGCATGGTCACCTTTTGTAGGTTTGTTTATTGCTCGTATCTCAAAAGGTCGGACGATTCGTGAATTTATCGCGGGCGTGTTATTAGTTCCGACATTAATGGCAGTTATTTGGTTCTCTGTATTTGGAGGTACAGCTCTTGATATCGAAATTCAAGGTATATTCGGAATGTCAGATATTGCTAATTCTGAAGTAGAACTAACGCTATTTTATATGCTTGACCAACTACCATTAACATTCATTTCAAGTATCTTAGCGATTATCGTCGTTTCAATCTTCTTTGTTACCTCTGCAGATTCAGCTGCCTTTGTGTTAGGCTCAATGACATCAAACGGTTCGTTAAATCCAAGTTTTAAATTAAAAGTCCTTTGGGGTGTACTCATTGCGGGTACAGCTTCCGTATTATTAGTAAGTGGAGGTGGCGGACTTGACGCACTCCAAACTGCCGCATTAACAGCTGCTTTGCCATTTGCCTTTATCCTCGTTTTCATGCTTGTCGCGATAGGAATGATGATTACACGTGATTGGAAAACAGCTCAAAGAAAAAAACGTCACGCGCATGATGATGCATTAAAACAGCAGATGAAAGAAGAAGCTTATGAGGACTTACGTAAAGATCTTTCAGAGGAATGGCGTGAAGAGCTTCGCAGAGAACTCCTGGCGGTAGGAAGGAACACAGCTGAAATGCTCCACTTCCAGACAACAGAAGATACAGCAATCGTTGGAAAAACACTTGCAGAAATTGGCTTCCCCCCGCATGTAAATGTGAGTGCCATTGAAAGAGACGAAGATGTCATATCCCCTACAGGAAGCACAAAAATTGAACCCGGAGACTACCTCTATATTCTTGTTGAGATTCAACAAAAAGAGGCTGTGCAAGACATTTTACGTGAAACAAAAGTATAAAAAACATTAAAAACAACTACTTATAAGTAGTTGTTTTTTTTAGATACTTTAATTTTAAACAATTTGACATTATTCAGTTTTTTTATGTAAACTAAGAAAATACCATATAAAAACAATAGGGGGTTTACTATGAAAAAGAAACTATTACCATTTACATTCATACTCGGTGCGACTTTAGTGCTAGGAGCCTGTGGAACTAGCGATGACAATGGCGGTGATGCTTCTGAAAACGATGGTGGCGATTCAACAAATGATCCAGAATTGCTTAGTCTTTTAACTGGTGGAACAAGTGGGACGTATTATCCTTTAGGTGGTGAAATTGCAAGCATCATTACAAACGAAGTAGGCGTTCAAACAGATGCTCAATCATCAAATGCATCAGCAGAAAATATCGCACAACTTAGCAATAATTCTGCTGATTTAGCCTTTACTCAAACCGATGTTATGTCAAATGCAATCGAAGGCGTTAATTCTTTTGAAGATGAGGCAGTAGATAATGTTTTGGCAATTGGATCTTTGTACCCAGAAACCGTTCAAATTGTTACAACTTCTGGAACGGGAATTGAGTCTGTCGAAGATTTAGCCGGTAAGACTGTATCTGTTGGTGCACCTGGCTCTGGAACATATGTGAATGCTGAACAAATTCTTGAAGTACACGGCTTAACGATGGATGATATTGATGAGCAACATTTGAGTTTTGACGAATCAACAAGCGGTATCCAAGATGGAAATATTGATGCAGCCTTTATTACTGCAGGTACCCCAACTGGTGCTGTTTCTGGCTTAACTGCAACAAATGATATTTCGCTCGTTCCTATTTCAGAAGACAAAGTTAACGAATTAATTGAGATGTATCCTTACTATGCAGCTGATCTTGTAGAAGCCGGCGTATATGAGGGATTAGAGGAAGAAATTCATACTGTAGCTGTTCTTGCAATGATTGCAGTAAGCGACTCTCTATCTGATGATCTCGTCTATAATATTACAGAAGCTCTCTATGAAAACGCCGAAACGATGGCGCATGATAAAGCACAATTTATCCAACTCGAAAATGCTTTAGATGGAATTGGTTTTGACATTCACCCTGGAGCGCAACGTTATTATGATGAGCATGACATTTCTTCAAATTAAAAACGTATACTAAAAGAAAATGAGCCGGCTGCCATACTCACTTTGATACAAATATTGCAGCCGGTATTTCTTTTATGGAGGGAACAACCCTTGGGTTTGAGAAAGAAAAAGTGGATCTTATTTATAAGTATCCTTGCGACTTTATGCTTTGCAATACCACTGCTATTTATCCCTACACAGAGCGCACTTGTGTTCTACAAAGAAAATACAAATACGTTACTAGCCTATTTACCAATTAAAAAGGACGATACATTTGAAATTGTATACACCCATTCTATTCATTTAACAGATGTAGTTGAGAAGTATAAGATCATCGATAACTTTAAGATTCAACAATATGAGATGATCTTTGAAGAATTTGGAATTGGCATGCCTTCTTACGCAGTTGGTGACGAGACATTCTCGTCGGAAGATGGACGATACCACATCCGAAATATGGAAAATACATTTCCCTCCCTTTCAATTCGAAATGGGCTTATTGTGCCTGAACATCGACTAACTTGGGGAGAAGAAAGCGAACATTCTGTATGGTTCACAGATTATTTCGAACCAGGTGCGTGGCTCACAATGAAAATGGATTCTTTAAGTATGTGGCAATGGCTGAAAGGAGAACAAATAAAATGAGCACAACCAATGAATCATTGTCTCCAAAAGAGCAAGAAGAATTAATGCAAAAATATGACGCTGAATCAAGAACGCGAAAGCTAAAAGGTGTATCAGCAGCAATTGTGTTTATCGGCTTGCTATCTTTTTCATTATTTCACTTGTATACTGGAGCGTTTGGTCAATTTAACGCTTATATTCAACGCACAATCCATTTAGGGTTTGCTTTAAGTCTTATCTTTCTATTGTTCCCAGCCAGGAGAAAGACAGAAAGAAATGGCATTCCTTGGTATGATTACTTATTAGCAATATCAGCAATTGTTGTATGTGGGTACTGGCCTTTTTTTTATGAAACCCTTGTTCAACAATTTGGTGGCATAAGTACCGCTCAACTAATTATCGGATCTTTGGCCATTATTCTTGTTTTAGAAGCTGCTAGAAGAGCTGTAGGTTTGCCTATTATCATAATTGCCTTAGTATTTATGGCTTATGCTCTTTTTGGCCCTTATATGCCAGGAGTTCTAGCGCATCGAGGTCTTAATCTTGAACAATTTGTAAATACGATGTTTTTTACAACTCAAGGTATACTCGGAACGCCACTTCAAGTATCCTCAACGTTTATTTTCTTATTTCTTTTATTTGGAGCTTTTCTAGTTCAAACTGGCGTTGGAAACTATTTTAATGATTTGGCGATTACAATTGCAGGTCGTCGGATCGGAGGCCCTGCAAAAGTAGCCATATTTTCAAGCGCATTAAACGGAACAATATCTGGAAGTTCAGTAGCTAATACAGTTACAACGGGCGCATACACCATTCCGATGATGAAGAAGCTTGGTTATAAACCAAATTTCGCTGGGGCGGTCGAAGCTGCTGCTTCAACAGGCGGTCAAATTATGCCGCCAATTATGGGTGCAGCTGCATTTCTTATGATTGAATTCGCCGGAGTAAGTTATTGGGAAATCGCCAGGGCTGCAATTATACCGGCTACTCTATATTTCTCTGGTATTTGGATCATGACCCACTTTGAAGCAAAGCGTTTAGGACTACTAGGGTTGCCACCAGAAGAGATACCGAAGAAGAGTGTCGTATTTAAAAAGCTCCACTTATTAATTCCTATACTCGTCATCATTTACCTTCTCTTTACTGGCTTTAGTATTGAGCGTGCCGCGCTTTATGGCATTGCTTCAACAATCTTTGTTAGTTTATTTTTAAAAGAAACAAGAATCACACCAAGCAAGTTTATTCTCGCGCTGACAAGTGGTGCAAGAACCGCTTTAGGTATTGCTGCAGCAACTGCTTGTGCAGGCTTAATTGTTGGGGTAGTGACAACAACTGGTCTTGGTCTAAAAATGGGGAATATGATCGTAGGACTTGCTGGCTCAATGACAACTAGTGTAGATATTCAACTTCTTTTAACACTTGTCTTTACAATGATTACATCGATTATCCTTGGTATGGGTTCACCAACCACTGCCAATTACATCATTACATCAACGATTGCCTTACCAGCGATTATTGCTTTAAATGGTCAATTAGAGTTTGCCATTCCAGTACTCGCTGCTCATATGTTTGTTTTCTACTTTGGAATCGTAGCTGACATTACTCCTCCTGTAGCCCTTGCAGCTTTTGCGGCATCAGGTATATCGGGAGGCGAACCAATACGAACCGGGGTAAATGCGACGAAACTAGCAATAGCCGCATTTATCATACCTTATATGTTCGTCTTACAACCTCAACTACTGATGATTGATTCGACACCGCTTGAAATAGGTATCGCTTTTGTTTCAGCATTACTAGGAATGATCGCTATCGGAGGTTGTATGATTGGGTTCTGGTATAAAAAGCTAAATTGGATCGAACGCTTAATCTCCCTTGCCGCAGGATTACTTTTAATTTACCCTGAAGGTTACTCTGATATAATTGGGCTAGCCGTATTTATCGCATTAATTGTTTACCAAATAATAATAATGAAACAAGATCCTTCAAAAGGCAACGGAGCATCTGCTACATCCTAAGCAATTTTAGAAAAAATGCTAACAAGCATGGGCAGAATTCTCATGCTTGTTCGTTTATCCAAAATTCAATTCTACTATGTAGTAAAAACAAGTTTAATGTCATCGTCTCCGGTGTCATTATTAGAAGAGAAGACAAATCCCGCTTCTTCAAAAACATGGATTGCACGCTTATTCTCACTAGCTATTGAGATGATTATTCGTTCAGCTTTCATCTCATCTTTTAAAAATGAAACACATGTTTGAACAAACTCTTTCCCTCGACCTTTTCCTTTTAACTCCGGCTTCATGCCAGGAGCGATTTCAATCGTAAGATCTGGCTTCTTCTTCGCGCCAAGAAAACCAATAATATGGTCTTCTTCATAGATAGCAAATTGACGAGTTCCTTTCTTACCTACTTCCAGGAAAGATTGTACATCTTTTCCTTGAGCATCATGAAAGAAAGAATAAGCCCCTTCATATTTCCATTGGTACGCGATCCATTTCGCTTGATCTTCAGACATCGCCACAAAGCGCATCTGTATGCCCCCTTAAAAATAACGTTGCCGCTTGAATTTATTAGATCTATGTAACCCATATAAGTGTTTAAATAATAGCGTCTTTATTGCCTTAAGCATGGCAGGATTCCCTTTAAACTCTGATCGTTTTTCATCAAATAGTAATAAGGTCATTTGAAAAAAAATTCTTTAAATCGACAATGGCTCTTTGTTAAGCCTCGCTTGGTCCCCCCCTCCCGTTGCTATGTATAATCGCTATAAGCATCGCGCGATCTCCTTGTTTTAATTGCCATAATAAATTACATGGTTTGAGGTATACGGAAGCCTTATAACAGAAAAACTGTAGAAAAGGAGGCGTTACGGTTGAAACACGCAACAATTTTCGCAACAAAACTTCTCATTAGCTTGTTTGCTTTTAGCATTGGTTTTTTATTTTTTACTGAAGCGACTTACTTGGATGTCGCAACATTTGCTTTGCTCATCGCCATCGTTTCCTATGTAGCCATTGACCTTATTGTCTTACCTAGATTCGGAAATCAGATAGCGCTTGTCAGTGATTTTGTGCTAACTTACTTTACTGTTTGGGTTTTTGGTTCTGTTTTATTCCACAATTACATGTTAATAGCATGGGGCAGTATTTTATCAGCTGGAATAATCACTTTTTGTGAAGTATTTGTTCATAAGTACATGCTTAAACATGTATTTAGTTCGAATAACAGCCACCCTCGAGCTCGATTTGCGTTTGACACAGAGTTTGCTGAAGAACAAGAAGTAAATTCCGTGCAAAAGAAAGAGGATTAAGCAAACAATCCTCTTTCTTTTTGGTTCTTATATGGCTATGTCATTATAGCATAATTTAAATTTACTGAAAATATCTGCTTTATTCGCGGTTTTTCGCCACACTTTTCCAACATTCCATTTCATCAACTACTTATGTCATTATCCCTAACCCTTTAATTCCCGTAGTAAACCATTTAGTTGAGGATTTTTTTGAATGGTTCTCGGCGGAAAAATCAATGTCCAAGGCATGCTCGTTTCTGGAGGTAAGTGTAACTGATCAATTGAAAATATGTGTTTTGCAACCAATTCTTCTGCTTCTTCATAGACCAGTTGCTTATTTTTAAATTCAGAAAAACCGGTTGACGTGTTTTGAACAATCACTGTCACAAGCAAGTCACCTTGATGGTTAACCGCTATTCGTACTGGAATAAACCTCTCACCACTACCTGTATACTCAGAAAAAAGACGGATTATCTCTGCTCGGTCTTCATCTGCAAGTGTTCTTTCCCATGCATCTTCAAATCGTAGCTGCTGCATTTAAACCTCTCCAATCTGCTTCGTATAACCTGTACATTCATGAACACGTTTATATGCATTTCGTACTTGCTCTCCATCCGTTCCAGAATAATGAGCAAAAACCGACATCGGTCTTAATCCATGCTTCATTGTGAAGCTGGCACGATTGATCTCCTCATCACTCTCAAGAAAAACATGCAAGTACGAATCGCTCTTTCTGAACCCCTGTTGTTCATACCATTTATTTACATACACATCATCCCTTGTCCACGCTTCAAGAAAAAGAAGGCCTTTTTCAGCCGCTATCGTCTCTGCCTCCTTAAGTAAACATTTTCCGATTCCCTTTGATTGATAATCGGGATGAATGGCAATATGCCAAATCATGCCACCTAGCCCCTCACCAGTACAAACCTGTCTAGGTTTTAGCTCGTATTCAACATCGATTAAACCAACAACCATTCCATTGATTTCAGCAATGAGCTCAATTGTTGGATTCTCGTATTGCTCTTTACTTCTAAGCACATGATCATAATAAGCTGTATTCAAAAAAGATAGGACTCTACAGCGGACCCAACCTGTTTCATCTTCTTTTTGATATGGACGAATTTTCATTAATGAGCTCCTCTCTATTCTTTACGTAATTGTTCCACTACCTCTTTTACTACTTCGATTCCTTCACTCATTTGTAAATAAGTAGCGTATGCAAAAGAAAGTCGAGCTGAAACCGCACCACTCTCTCCGTAAATAAAACCTGGGTTTATCACCACACCTTTCTTTCTACATTCCATCACAAGTTCTCTTCCAGAAAGACCTAGCTCTTTTTTAAAAGTAAACCAAATAAAAAAGCCGCCTGTTGAGTCTTTATAGTCACCGAAATCAATTAAATGACGATCCAACAACTCACACATATACTTTTTTCTTTGGCTTAGCGCTTTTCTTAAATCAATTAGATGATCTTCATATTCACCTGTCTTAAGCAACTCAGCACACATAGATTGCGACAATATGCTTGATCCATAATCCGTTTGCATACGCAAATCAGCTAACTTCCCTATGATCTCCGATGGCCCTACAAGCCAACCAAGCCGTAATGAAGGACTAATGGTTTTCGAAAAACTTCCTAAATAAAGCACTTGTCCATCTCGATCAAAAGATTTAATTGGCCGCACAGGCTTATGAAAATACAAGTCACTATAAATATCGTCTTCAATTATCGGCGTTTGGGCACGGGCTGCTAGCCGCAAGAATTCATGCCTATCTGCATCTGTTAATGTGCGTGTAGTCGGATTAGAAAAAGTCGCATTTATGTATAGTGAATGAGCCATTCCCTTTGGGAGCATTTTCACTTCCTTCGAATAGACATCAAGAGCATTGGTCTTCATGCCGAGCGCTTCAAAAAAGTTTAACGTATGCAAATAGGAAATAGGCTCATGATACAACGTGCTCCCCGATTGCAAAATACCTGTGCAAATTAGTTGGAGGCCATTAAGCGCACCTGACACAACAAGAATTCCCTCTGGAGAAGTGTGAACTCCTTTCGCTTGTAAATGGCGACTTAACTCTTGTCTCAAGTTAAAGTCACCTTTCCCGTCACCATAACTTTGATTTAATTCACCCATCGACAACCTAGCAAGCGCAGATTGCAACCGACCAACTGGAACCAATTCTGGCGCTAATACTCCCTTGCTTAGTTGAATTAAATGCTCATCATTTTCCCATTCGTTTAGCAGATGAACCATTTTCTTATTCCTCGGGTAAAATGACCAGTTTGTTAATTCGCTCCATACTACTCCTTTTTCCTCATCACTAGAACGCTCACCTACAAACGTTCCTTGTCCTTGTTTTGCTGTTAGTATTCCTTTTGCTTTTAAACGGGCTAAAGCTTCAACAATCGTGCTCCGATTCACTTTATAATATCCTGCAAGCTCACTTTGCGTTGGTAACTTCATTCCGCTATACCATTCACCGTTCTTCAGTTTATCTTGGATATCCAATACTATTTTTTCGATTTTAGAAGGCATACTTACCTCCTTCACTTGTTGGTATATGAATACCATTATTTGTTGGTTTTTTTATGATAAAACGCATTAGAATCCATTATATCAAATATAAAAGGAAGGTGTTTTTCATTGCCCGTCGTTTTTGCTTACACCCTTGCTGTCCTCTTATGGGCTTCCGCATTTCCAGGAATTCGTGTAGGTCTCACCCATTATGACCCGACCCATTTATCGTTGTTACGCCTTCTTATCGCTGCTATTTTCCTTTTTCTTTTTGCGATAGTGAAGAAAATCCCACTTCCAAAGAAGCAGGATTTGCTCGCTATTTTTCTCCTTGGCTTTTTAGGTTTTGCTCTTTACCATACCGCCTTAAGCATCGGGGAACAAACGATTGAGGCAGGCGCTGCTTCTCTCCTTGTCTCAACGACTCCTATTTTCTCTGCCATCCTCGCTGCACTGTTTTTTCAAGAACGAATCGGGAGACGCGGTTGGTTTGGAATGTGTTTTGCTTTATTCGGTGTCTCGCTCCTTGTGCTTCGTGGAGCCGATGAATTGGCTCTGAGCTACGGAGCGCTCATTATTCTTATTGGTGCGTTTGGAGAGAGTCTCTATTTTGTTTTTCAACAACGCTACTTGCAAACGTATGGCTTTTTACCATTAACAATCTATACAATTGTTGCTGGAACAATTCCTATGCTCTTCTTTCTCCCTGGACTAAGCGATGCTTTCTTTACTGCTCCTACGTCAGTCAATTTAACCGTCGTTTATTTAGGTCTCTTTCCTACCATCATCCCTTATTTCTGCCTCGCTTATGCGATTGCAAGAACAGGAGCCTCCGAAGCAACGAGTGTCCTATTTCTCACTCCTGCTTTTACTATTTTTATCGCTTGGATTTGGCTTCAAGAGTTACCGACAATGATTCAGTTTCTAGGGGGCTTCATTGTACTAGCAGGTGTTGGTCTTGTCATAATAAAAAAACAACGTACCTTTAATTAATTGACAAACCGATCTTTTGCTTTATTTCATGCAAGAAAGGAACGCTGAAAGCCCTGGCTTTTTCAGCTCCTTCTTGCAAAATCTTTTCTAATTTATCAGGATTAGCGTTTATTTCTTTGTACCGTTCACGCGGCTCTTCTAAAAAGCGATCGATGACTGTAAAGAGTTCATGTTTCGCTTCCCCCCAACTAATCCCATCTATATAAAACCGTCTCATTGCCTCTATCTCAGCACGAGAGGCAAATTCTTTATATAAAAGAAATACAGTTGATTCATCTGGATCTTTTGGTGCATTTGGTAGTAAGGAATTGGTTTTTATCGTGTTCACTAGCTTTTTTAAATTGTTCCGTTCCGTAAACAACGGAATCGTATTGTTATAACTTTTACTCATCTTACGACCATCGAGACCAGGAAGGACAGCAAGTTCATCTATATGAACATTAGGCAATAAGAAGGTTTCTCCATAATTCCGATTTATGACTTCAGCAATGTCACGAGCAATTTCTATATGCTGGATCTGATCTTTTCCAACTGGTACAATATCCGGTTTAAATAACAAGATATCAGCAGCCATTAAAATAGGATACGTAAACAGCCCCATATTAACCCCGTCATCCGTTTCCTTCCCTAACTGTTTGTTTTCGTCTACAATTGCTTTATAGGCGTGGGCTCGATTCATTAAACCTTTAGAAGCAAAGGAAGCTAAGATCCAGCTAAGTTCAAACACTTCCGGTATATCTGATTGGCGATACAGAACCGACTTTTCTGGGTCTACTCCAAGTGCCAACCAAGCCGCAGCTACCCCTTCCGTCAAATGACGCATTTCTTTCCCCTCATGAACTTTTGTCAACCCATGAGCATTGGCTATAAAATAAAACGCTTCATGGCTCTCTGCCATTTTTAAGGCTGGCTTAATCGCGCCAATATAATTCCCCAAATGAATGTTACCTGTTGGCTTAACCCCTGTTAAACTTCTCGTTTTCATCCCGTTGCTTCCTCCTTCGTTTTTAATAAATCAAATACTCAAGAACGCAAAAAAAGAGCTATCCATCCTAGAAAGGACGGATAACCCGTGGTGCCACCTTTGTTCGCTCCAAAAAGAAACGCGCTCAATTCACACAGGAGTCTCGCTCCGATGCGTTGTCTTTTTTAACGGCAAGACACCCGCCCAGCCTACTCAATCGTTCAGCCAGGAAGCTCAGAAGCCCATTCCGCCAACAGCCTGCACTAGTTCGCACCACCCACTAGCTCTCTTAAGCATTATTGTCCACGTACTTACTCTTCATCGTTGCTTGAATATTCCTTATACTATAGCTGAATGAAAGATAAGTTGCAACATCATTATAAGAGTATGGGAAATTTCACCATCTATTTTAGATCAATAGTAGGAATCTCCTCCTTAAAAAGCGAAAGAATGTAACAAAGGAGTGATCATATGGGAGAAAAGGATTTAATGGTGCAACTAGATCAACTTAATAGCAACGATGTCCACGCTTCCTCTCAAGCCATAAAGTCTTTAAGTGCTAAAGGACAGAGCGCATTACCGATTTTACGAAATAAGATTCAAACAAACGATAAGGAAGATGTGATTGCAATGGCTCTAGTCGTTATTGGAGAAATCGGCTCATTAGCAGCTGAGGCCATACCTGAAGCCATTGCTAAACTCAACCATCACAACGAACAAATTCGAATGGCAGCTGCGCTCTCACTCGTACGGATTGGAAATCAAAGCATCCCCGCTTTATTAGACTTTGTTCGAGAGCCCCACACACAAGTAGCTTTATTTTGGGCTAGTTGGGCACTAACATTAATTGAACCAAGTAAAGCCTCTGAAGAAACAGATGGCATTCTCATCAAAACAGAACAGAATACAGACAGCTTAATCGAAAGGCTTGCTGCACAAGAGGCACTAGCAAAACGAATTGGTAAAAACCTTACTAAATCTTAATTTTCGGAGGGGATATTTTGCAAATAAACGATACTGTCCCTTACTTTCTTAATCATTATCAACCAACGATTTCATTTTTACGAAACTATTACGAAAACTACCCTGAAACATTTAAGAGCTACTTTCCACTCCACTGCAAAGACACAAAAGAACGACTTCAACAATCACTTGATAAATACCCTCACGCATTTCAAACAATCACAGAAGTCCATGCTCTAATTCCATCCATAATTAAAGAAACCGCTGAACACTATCGCACACGTTATATGATTGACTATCCAGGTACAATTCATTTGCTTGTAGGTGGTTTTGGTTCCAATTCTTATACACACCGACAAATCATTCCAGACATTTCATTTGCACTGGAACGCCTCTTACCAAATCGTCAATCATTACGCGTTATCGTCGCTCATGAATTCGGACATGCAACCCAAAACATTTTATCCGATCAAGCAGGAATGAAATGGGAAAAAAAAGAGTGGACCAATCCACTGATTTGGCTCAACCAAGAAGGAGCAGCAACGCATTTCTCACGTCAAATCGCCCCAGAACTTCCGAGGTCGATCTACTTTACTTACTCAACGGAAGGTGATGACGACTGGCTTGAATTTGCTATAGCAAGTGAACAAGTAATTAAAAGAGCATTTGCTTCTGATTACGATAACGAAACGACCGCCTTCCTTCTCCGAGAATGGTTTTCTGTAAATGGAGGGACCCATTTTGGTTATAGTAGGCTTGGTTATTTTCTTGGTGATCGCTTCTTTCAACAACAAATCGAACGCTTTGGAGAGAAAGAGGCCATTATAGCTTGGCGGAAACCATCCTTTTTAGACGATGTGAGCAAGTGGATTAGACAGGGATCTTTCACATCTCTTACTTAAACTATGGTAATGAAACGAATAAACTTCATATAATGGTTTCATAAACGATACCAAGTTACAATAAAGTGCATACTTGTGCCTTAGTCTGGATCAAAATAAACTAGTAGTAACAAATAACAAACCGGGTTGCAAAAAAGATCCGAAAGGGGCATACAGATGAGCAACGTAAAAGTAGCGGTTATTTACTATAGTTCGACAGGAACGAACTACCAATTAGCACAATGGGCAGAAGCTGCAGCAAAAGAAACAGGTGCAGAAGTTAAAGTATTAAAATTCCCAGAGCTTGCACCTGATGCTGCCATTGATTCAAATCCTGCGTGGCGAGCTCATGTAGAAGTTACAAAAGACTTGCCTGAAGTCACTCCAGCGGACATGGAGTGGGCTGATGCATTTATTTTCAGTGTTCCTTCTCGCTTCGGTAACGTCCCTGGGCAAACAAAACAATTCTTTGATACACTTGGCGGATTATGGGCAGGTGGAAAGCTTGCTAATAAAGTAGTAAGTGCGATGTCTTCAGCTGCAAATGCACATGGCGGACAAGAAGCAACGATTCTGTCTCTTTACACATCTATGTACCATTGGGGAGCAATCGTGGCTGCACCTGGGTACACTGATCCAGTTACATTCGCATCAGGTGGTAACCCATACGGAACAAGTGTTACTCTTGATCAAGAAGGCAATATGCAAGAAGACGTGGAAGAAGCAGTTAAACATCAAGCTAAACGCACAGCAACAGTTGCTGGGTGGGTAAAAGCTGGTCAATAAATGTAGTAAAAGGAACCTTTTTAAGGTTCCTTTTACTTTATATAGAAGAGTAATAGACACGAGCATCAAATCACCAATATCACTCTTCTTTAAGCGCCGATAAAAGATCCGTTTTACTCGCACTTTTACTAGCGGTCCAGGCCGCAAATAGACTTAGGAAGATACCAGCTATTAGTGTAGCGATTATATAGATGATCGGGATTTGGAAATCCATGAATGCTTGCATCTGTTCAGACTGACTCGTAACATAAATAATGTGTGGATATCCATTATAAAACGTTTAAATCTTTTATACTTTCTCCAAGAATATAGTGTGAAAACCACATCAAATTCTGCTTCATAATAGCCACATTCATTCCTGGCTCGTCAGAACTATATGCCATGCCTTTAAATAGAATTAATTCTGTATCAACGTCCATATCCTTTAATCCTTGATATAACTCATATGCATTTGGAATTGGAACTCTTGCATCCTTTTCGCCATGTTGAATTAAGGTGGGAGTACAGGCTGATTTAATGTATGTGATTGGTGATGTTTTCGTATATATCTCTGGATCATTCCATGGATTATTTCCTAAATACATCCTAACAAAGTAAGGGATATCTGTATTTACATAATGGGTACTCCAATTAGTAATTCCACCTCCAACTGAAATCGCTTTAAATCTACTACTAAATGTAGAACAGAAAGCTGATATATAGCCCCCATTGCTCCATCCCATAACCCCTACTCTATCTTTATCTGCAAACCCTTTGTCAACTAGTCTATCCACTCCGGATATAACATCATCGTAGTTCGCAATTCCAGTTTTCTATAGTTTGCTTTTAAGAACTCATTTCCATAACCAGAACTTCCCCTATAGTTTGGTTCTAAAACGATAAAGCCTTTTTCGATAAACTGTTCAATCGGATATTTCTCATTAAAACAGTCTGAAAATATGGGAAATGAAGCCCAAGCTGGACCACCATGAATACCACTAATAAAGGATATTTGTGATTTGCGTCAAACTCTACTGGGGTTGATAAAACACCCTCTATTTCAAAACCATCACTATTTTTCCATGAGATGACTTTCCTGTTACTTTTAAGTTTTCCTTTGAAAAAGCTATTTTCATTCGTTATTTTTCTATCGTCTAAATAAATTTCAAAAGTTTCATTTGTTATAGCCTTATTATAGGATAAGTAATTTCCATCCCTTGTTATAGAAGCATCCATTATAAAGCTATCTGCTTTTTCGCTTAACATTTCCACAGTACCATCCTCAGATAGCAACCCAATTAAATACTTCGTTTTATCCTGCCATCTAATTAAAATTCCTTTAGCTGTCCATCGTAATGGAATAACCGTACTATCAAAATCTGTTAAAGGTTGAATTAGCTCTCCATTATTCATATCATATATCTCTAAAGTACTGTCTTGTATATATGTCTTATAGTAATTCTTCTCCCTTATGCTTGCTGAGTAACATATTTTGCTGCCTTCAGGAGAAAAGCAAACGCTCCCTCCTAACAACTTATCGACATTAAGCTTTTGTAACTCGCCAGCTTTAATATCTAGTATGTATAGATCTTTATTTATATAATCTCCCATATGTGAGCTTGGCGTAGCCATAAATACGACCTTTTTTCCATCATCTGAAAGATCAAATTCACAGATATGAAAATTTTCCCCATCTGTTAGTTGATAAACAACGCGATTTTTGTGTTCATCTTTATCATGCTTATTTTCTATTTCGATGTAATATAAACAATTATTCTGGTATTCCTTCTCTATATGATGGAAATTTCCATATCGTTCCTTACGTTTCTTTATCTCCTCAGATTCTTTTGACTGCGCAACATAATAAAAACCCTTACCAGTAGACGCCCATTTAAAATGACTGATCCCTTCTTTCTCTGCAGTAATTTGAACCCCACTATAACCATCTATTGACTTAACAAAGATCTGGTTTTTCTTATTATCCCCGTCACCAACTGGACTAAGGTACGCGATATCTCTAGAATCTGGAGACCATAATGGGTATGTATTATCTATGTCCTTAGTTGTTAATGGATAACTCTTCCCCTTCTCTTTTTCATATATCCATACATGATTGTTATATTTTTTGGCTTTCCAGTTAGCTGTCTTCTTGACAAATGCCACGTTTTTGCCATCATCACTTATGTTTGTTCCTGATAAGGTTGGTAATGAAATAATCTCTTCTATACTTAGATATTGTTTTTCATTCATATCCATTAATACTCCCTCTTGAAATGTCCTGACCAAACAATCAATCCTCGCGTAGTGATACAATCTTCTTTTGACAATAAAGGAAATTGTTCATGAATATCTATTATAACACCGGAAAATTCAGTCAAATAAAAGAAACGCTGTCCAAAATACGATAAACCTCATGCCGCCCCATTTTTTTACCTTTTAATCATGTGAGAACGACCTAATGAGGGAACCTCTTGAAATTTAAGCCAAAGCTGATAAACTGCCCACCATCATTTCCTAACCTCTCTTAAATCCACTTATCAATTTTAGATGTTTTTCTTTTCGACACAAAAACACCCCTTTAGATAATCTTATCTAAAGGGGCTGTAGGTTTAAAATAAAGTTTAATCAAAAACACCTTCCAAACCCCTATATTTACGTTATATTGAGGAACCCGTTTTGAAAAAAGATTGATCAAAACGGGTTCTTCATTTGTGAAACATTGCACATTTTTGTAAAAAAGTTTAATCATTTCTTGTGATACGATCTTTAACATTAGCACCCAACAGTTGAATAAAAAGTTATTTTGATTCTTCTTTATTCCTTAAGATAAATATTTCTCTGATAAATGCACCAATAATTAGTGATGGGACCGTCAAGAATTTTGTGTAAATAGAAAACCCTACTCCTAGTATGTAAGTCATTTCTTACGCCTCTATCTGGTCAAACATCTCCACTAATTCGGCACGGGCTTGATCAAACCCGAGGTGACATCGTGTAGAAAACTTTTGATTATACGGTTCAATTGACTCACCAAAAAACGCTCAATCGACGACTCGTTTGGAAATTGTTCTTTGCGCTTGCTGTATTTCTTTAGCTGTTTGTTAAATGACTCGATGAGATTTGTTGAGTAAATGCTTCGCCAAATGGCTTTAGGAAATTCATAAAAGGTGAGAATATGCTCGTTCTGTTCAAGGGCTTTGATCGCACGAGGATACGCTTTTTTCCACTTTGCTATAAAGACATCAAGCGCTTCTTGTCCTTCTTCCTGATCACAAGTTGAATGCGCTGGACAACCCCTATGGAACGTGTCACGCTCGTTTGAATGGAAATTGCCCTCATATGGAAGCGCCACCTTGTCTAACTTGTGGTGATAATCAAACGCCATGTAAAGACTTAGCAGTAGGTTTTTCAGAGTTAGATAAACAAAAGTATGAACTTCATATAAAAACAACTACAAAAGCAATTGAATTAGCAAAACAACGGGACCAAGAAGATATTGCGGAGAAAAACGCAAAGAATCTACAACGTTACCAGAACATTTTAAATACTCTCCAAGAGGGCGGACTAATCCGATTATTCAGGTAATATTTCTTTTGAAATATATAATATAAATAACTAAATTGTTAAAGTCCATTTGAGAGAAAACTGAGCAGCTTTAATTTCTTTATCGATGGTGACTACCTCATAATCCCTCCTTCACAATAGGGGCTTTTGACAGCTGGAAGAAAAGTGTCTCAAATTATCCAGAGGAAAGTGCACCAACCTAATCAACGGTCACAGGAGTCTAATAAACAAGGATATTTAAACTCTTCAAAAATATCATGAAACTGTAGTATTGCTTTAACACTCTATGACAGGGAGTCGACTGTAAAAGAAAAGAAGCTGTAAACACAGCTTCTTAATATTTTAAAGAACTTGATAGCTTAAGTAGGACCATATCATCGGTCTATATCGACTACAATTCGATAGAAACCATCACTTTCAGTTGTATTCTATTTAGTTTCTGCATCTTCAACTATTATACTCTCTCCATTTTGTGAGGCCATAATTTCCCCTTCAACTATTATACTCTCTCCATTTTGTGAGGCCATAATTTCCCCTTCACTTGTACTTACTAAAACAGGTTCATTTGAAAGGTTTTTTCCATCCACATTAAATTGCATTTTCTCTGTTTCAGTTGAGATTACAATGCCCCCTTCCTGTTCTGAGATTTCAACAACCTCTCCACTTGTATTTACTAAAACTTCATTTGAAAGGTTTTTTTCTTCCGAACCGTTAGCTTTAGCTTGGTTTTCTTCTGAAGCTAGTCCAGTTGACGCAAAAACAGTTAAGCCTCCAATTACTAATGTACTTGCAAATGCTATGCTCAAAATCGATGTTTTCTTTAATTTCATTATAGATACAATCCTTTCTTCAACTCCGTCTTTACTAAAATTATTGCAAAGAGGGGTCACTTTTTTTATTTTTTCAGCCATATTTATAAGAGATAAAGCATATTCTGATTTTGCTTCATCTCCAAATTGTCGAATTACTTTTTCGTCACATGACAATTCGATATCTCTATTTACGAGATAATACATCACCCAAACAAGCGGGTTAAACCAGTGCAAAGCCAAAATAACTGTTAGTATTCCTTTCCATAGCACATCCATTCGCTTGATGTGAACGTATTCATGGGCCAGAACAAATTGAATGCTTTTCTCATCGCTCCAGTCTGTTGATTTAGGAAAGATAATCACCGGTTTAAAAAGTTTATATGTTAAAGGCGTTGTAATTCTATCTGAGACAGAGATTTGAATATGTCTCATTAACTTATGATCTCGCAGCCATTCATTGAGATAAGAGTTATTTATGATCGGGATGGCTGTTTGAAATTCTTTATAAAATCTTAAATAAGATACGATAAAGAATAGCGAGACCGTGATTACGCCAATTAACCATATTGATAAAATGAAGTCGCTCTTTATAGCAAGTAAAAACTGATTATATAAGGTGTTTGGCGTTTGTGAAACCTGAATGGCATCTTGTATATTTCCTGAACCTTCTGTAGTAGTGATATTAGTTAATAAGTTTTGCAGCAGCGGTCGAAAATCAAGTCTTGAATAAAGAGAATAGGGAATAATAAGTTTTAATGCAACTATTCCCCAAAGAATTAAGAATGTTAGCTTTGGTAGTTTATTGACAAATAACAACCTAATTAACATTACACCAATAAGTAGGGTAGAAGCGTCTAAACTCATTTGTATAATATTCATGTTTTATTCCTTATTCAAGATCTTTAACAATTTGTTTTAATTTACTAATATCACTAGATGATAAGTTTTTTTGATCTAATAAAGCTGCAAATAATAAAGATGTTGAACCATTAAACATTTTGTCAATCAATTCTGTTGTTTCTTGTTCTTGGATTTGTTCTTTCGTGATGATAGGATGACAAATAAAGTTCGGTTCAATCCTTTCAATTACACCTTTTTTGATGCATTTCTTTATCACTGTATAAGTAGTATTTTTATTCCAGCCGATTTTTACATTTAATTTTTGTGAAATCTGTTTGGCTGTCAAATCACCTTCTTCCCATAAAATATCCATAACCTGCAATTCTGAATCAAATAATTTTATTTCCATACGCGCGTACTCCTTACTGTAATAGACTATTGCAATAATCTGTCTTTATACTACTACAATAGTCTATTTAAGTCAAGACTATTGTAGTAGTATTGTAAAAAAGTGTTTGTATTTTCTCTTTGAGATAATGAACTCCTTTTTTGATTGAAATGGGGAAAAGGCATGAATTGGCTGAATATTAATTGGTTCAGTAAGGTTTTTTGACTGTGTTCTGGCTGTTTTTAATGTGGTTAATTATAAGATTTGTATTTGTAGGTGGTTACATCCTTTTGTAATTTATTGGTGAACTTCGAATCTTATAGTATTAATGTTTATTGCCAAAGTTTATAAAAGAATTATTATATAAAGGCGTGCTTGTGTTCTAGAAAATAAAATAAAAATTAGAGGATTAATGCAAATTAGTAATCTGTTTTTTAAAGGTTTGTGAAAAAATGCACTTAAACAAACGGTAGCGTTAGTGCAAGAAGCTAGTTGCCTTTTAGTACCTAATTCCTATCTTCCGCAATCAGGCGCTATTACTGAGCAAGAAGTAATAGGGTGAAACATATTAGTCATATCTAATATGTTTCACCCTTTATTTTATATGACTTTCTACGATTTTGGTCTTGATAAGAGAAGAACGGTACATCTTTTTTATAAACGGTACGACTTTATTTTAAACCTACAGGGGCAAAGCTTCGCAACTAACTTCTTACTCTACTGTCACACTCTTCGCCAAGTTACGTGGCTTATCAACGTCACAGCCTCTGTGCAGCGCTGCATAGTAAGCAATAAGCTGAGTTGGAATAACCGATACAAGCGGCGCCAATACTTCATGGACGCGTGGCAGGACAACTGTGTCCCCCTCTTGGTTAAGGCCTTCCATAGAGATAATAACCGTTGCTGCTCCACGGCTCGCCACTTCTTGGACGTTTCCACGAATGCTCAAGTTGACATGCTCTTGTGTTGCAAGAGCAATAACCGGAGTACCATCTTCAATTAAAGCGATTGTACCGTGCTTAAGCTCGCCACCCGCAAATCCTTCAGCTTGGATATACGAGATTTCCTTAAGCTTCAAAGCACCTTCCATTGCAACAAAGTAGTCAGCGGAACGACCAATAAAGAAAGCATTGCGCGTTACAGACAAGTAGTCACGTGCAATTTTCTCAAATTCTTCTTTCTGATTACATAGCGCTTCCATCGCATTTGCAGCAATAGCTAATTCTTGAAGTGGATCAAAATCCAATTCTTTCCCTGCAGCATAAGCAGTATCTACCGCAAGCAGTGTCAGAACAGCCATTTGTGCTGTATATGCTTTTGTGGAAGCAACAGCAATCTCTGGTCCTGCAAAAGTGTGCAGCGTGAAATCCGCTTCCCGCGAAAGGGTTGAACCAGGTACATTGGTAATCGTCAGTGTCCGATGGCCTTGTTTCTTCACGTCAACAAGTACACCACGGGAATCTGCTGTTTCTCCACTTTGGGAGATAAACACAAAGAGTGGTTTTTCGGATAAAAGCGGCATATTGTACAAGAATTCACTTGCAATATGCACCTCAGTTGGTTTTTTCGCAATGCCTTCAATCAATTGTTTCCCTACAAGACCAGCGTGGTAACTTGTTCCTGCAGCAATAATATAAATGCGATCGGTTTCTTGCATCGCCGCACGAATATCTGCATCTAGACGCGTGCTTCCATCTTCATGTTGGTACTTCTGAATGATGTTCCGAATAACGATCGGTTGCTCATCCACTTCTTTTAACATGAAATGGTCATACGTGCCTTTTTCAATATCGCTTGCATCTAGCTCTGCTGTGTATGGTTTACGATCTTGAACGTCTCCAGAAAGGGTTTTAATCGCAATTCCATCACGCTTCACCAAAACAAGTTCCTCATCCATAATTTCAACAAATTGATCGGTTACATTTAACATCGCCATCGCATCAGAAGCAATGACATTCACGCCTTCACCAACACCAATTAATAGAGGACTTTTATTTTTTCCGACAAAAATCGTTTCCGGGTCTTCTTTATCAAGAAGAGCAATCGCATAAGAACCCTTCATAAGTGAGAGCGCTTTGCTTACTGCTGCTTCTGTCGTTAAGCCTTCCCGTGATAATTGTTCTATGAACTGAACAATCACTTCCGTATCCGTGTCACTTTGCAGTTGTACATCATCGAGGTACTCACTTTTAATCTGTTGATAGTTTTCGATCACGCCATTGTGTACTAAAGTAAAACGCTTTGTTGTGCTTTGATGTGGGTGTGCATTTGTTTGACTTGGTACACCATGTGTTGCCCAGCGAGTATGACCAATTCCAACCGTTGTTTCCACACTCATATCAACAGCGTCACGTAAAGTTGCAATACGCCCTTTTTCTTTAAACACATGCATGCCGTCTTCTGTACGAACTGCAATACCGGCAGAGTCGTAGCCACGGTATTCTAACTTCTCCAATCCGTTCAACAAGATTTCCTTTGCGTCCTCGTTTCCGATGTAACCTACAATTCCACACATAATTCGTGTCCTCCCATAGTGGGAGCATGGTTCTGCAGGGGCAGACCCGCCCCCACTCTTTGAATTTTGTGTATGCTACTTTTGCCTTTGTGCAACAAGTCACCCTGTTGTTTTAGACAAAAGCTTGCGGCTGTCACACGCAGCCGGAGGGAATCCGCCGAACAATCGATTAGCCCTCTCCTCGTCAACTGGCCTCATGCCAGTCCTGGCGCTTTTTGTATGACCTAACTGAAAAGTCATACAAGCTACATCTTAAATCATAGAAGAACATGCGTCAATCGATTTCATTTGTTCTTCACATTTTTAAATTATGCGCGAATTTTCATTATGGCACCCCATTTTGCTATACTTCTTTTAAATGGAGTGAATGACATGCATATACACCCATTCGCTATTTCGGCTTAATTCGGGGACGAATGCCAATGCCCGTGATGGACAATTGACACGTATTGCGGAGCCTGGGTGATGCCCGGTCTACAATGGTTGGTACAATAAGAAAACCAACAGAGGTTCGGATTCCTATCGGATGAAGGTGGAGGCAAAAGTAATCGCATTGCGGTGAATGAGTCACTCATTGTACAGAGCCTAGGGAACGTGCTACACGCACGGAAAAAGAAACGGAACCCGGTCACCTAGATGTTATGGATAACATTCTAGGAGGACGATCCATGGGTCGAAAAAGCGAAAATTCAGGATTTAGTTGTATCAACTGTAATGAGAGTGTACTACCTTTAACCAATGGCAGCCATCGCAACCACTGTCCGTTTTGTCTCTATTCCAAACATGTTGATGAGATGCCAGGTGACAGGTCTAGTAAATGCTTAGGATTAATGAAACCTATAGACCTCATTTACCACACAAAAAAAGGCTACCGACTTCTACACCAATGCTTGTCATGTTATAACATACAGCGTAATCGTATTGCTAGAGATACCTTGCAAGAAGACGATATCAATAGGATAAGTATGATTACACAAACACAAAATAGTCACTGCTCTAATTAGGCAGTGACTATTTTCCCTTTAAGCACCTAGCTGTTCTTTAACCACTTCTACAATCTGATTCACATACGTTTCACACAATTCATCTGTTTTCGCTTCAACCATAACGCGGACGAGCGGCTCCGTACCAGAAGGACGGACAAGGACGCGTCCGTCTCCATTCATTTCCTCTTCCACTTGAGCAATTGCTTCTTTCACTTGATCATTTTCTTTCACTGCATCACGATCCGTCACACGTACATTAACAAGACATTGCGGGAAGCTTTCCATCTCTCCTGCAAGCTCCGATAGTTTTTTTCCTGTTTGCTTCATAATATTTACAAGTTGTACACCAGATAACAAGCCATCTCCAGTTGTATTATGATCAAGAAAAATAATATGGCCGGACTGTTCACCGCCTAAATTATAGTTTCCTTTACGCATTTCTTCCATAACATAGCGGTCGCCTACCGCGGTCTGCTTTGTCTGAATTTGTTTTGCATCCAGCGCTTTGTAAAAACCAAGATTACTCATCACTGTCGAAACAACAGTATTGTTATTAAGACGTCCTTGTTGTTTTAAATACGAAGCAACGATAAACATGATCTTATCCCCATCAACAATTGAACCATTTTCATCTACCGCAATTAGACGATCGGCATCACCATCAAATGCTAAACCAATATTCGCTTGCTTCTCAACAACTAACTTCGCTAATTCCTCTGGGTGAGTGGATCCGCAGCAATCATTGATATTCACTCCGTTCGGAGAAGAACCCATTGAAGAAATGTCCGCTTCAAGGTCAGCGAGTACATGTGTCGCAAGAGTAGAAGCTGCCCCGTTCGCACAATCAATTGCCACATGAACCCCATCAAAGTCACCACTGACAGTTTGCTTGAGGAATTGCATGTACTTTTGAGCACCTTCATAGTAATCATTTAGCTGTCCAAGCTCTCCGCCAGTTGGACGTGGCATCGTGTCTTCTCCTTCGATTAGGGCTTCGATCTCTTCTTCCTGAGAATCAAGCAACTTAAAGCCATCAGAACCAAAGAACTTAATTCCATTGTCTTCGACTGGATTATGTGACGCAGAAATCATAATTCCTGCTGTAGCACTTAGCTGTTTCGTTAAAAAAGCAACCCCAGGTGTCGAGATCACACCGATACGCATCACTTCAACCCCAATTGAAATGAGACCTGCAGTTAAAGCCGCTTCAAGCATTTCTCCAGAAATACGTGTATCCCGTCCAATCAATACCTTTGGTTGTTCCACTTCCTTTGTCAGCACGTAGCCACCTGCACGCCCCAACTTAAATGCAAGCTCGGGTGTGAGTTCCGTATTCGCTACACCCCTCACTCCATCTGTTCCAAAATATTTACCCATCTCATATCGCTCCTTCTTTACCGCTTTCCAAATCATTCACTGAAACGCAATTTTGTTTCATTCTCACCTAATTCAAACCGTATATGTGAAGGTCCTGTAATTGATAAAGGGAGCGATTGCTCACCTTCGTGTGATCCACTGGCATCGACTTTAAGCTGAATATCATTTGAAGTTAGACGAGCAAGTCTTGACTGTGTACCATAAGCAGTTATAGTAATAGCAGATGCAGCATCCTCAGCAAATGTCACGGTTTCTTCCGCTCCCACTATTTCGATCGGAACATCATCAAACTCCAGTTCTTCTTCTTCCGCTATTGTAAAACGTACATTCACTTCTTCAGGATCAATACGTTCAGCATCTTCAGGTACTTGTAAAGTCGTCACTATCTCGCCACTCTCATCAATCTCACTAAGATCAATTGGCTCACTTTCCACGAATTCAATTTCTTCTAATCCATTTCTTGTCCCATAAACACTTACTTCACTAGGTTCAATGGTCACATCATCAATGCTGAGCCCATCTGGCAATTCATTTTCCCTCAACATTTTCACTGGAACAAGTTTATTTGGGCTAGTGATCGGAACAGTGACAGACACAAGATTAGGATCAGATTGAACATCTATCTCTTGGCCATTTTCATCATAAAAGTGGACTGGATAATCCTCTTCTATGGATTTATCAGTATCCGTCAAATCAACAAACACTTTCACTTCCTCAATGGATTGAAGTGTGTCTCGATCAGCTGTCACATCTACATTCACCGGGTTTACAACTGGTGAACCAAGGGCTTGATCTTCACTTATTTCATCTGTATTCTCTAGTTCAACATGCACAGGAAAGGACGCCGTTTGTTTCTCCCGGAGTTCGATCCGAACAACTTGCGGTTGTGTCGAGACCGATAGATCACTCGGGAAATTACGTGTATTTACCGCTAATACATGTTCTCCTTCTGTTTCTACTTCACTTGCATCAACAAACACCTCTGTAGAACGATTACTAGTCAACTGAAATAAAGAAATTGACACTTGTGAGCCTTGAAGCTCTATGCTAACCGTCTCTGGGTAGTCAACAAGTTCAAAGCGCTCTTCATTGTAATGGACTTCCAACGGTTCATTCTCAATCGTATACGGAGCACTTGGTACTTCCGGCAATAGTGAAGGTGAGCCTACATTGTTTTGGTTCACCATTATAAACAGCGTCAACGCAATAAAAAAAGCTAAAATCCGAACAAACCATATACTATTAAACAGTTTATCCATCTTTTTTTCCTCCCCACTGCCAGCGACTCTCGGAGGTTGCAGTTGTTTTAAGCAAATTTTGCTCTAATAATTCTCTTAGCTGTTCTTCCGTTAGATTGCGATAAAGCGCGCCTCTTTTCGAGATCGATATCGCACCTGTTTCTTCTGAAATAATTAGCGTAATACAATCGGTCACTTCACTTACGCCAAGCGCAGCACGGTGCCGCGTTCCAAGCTCTTTTGAAATGGAACTATCTTCTGACAATGGTAAATAACAACCCGCTGCCAAAATTCGATCATTTTTCAGCACAACCGCTCCGTCATGTAGTGGTGTGTTTGGTATAAAGATATTAATCAACAGTTCTGATGTAACAACCGCTTGCATCGGTATGCCCGACTCTGCATAATCATTTAACCCTGTATCTCTTTCAATTGAGACTAGTGCGCCTATTCTCCGTTTCCCCATATAATTGGATGCTTTAACAAGCGCGTTAATTGTATCTTGCATTGAGTCGTTCTTTGGTGCAGACCGGCTCGTAAATAAACGACTTCTTCCAAGCTGTTCCAATCCCCGTCTTAATTCCGGCTGGAAGATAATGATGATCGCCAGCAAACCAAAAGTAGCAGTTTGCCTCGTTATAAATTCCAATGTACTAAGCCCTAAGAAATTACTAATAATCCATATAATAAAAATGGCCGCAATTCCTTTGACAAGCTGAACAGCTCTCGTCCCGCGGATGATCATAATCAGTTTGTATACAACATATGTAACAAGCAATATATCGACAATCTGTCCTATATATGCAAGCCACGGAAGATTGTCAAAATTTATTGTAAACATGCATGCCCTCCATGTTTATTTCCTCTTCTTTTCCTACCATCGACAACTTCACTCAATCTTAAACGACATTGTCGCCAAACGTAACTAGTATATCATTAAATCCTCTAAAAAATAAGAGAGCCCTTGTATTCATACAAGAACTCCGCTAATTCTCACGATTACTCGTACTATTTATTACATTTTATCAATCACCATTAAAGACAGACACAACTTCAGCGAAAAAACCTTTAATGTTATACCAAATCCACGATAAGGCTTGATCAACCACTTCAATTTCGCCAGTCACTTGGTTAGGCGACGTATATAATGATTCACTACTGAACTGACTGTTTAAGAGCAAGACATCCCCTTCAACTTCTCCCTCAAGCTCTAAGATACCATTACGAACCATCAAGTCACCTTTAATGACTTCTCCTTCTGGTACAAGAACGACTCCAGCTTCTTTATCAATTACAAACGGTCCATTACCAGAAACAACAATCCCACTTGAAGCATTTCCCCAAGCAGAAAAAACCGCGGTAGACATCATTAACATAAAAACCGCTGCCGCTACTAAAATAGGATGGCGTCGAAAAAGTTTTTTTACTTTTGATGTTTGTTTCTGTTTCGGTAAATTAGCCATAACACCTGCAGTAAAGTTAGCTGGTGCTTCTATATGAGAAGAACTTTGAATAAATGCGATGGATTTCTTTAATTCGTGTAAATGTCCCTTACAACTCTGACACAATTCCAAATGAGCATCCAATTGTTCTTTTTGTTCTTTTGTTGCATCACCGTCTAAATAGATGTGCATAAGTTCAATGTGAGAATGACAACTCATTGTTTTGTCACCCCTCCTTTATTATACATGGCGCATCCGCTTGCGAAGCGCTTCCCTGCCACGGTGAATGCGTGTTTTCACTGTTGCTACAGGCATATCCATGATCTCACTAATTTCTTTTAATGATAAATCCTCAATATACTTTAAAATAATCGCTGTTCTATACTTCGGAGGAAGCTCGTTAATCTCTGATTGAATCCACTCTTGTAGCTCCATTTGGACAACTTGTTCTTCAGGTAAATCATCTGTGGCAGCAAGCTGTGACTCGTAGGTCATATTCTCGGTTCCTTTTACCGTGTCTTGCAAGTAAAAGTCCGGTTTTCGCTTTCGCAAACGGTCTATCGCCACATTCGTCGCAATGCGAAAAAGCCATGTAGAAAACTTTCTCGTTGTGTCATACTTATCTAAATTCGTGTACGCCCTGAGAAAAGCCTCTTGCGCTACATCTTGAGCTTCTTGGGCATGACCAACCATACGATATGCAACCTGATACACTTTGTCCTTATACAGATCAACTAACTCGGCAAAGGCCTGCTCATCCCCTTGTTTGATTTCTTTTATCAGTCTTTTTGTTAACGAGTCCATTTCATCCCCTACCTACAATTATCTTACGGAACTACCCGACAGTTGGTTTCATTTTAAATAATAACAGAAAATTTATCTTTTTTCTAAAAAAAGCAGGAATTTCGGGTAAAATCCAGTATTCTAACAGAAAAAGGAGGTAGAGCTATGGCTAACGCGCACCTGATTAAACCGTTATCACGTTCAATCGAAGATGTTCGAATGGAATTAAACGATTCAGCAGCTGTCCATCCGCTTAGCTCACCACATGTTTTAATGTTAAGCCAAAGATTAGACCATTTGCTGAATCAATACGAAAACCTCTCCAATAATTAGGATCAAAAAGAGGTATTCAATATAAAGAAGAGCGGCCAAGTGGCCGCTCTTCTTAAACATATACAATGGAGCCTAGCGGGATCGAACCGCTGACCTCCTGCGTGCAAAGCAGGCGCTCTCCCAGCTGAGCTAAGGCCCCTAACAAAAAACGGCTATAAAAAGCCGTTTCTAGATGAGCCATGAAGGATTCGAACCTTCGACCCTCTGATTAAAAGTCAGATGCTCTACCAACTGAGCTAATGGCTCATATGGCTGGGCTACCTGGGATCGAACCAGGGAATGACGGAATCAAAATCCGTTGCCTTACCGCTTGGCTATAGCCCAACAATACAAAAGTAAAAATGGTGGAGGGGGACGGATTCGAACCGCCGAACCCGGAGGGAGCGGATTTACAGTCCGCCGCGTTTAGCCACTTCGCTACCCCTCCACGAAAGGAGAATATTATATGGTGGAGGATGACGGGATCGAACCGCCGACCCCCTGCTTGTAAGGCAGGTGCTCTCCCAGCTGAGCTAATCCTCCATTTTTGACTGCAGATAAGCAGCAGATTTCTTCGTCCAATTCGTGTCTTTCAGTCAGTCACGTACGCTTGTACGCTCCCACCTTCAAGCACTTCTTGTCCTCGAACTCCTTGCTTCTCCTTGCCAAACGACTGCAGATAAGCGATAAATGCGCTTTTCTTCAATCTATAAAATAAATATGTATGTCCGGCAGCGTTCTACTCTCACAGGGGGAAGCCCCCAACTACCATCGACGCAAAAGAGCTTAACGGCCGTGTTCGGCATGGGAACGGGTGTGACCTCTTTGCCATTGCCACCGGACTCTGCTTCAGATTAACTTACTTTTCTTCGCAGTTTATTTTTGTTCTGGTAACCCACATCTTATGATTACCTATTATCTTTTAAAATAAACAACTTGTCTACTTTAAAAAAATGACCCGTACGGGATTCGAACCCGTGATACCGCCGTGAAAGGGCGGTGTCTTAACCGCTTGACCAACGGGCCGTTACTGACAAATAATATATTAACAAACTGAAGTAATGAATGCAACTGTTTTTTTATTTTCTTTTCTTGTTTTTTTATCTTTTTATAGTATAGACCAATTCATTTAAATTATTTCAACTGGTTTTCCTTCTTCTAGCCCAGATTTGTCGCCAAAATCCTTACTTTGCATAAGGTATATTATTCCTAATAAAAAGGTGGTGTACACACATGGGTTACTACGGCGGAGGTTATGGCGGTTACGGTGGCTGCGAAGGTTACGGCTACGGCGGTGGTTACGGCGGCGGCAATTCTTGTGGCGGTGGCTACGGTGGCGGCTTTGCGCTAATCGTTGTTTTATTCATCCTTCTTATCATCATTGGAGCAGCTTACGTAAATTAATAACTCGTGCATCCACTGAATCGGAAAGCAAGCTGCGTGCAGCTTGCTTTCTTTTTTTACCTAAACAACAAAGATTTGTTCAAACAGATTAACTGGTAGTAAGGAAAGTACCAAAAGGAATCGATTTAAGTTGAATGGTTTGATCCTCTCTACCCCGCTTCAAATGAAGTGTCACTACACTTCCTGGCTCAATCCTTGTACTAGCTTTTTCAAAGCTTTCGTAGTTCTTTACCGATTTTCCATTTAATGAATAAATCAAGTCCCCTTCAATCAATGCACCTTCCGCTGGAGTTGCCTCAATCACGCTTACAACTTTAACTGCTCCTTCTACCTCATCTGTTCGATTTAATATGCCAAGCCAGCTTTTCCAATACTCCCCCCTTTTGTCCTTACCACTTTCTAACACACTTTTCATATTCTCCATAAACTGATACGTGCCAAATAACATATTCTCCATCATACCTATACCTTGGTCACCACACCATTCTCCTTGATACTCAATCACAACTTTGCAACCTCCATCACAAGCAATGATTAACCAAGTAGTTAAATTACCTTCATCATCTTCTGTAATTATTTTTTCATTTCGAATTAAATCTTTAAATGTTCCAGTGTACTTGACACCCCAGCCATATTCTAAATAAATCTTCCCTCCAATTCTTACATCCATCTCACTACTTCTAGTTTCCCATTTATTCCGCTCTGCTGGTACTGTAAGTGCCTGCCATACTCTACTTGGTTTTGCCTGTATGAAAATCTCTCTTCTCGCAATCAAAACCTTATCCATTCTCCCCCTCCTCTAAATAATGCTTTAATCGATTGAGTTTATGCTCAAGTACACGGTTCAAATCGGTTGTTACAAGGTTCATTCCCCGCTCATACACGTCCACATTTAACCGATAATATCGGTACCGTCCCTCCTTCCTCTCTGCTAACAATTCCTCACGTACTAACATATCAAGATGTTTTTTTACAGCAGGTTGGGAGACCGAAAAATAATCCACCAGCTCTGATTGTGTGTATTCTTGCTTAGATGTCATATATAAAATCTGCCGTCTGGTAGAATCGGCAATTGCCCTGTAGAAATCAGTCATACAAACCTCCATATATAACCAATAGGTTATATGTGGAGTATAACATATCTTATTATTCTGTAAACAGTTTAATTAACAAAACCCACCACCCATAAATAAAGACCAGCAGCTCATGCTACCGGCCTTCCTCTCATTCTGATCTAGACACGTCAAGAAGTTCAGACACTGTTACAAATGTGTACCCCTGGTTTTGGAGCGCTGGAATGATTTCATCTAAGGCATCAGCAGAAAAAATCTCTGGATTCTCAGTGTCCACATCCCCTCCATCATGTAACAAAATAATACTACCTGCTCCTGCTTCTTGAAGAACCGTTTGTGCCACTTGGGCAGCAGGAGTGCCATCCCAATCAAGCGGATCAACATCCCATCCAATAACTGAATAATTAAGACTTGCTAACCTTTCTACTTGCTCTCTCGTAATAAATCCATATGGAGGCCGGAATAAGCTCGGGCGATAGCCTGTAATTGCTTCTACTGCATCTCCTGTCTCCGTCAATTCCTGCTCAAGTTGAGCAACGCTTGCTTCCGCTAGATTCAGATGAGAATATGTATGATTACCAATCTCATGCCCTCCATCAATTACGCGTCTCAATAAATCTGGATTAGCAGTAACTCGTTCCCCTAAAACAAAAAAAGTCGCCGGCACATTATACGCTTCAAGTTTTTCTAATACCTGTCCAGTAAAGCGGGGATCAGGACCGTCGTCAAACGTTAAAGCGATTTGATTACTAGCAGAGTCACCTTTTACAAATACAACTCCTGGAAATTCGGTTTGTAAAGTTGGCAAAGGTACAGTTTGACGGTCCATCTTGTCTTTCCCTCCTTGCGCTTCAACTTTCATAGTGTCTAAACCGAAAGCACCAACCAAAATAACTATTACAAGTACACATATTCCTTTTTTCCACATAAAAATCCACCCTTTTCAAAGTCTTAACATAGCTTAGGCAAAGGATCGATATTCTATGTACTACCTATAAACATTTATGTTTAACCTTGCTTAGCATTTCCTTTACCAATATATTTTGTCACGAGTTTGTATATGAAAAACACACCGGAAACGGCTATAATCACAAAAACAACCGGCTGCATATATTGATTAAATAAAGCCCCCGCCTTTTCCCAATGCTCTCCTAAACTAAATCCTATATATACGTAAGCCGCCGTAATAGGCAACATTGCAAAAAACGTATAAAGAGAGAATTTCACCAAATTCATGTTAGTCATGCCACAAGGAACTGAAATAGCCGTTCTTACAATAGGAAGAAAACGCCCAAAAAACGCTAAGCCAGATCCATACTTCATAAAAAAAAACGGTCAGCCGTATCAACTTACTTTTGAGACACTAGAAAATATTTCCCGTAACGAAGCACCAAGGGACGCCCGCCATATTTCCCTAAACAGTAAAGAGTGATTGCGGGGGCCATCGTTCCTCCAATTGCCCCCGCAATCACCACGAAATAATAATTAAAATCCCCTTCATAAACCCAATAGCCAGCTAAAGGCAGAACAATTTCTGCCAAAATAAATTCAAAGCATAAAGCAATTAGAATCCCTAAATAAGAAAACCCTTTTAAAAACTCAATAATAGGCATAATGATTTCAACCATGAATGTCTCAACCCCTATCCAAGTCTAAAAAACTGCCAACGGTTAACCATTGCCAGCATATTGTCTTTACAGAGTTTCAGTTACATCGTACCTTTTGTGGCAACCGCTTCTTATTCTAAGAATACTAACCTTTTGTAACTGGAGTGTGAATAAAATTTAAAATTAAAAACATTTACAATTTTAAACCGTCATCGTTTATTCATAACCTTGACCACAAGATAGGAATAAAAAAAATCATCTTCTAATGAAGTTAAAATATAGAAAGAAGCATTAAATCAAACTGATAAGAAGTCCAGCAAAACGTTTAAATGGTTTAATTAGTCGTTTTTCTACTCCAAGCAAAAAGGAATCCTATAATGAGCATTAAAAGTATATCATTTTACGATATAACATTGACCGATGTATCATAATATGATATATTTATTTTAGATATATCGCTAAACGATACAAAAAGGAGATACCTACTTGAAACAAACAGAGCAACTAACAGACTCAACATTTTATATTATGGCTGCTTTGACTAAACCACGTCATGGCTACGCTATTATGAATCTGATTGAAGAAACAACAGCAGGCATTATAACAATTGGCCCTGCTTCTATGTATACAATCATTAAGAAGTTACTGAAACAAGAGTGGATTTATTTACACGATGGCACAGACACAAGACGAAAAACATACCTTCTTACAGTTAAAGGAACAGAAGTATTAGAAAAGGAAGTGAAACTAAGAAAACTCATGATTCAATTGGCCGAAAATGGACTTAAACTCAAGGAGGCGAGCAAATGAAGAATAGTAAATATATCATGTCGGAGGGATTAGCTTTTGCTGAAGATCTAGATATGCAAAAACTTAAACATTACTCTGCAAAGGGCTGGCACGTTCAAGCTTTTAAATTTATGGGCTACAATCTTCAAAAAGGTGAATCTGCTGATTATATCTACAGTATTGATTATCGTGTATTAAAAGATGGTGAAAAAGACGAATATGTAGATCTGTTTTCACAATCTGGCTGGTCTCATGTTACTTCTCAATTAGACACCCATTTATTCCGTGCACTTCCTGGCACAAAACCCATTTACAGTGATCAAGACACGATCGCACAAAAACACCACAACTTAGGGCGCTCTATGCTATGGACAACTATTTCAATTGTTTTAGTCACAATCATTGCATGGATCGGTCTTTATATAAGCTCAGGTACTTGGCAAAAAATAATAGCAGTGGGTGCAGTTCCACTAAGCATTATAGCAATACTGACAACTTGGACAGTAATGACTATTTACAAAAACAAGTGGAGTGCTGAAGGGAAAAGACGATTGCTTTTATTAACAAAAGCATTCCCACTCCTTCTCATCTTATTAAGCATATTCATTATGTATATGTTTGCAGGCTCAAACAATCCCATTCGTTTATTAGCAAATATGATCATTGGTGCAATGGTTGGAGGCGGTTTTGTATTACTCTTACAGATGTGGGGTCGTAAGAAAGCTTAAGCGGTCTTCATCTGACTACGAAAGCTAGGACCTTCAATGTTTTCATAGAGCTATGTTACGGAAGAATTCTTTGAGTTAGAAGATAAAAAAGCAAAATATTTAAAAAAGTCCTTAGTTTTTTTGAGGACTTTTCTTAATTTCACCATTTATGTATCAATGGCTTACAAGGATTTTAAGTATTGAACATTGAATTACATATGTACATAAAAATGATAGGTGATGAAGAATGAATAACATTTACATACTATCTGGACCCGCCGGAGTTGGTAAATCCACTACTGCAAAGAAACTTGCAAATCAATTTGATCGAAGTGCTTATATTGAAGGTGATTTAATTAATCATATGGTTGTTGGTGGGTACCACCCACCATGGGAAAGTAAAGAACTATTATCATTAACATGGGAAAATATTGCTGATTTAAGTATCAATTTTGTTCAGGCACAAAAAAATGTGATCATTGATTATGTTGCTTTCCCAGAAGAAGTCGAGAAGTTTTCTCAAAAAATTTATAATCAGGTTACAGATGTCGAAATTAAATATATTGTTCTATGGGTGGACGATGCGGAACTGTTAAGAAGAGACGCATTAAGGATTAAAGAATATCAAATGGGCGTAAGATGCCTAGAATTACTGGATGAGTTTGAACGTAAAGGAGTAAACAAACGCTTTATCTATAATACAACTCACATACACCCATCAAACTTAAATGAACTTCTTTCGATTATAAGAGAAAATCCTAGATTCATATTTTGAATCTTATTACCGGGCTTTAGTTGACGGAGTCGCAAAGCCCCTCATCATGTTCCAAAAATCATGGGAGTAACCTAATAGTGATTACTCACCTTTTTTCTCAATCACGATTCCTTCCTTTTTTAGAACAATGTCTGAAAAATTTTGTGCGATAGGTTTAACCATTTTTTCTTTTTAATTAACATTTGGGAGAATAAAGGCTCGAATTCACCTGAGTAAGAAATCACTTTCACCTCTTTATTAGCTATTTCATTACGGACAGTCGAAATAGGTAATGCTGCGAAGCCAATACCACTCTTTACAACTTATTTTATCGCCGTATTACTCCATAATTCCATCGTTTGAAATTTCTTATGGTTTCATTTTATTAGGTACTCCCCAAACCAGTCGAGTCCCTACTCTTTTTTGATGCAAAATGGGTTGACATACGTATTTCAAAATCATATTATTGACCTATCAATTATTGATGCGTCAATTATTGATAGGTCAACTTTAATGAAAAGAGGTTATGCCAGTGACTGCTTGTACCGTTCGTTTGCAAATTTTTTTGCAGCTGCAAGCTGTGAATAAGGAACTTTGCTCAAAGTTCGAGTCATGCCTAGGATCCAGCCCTTCCCGTGTGGAGATTCTTCATTATTTATTGCAGCATGATGAAGTGGCCCAATCAGCATTACAAAAAGAAGTTAATATTGATGCCGCCGCTGTTACTAGACATTTAAAGCAACTTGAAGCTGCCGGGACAATTGTGCGCTATAAAAAGGAAGATGATCAACGAGCTACATGGGTGAAACTGGAGGAAGAAGCGAAGCGTCACATCGAGCAATCTTATAAAGAAAAAAGTCAATTCGTGAAAGAGACCCTTGCTGGATTTTCAGAAGCAGAGCTAGAACAATTTTTGCAAATGCTGAGTAGAGTCAGTGATAATGTGTCGCACGTCACGAAGAATCAATTAGGAGGAGAAAACAAATGAATCAAACATCAACATCTCTATATAATAAAGAAGCTTTCCTACAAATCGTTCAGGATCGTCGTTCCATCCGTGGTTATGACGAAAACGTAAAAATTAGCAAGGAAGAAATGGCTGAAATGCTTACAGCTGCGACTAAGGCTCCATCATCAGTCAACTTACAACCTTGGCGTTTTGTTGTAATTGAAACTCCTGAAGCAAAAGCAAAGCTTGCTCCACTTGCAAAATTCAATCAACAGCAAGTAAAAACGTCTTCTGCAGTAATAGCTGTCTTTGCTGACATGAATAACCTTGACTACTTGGAAGAAATTTATGGGAAAGCGGTAGAGCAAGGTCTAATGCCCCAAGAAGTAAGAGATTCGCAAGTACCTGCTATTCGTAATCTACTTTCTGGTATTACAGAACAATATAATAAGGAAACCATTCTTATCGATAGCGGTTTAGTATCGATGCAGCTAATGCTGACTGCAAAAGCATATGGTTACGATACATGTCCGATTGGCGGATATGAGAAAGATCAAATTGCAGAAGCATTTGATTTGGATAAAGAACGTTATGTTCCAGTCATGCTCCTTTCCATCGGGAAAGCAGTAGATACAGGTTACAAATCCTATCGTATGCCTGTAGAACAAATTACAGAATGGAAATAAGGAGTGAAGAATTATGATTATCATTCACGCTAGAATGTCGGTTAAACCAGAGAGTAAGGAAGAATTTCTTCAAGAAATCGAAGCAGTAATAGAAGCAAGCCGTGCTGAAGCTGGCAATACCAGCTACGACCTATTCCAGGATCCAAAAGAGACTACCAACTTTGTTATGGTAGAAAATTGGAAAGACATGGAGGCAGTCCAAGCGCATAATACAAGCAGCCACTTTCAAAAATTCATCGCTGCTGCTAAAGAAATGCTAAGCACTCCACTGCAAGCGGATGTTTATCAAGCTGAGAAAGTAAATTAATTAAAAAGGATGACCTTCATGGTCACCCTTTTTTCTTTGGTGCTGGCTCTATTCTGCTTGCTTTGTAAGTAAGATTTGTTCCTTTCTTATTCTTTTTTTGTTCATTTTACTTAACGACTATTCATTATTACGTTTAGAGCGTATACTCAATGTACAAAAATTCTAAATTGGAGTGATCATTTATGGATAATTTTATACCGGACATTGATCCTTTTATTTTCCAGTTAGTTACCGTGCCTGCTTTAACAATTGGCATAGGAGTTACAATTTCAATGCAACTAAATAGAATTTCGCCGGCTCCTATCATCACATTTTTATTAGTCGCTACAACTGAGTGGCTTGTTATCGGACGAATTACCAGTTGGTCTTGGATACTCCCCCTAGTTCCCTTGATTATTGTTGGACTGATAGCATTTATAAAAAAATATAGCATATAGCTAAATGACGAAACTCAAGTAAAGAGATCAATGAAAATACAACCATTCTGCTACAGCGTTATTTTTTAACAGGTTTCATAAAGAAAGAATTCTGCCCCACAGGTCATATATCTCCCTTCTCCTGATCTCCTTCCGACTTAGAAAGTACACTTGTTGTTCGCATACCATGAAAGCTATTAATTACATGAATATTTCACGCTACTGTACCAGAGTCATATAAAACGGAGCTACACTCATGAATTTTGGACAAAACTTATATAACCGGTTTTTGACAATACGCAATTTTTAGCCTTAACAGCCATCGGCGTGATTGGACTCTATTTAGCGTTTAAACTAACTAAACCTATTTACTTCCACTGTATTAAGTAGCCAAATTAGAATTGAAAATCCCCATCCTTCATTAACAGGACTTCAGTTCCTTCTTCTTTAATACCTACTACTATCATATCTTCGGTACCAAAGGTCACATTGACTAACAGGAGCGAAGTATTAAGGCCGGCTTCTCTCAACTCTACCTCCGATAGGTTGCTGCCATTCTGAAGATTAGAAGGGGAGGCGTTTCCGATTCCAATATGGCAGGCCGTATTTTCATCAAATAAGGTATTGTACAAGAGCGTATCTGCCTGAGAAAGAGGAGAATTGTTAGAGACCAAGGCAATTTCACCTAGATAATATGAACCTTCGTCTGTTTCGATGAGACTTTGTAATGTTTCTTGCCCAGTGGCGGCATAATAGTCAGTAATCCGTCCATCTTTAAATATTAGGTAAAAATCATCGATGACACTTCCCCCATAGATAAGCGGTTTAGTGGCTACTAGTTTGCCATTTACCTTATTTTTATGGGGAGCGGAAAATATTTCCTCTGTAGGAATGTTCGGAAAGGACGGTATTCCCTTTTTATCTATAACACCTCCGCCGATATAGAGGTGATTTTTAGGCATGCCTACGAATAAATTAGTTCCTCGGCTACTCGTAAAATGAAGGGCTTCGAATTGGCTGTCGTTTAGGATTTTTTTTCGGGACTCGAAGGCTCTGGCATGATTTTCCCAGTCTTTTATAGGATTTTTCCCATCTGCCCGAGCGCCTTGTAAGATTAATTGCCATAATGATTGCAGTGCTTCCTCTTTACTTAAGTGGGGAAATACTTTAGTTGCCCATGCAAAGCTCGGTACAGCTAGAAGACACCAGCGTATCTCATAGGATCTAGTTTTTGCGTAATGAGTCTTCAACTTGGTGCGAGAAGCTTTTTGGAAGTGGCTCATCCGTTCTGAGGAAACCCCCTTAAATAAATCTAAGTTTTCAGAAATAACATGGATGTAAGCAGCACCCGCATCATCCCACTCCTTAAAACGGGCAGCTTGCCAGTCCGGAAATTGATCGATAACGTCATCTGCTGCGTGTAAATAAAATTCTTTGGTGGACTGTTCATCTGTCCAATCCATAACCACATTTGAAGCTCCCGCATCATAGGCTGCCGTTTGGATTAGACGTGCAAACGTAACATTTTCTATGTCACTATGAATAATTACTAATTGATTCTTTTGCACATTTACACCCATCCGTACAGCAAGCTCTGCATACTTTTTCAACTGTTCTTGACTAACAAGTTCATATTTCCCTTTAATCATCGCATACTCAGCTCCTAACTCTTTAGCCCATTCTACCATTGTTTTTAAAGCAAACATAGACACTTCAACTTAAAGTATCTATTACATATTTAATCTCTATCGGTTCCGTTGGCTGGAAATAGGTAAGGATCTAGCGTTTGAAAAGTGAGTAGAGCAAATGCTTATTTCAGCTGCCCGAATACTTTCCTCTTAATTCTTATATCGATACGTTCCTTTCTTTGGTCTATGAAAACCAAGGTCTTCAAATCCCACTATAGATAATTCATTTAGTAATACTGTAGATAAAACGCTAATCAAATATTGTGTGCCAGCTCCAATAAAAATTTGATCAGGCTCGCACTTTACACCTATTGATTCAAAAAGATATTGCATAATTTCATAGCGTAAATCGTACTCCCCCTGTGGGTCTCCAGTAAACAAATTTTACTCATTCTTCATACACTCCACACTAATAGTATACCTAATTTTCAAAATAAAATGTTTGGCATCGATTTTCCCGTAATGGTACAGTTGCATTATTAGTAGAGATGTAAAACAAGCTCAACGTCTAAAAACCGAGACTGAAAGTAAAGTGGATAGAATGAAGGAAGATGACAAGATGCTTTCTTATTACCAATTGGTCGCCTTCAGACATGATTTACTTATTGAATCTTATCAAAAACTAGATATGGAACTACCTAACTATCATCAAATTGAGTCTTCTACGGATGACTACCTTCATTTCATGTATTACTTCGTGTCCGGCCAAGTTGAATTTATAAAGGGCAGGTACAAATCAGCGATTCGTTCATATAAAATTGCTGAACGTTTAATCGAAAACGTAAATGATTCAATTGAGAAAGCAGAGTTTTATCAAAGACTAGGTTTTAGTTACTACCGTATTGATCAATATACATTTGCTGCCTCGTATATGGAACAAGCACTTGAGATTTTCGAAAAGAATGCCAACCTCAAAGAACGAGAAATCAACTCAAAAATCGTATTAGCTGCAATAAATACTGAATTAACTAGGTACGATGACGCGGAAATCATTTATAATGAAATTTTAGAATCATCTAGACCTTATCCATTTACACACGGTCTTATTTTGAGAAATATTGGTCTTAATAGAGTTACACAACGGAAATTAGAAGAAGCAGTTTCATTTTTTGAAAAAGCGCTCAAGGTAAAGGAACATCTTAACTCTACTTTCGGTACTAAAACACTTTTTGGTTAAACTGTACGGTTTCTATTTTTCAAATAGTTGAAAACTTATCATCTATCGTCTGTAAGCTTTTTACGGGTTGAATGAGCTATCGTTAAAACCCAGTCCTTTTTTCTATGTTCTCTCCTTCGTAGCGCTATGATTTATATAGAATGTTTTTGTGTGATTTGAAGAATTTGTAAGCTACGAAGAAACTAGTAATGTAGACTATCATACACAAAATGTATGGTAGCCTAAGGGCTATTTCTAGACCGAATGGATTTTCAAGAATACTCACTATTAATCCTCCAAATAGCATGCCAAAAGGAGTAACTCCCATTGAGACTAATCTAAAAACACTAGTGACTCTACCTAATATTTCTTGATCCACTATTCTTTGTATTAAAGAAAGTCTAAAAACATTCCAGATAACAACTGAGTACGCGGCAAAAATATAAAGTATTGTAACCACATATATATTATTAGTAAAGCCAACAAAACCCAATGCTAATCCCATACATATAATAGAGAGCAACATCCCATTATTTGCAGCTAACTTTATTTTACTTGCTGTTTGTCCAGCAACTATACTTCCTATTGACGTTAATACCATTAATAGACCAAAACCGCCGGCATTTAGATTAAGAACATTTTGAACGTAAAGAACTTGTGTTGACAAGATTCCAGCATACATCATTGAAATACCTATGGAGATTAATGACAGACCTCTTAAAAATTTATTTCTCCAAACAAATTTAATGCCGAAAGTCTGTTCTTCTTTTAATACTCTCCATTTAGACTTGTATTTTGAGTCGGGTAATTTATATGTACTTGAAGGTAATTTTGAATAACTTATCATTAAAAGCAGGGGTATACTTAATAATGCCGTAAAAGCATCAATTAGTATGGGTAAGAAAAGTGCAATAGTTATTATTAATCCACCAATACCTTGTCCAAGAAGATCACTGGTTATCATTCTTGTACTAAATAAATTACCATTAGCCTTTTCGTAATTAGCGTTGTCTACTAAATTAGGGACTATTGTTTGTGTAGAACTATCAAATAAAACTTTAGCAGTTCCAATAAAAAAACATAAAATAACTAAGGATGGAAAACTCAAATTATCAAAGTATATCAACAGACAAAAAATAAGTAATGTCATAAACCTGAATACACTAGTGAACAGCATAACGTAAATGTTTGAATACCGATCTAATATAACCCCTGTCGGTATAGTAAATAACAACCAAGGTAAAAACATAAACACTGAAATTAAAGAAATGTATAGAGCATTATCAGTTATTCCAGTAGCTATCCAAGGTATAGCAATAATAGTTAAACCATCACCAATACCATTTAGTGCAACCGTTGACAATAAAAAAGAATAATTTCTTCCGAGTCCTTTTCCAAGTCTTTTTTTCATGTTGTAATTCCCACCTAATTCCGATATGATTTTAAGATTATATCAGCTAGATTTAATATTTTGGGTTCAAGGTGTGAAGATTTAGCAAATGGGTTCGTAACAAACGAAAATAGTTGAGTGAACGCAATATTAACAAACCAATACTTATTCCTCCTAATGAATTGATCCGAATTCATTACTAGCCAATCAAAAAACCAATCCACTCCTGTTGAATTAGAAAAGGCCAACGCACCAATATTATCAGGTAAGAATGAAGCTTCTGTTAAATCTTTATACAGAAACCAATTTGTAATGATTTCACCTTTTACTGGATCATAGAAAAGCTTCTTTACCTCTTCTCCAGATGCTACTTGCTTAATTCCACAATCTTTTAATCCTTGGTTTAAAAGATTAATAAATGATGGCCAACGATTGTACATCTCATTATCAATATCCAATCTAGTAGCAATTTGGAAATTCTCTTCCTTAACAACAGCCATCTCTTCTTCCAATGGTTTAGCAAGATCAAATCTGATAGGGTATAACTCAAAATATATTCTATCTAAATCCTTATAATGACTATAATCAGTTTGAATATGCTTTAAGTTTAAGGGCCTTTGACTAGCAATTAAATGCCAATGAACATGGATTACTACTTTAAAATAGGGGATACAGGGATTAGTATGATTGAACTTACAGATACAAATAAAGATAAAGTAATTCATTTTATCAACGATACAAATCACTTAGAATATATATAAACGAAAATTCCATTATCTCTCATTTCTAATGTCATATACGATATTATCCTCTCCTTCCTATTGTCAAGATATGCATAACGATATTGCTACCTTTAATTTCCGCTGTAAGAGTCGTTAGTTGGGCGAAACAAGTCTCCCCTAAGCACCCTTTTATGCAGAAATAGGATGAATCTATTGCCGACAACACACTTTAATACAGTAAAGGTTTGCAATTTCTTTTTGGTTAAAGAAACAGAATCTCTCATTCTTAGAAAAGCCTAATGTGACAGCACTTACGAGCCTGTTAAAAATAGTAAATTACTGAGCACCACCAATCTAATACCTTACCATTTCTGTATCAGAGGTTTTACGCGGCGTATACTTTTCCATAAAGCCCATGATTAAAGGATTGATGGTGCCTCTCTCTCCTGTTAGATCTCATTCATTCCATCTGTTTGTAATTAGTTTGTTAGCAATTTGGTTTGCAGATTAGTTAGCACATTATAATAGTAGAAACTCGATCAATTTATAGGAATTATCCATTAAAATATACCTCACAGTTCAACTTTATCTATCAAAGCCTCTTGTTCAAGAGTTTCACCTAGCAATCGGTTTAGTATTTCTTCGTGTTTTCACCTAATTGTAATTAGAGATTTAAAATCTTGTTTGAACGTTTCTCAAACTCCATTTAATCCTCATTCTCAACTTAAATTATTATAAGCTAAACAAAAAAATATAAACAGTTTAACTTATTAGCTTAATCAAATTAATTCATTTGCTATTTGTGGTCTAATTCCATATTTTCCTATATAATTGTAAATGGAACCTGCTCACCATTTTAAGGTCGGTGAAAGACATGAAAAAAACTTAGATAATACTCGTTGTTGTTCTAAGTGTTGGTATTGTAGGAGTTTTTATTGTAACACCATTAATGAGTTCGAGTGACATCGCTTTAAGAAACTCATATACAAGAAGCTTTTTACAAGAAGAAGTCGAAAATCACTTCCTCGAATCGCAAAACCGACACTGAGCCAAAGAAGATTAGGTTAGTGCCGTTAGTTATCAGAGTGTGTTTTCCTTTATATGAGCAATCATCAAAAAGGTTGTTTAAATGGGTTTGTACTGCTCCTGAAGTTCTTATAAAGAAGTGGAGGGAACAGATATCATCACTCTATCTCCATCTCAACACGAAGCCAATCGTTACTTTGCTTTGGTGGTTAATGACGATGGGAATAAATTAATAACCACTACATATCGCTTAAAATGTCTTGAGCAAGAGATATGCAAGATTGATACAACAAAAGAAAAGACTTTTTTATTAAACCTTTTTCGTTTCATTAGACTTTATTTTAGTCTTCAAATCATTACAAAAGAAAATCATAAAGGTGGGAGTTATTTTGAAAAAAAGCATCTTTATTTCCGCCGTAGCACTTTTACTTGTGATAGGAGGAATATTTATGGCACGAGCAATGAACCAACCAGATGATATCGCTTTGAGTGACCGCTTTACAAGCAGCTTCTTACAAGAAGATGTCAAAACAGATGAAGGCTTTCACTTCTTCGAATCACAAAATGAACACTATTCCATGTGGTACCCAGAAGGCTTTTATCTTCAGGGTGAGCCACCGTCGTATATTAGTAAGGATCATTATGAATTGCTGAATTTCTATGAGGACGGCGCAGATTCGAACGGGATTGAACGACATATACAAATTAGGTTTTCTGGGGAACTAACTCCCAAATTAATAAAAACTGATTTAAGTCTGCTTCTTGATGATTTTGCTTACAACGACGAATATATAGAATTAAATCACGACTCGAATAAAATCTATTACGGTTCATCGCATAAAAAAATGGATGGAACAGAAGTTATTACGTCTTCTCCATCTAAACATGAGGCAAATCGACACTTTGCTTTAGTCGTAAATAAAGATGAAACAAAATCTGTGACCATCGCTTACCGATTAAATTGTATTGGTCAAACGACGTGTGAAATAGAAACTGAAAAAGAGAAAACTTTCTTTGAGACGTTTATTAATCATATTAAATTCCGTTAGAAGGTGAAAAAGATGGAGTTTACACCAGAATTACGAAATGACTTGACAAAGTTACAATATGAGAATGGAGAAGTCTTATCCAAAGAAACCGTAGAAGGTTTACTTATTGATCATGAAATAAATCACATAAATTCTGAGGACATATACATCTACGATAGCAATAACATGGATCTTTTTAACAAGAAAGGTAGTTCTTCTGGTTTTGACGGAGCCGCTATTCATGTTTATAACAAAGAAGATAATATTAATGAAATCTATTATATAGCTCGTGGAACTGAGCTTAGTCAGCTACAAGATATTATTTACAATGCAATTGGCGTAACTGCGGGTGCCTCTAATGACCAAATTTTAGATGCAACGAGATTTTATGAGAATGTCGAAAAAGAAGTATCAAACAAACTTCCAAATGAAGAAAAATCTACATTAGAACGGTTTGGAGATGGGCACTCTCTAGGAGGGCATGTCATTATAAGCCTAGCTCTAATCAATAAAGAATTCACCGATGTTAGAGGATTAAATGATGCGCCAGTTAACTTGAAACAAATGGCGAATATTGACGCTGATTTCAACGACTTTCTAACTTTTCAAGCTGGAACTTCTGATATTGAAAAAATACCAAATGATCAACTAGAACTTTTCGCCCGCGAATTTTATGCCGACCAGGCTCAGAACATCACGCATGTACGCGTCAAAGGAGAACCACTTTACGCTCAACTTATTCCTAATACATTTTATGCAGGAAACAAAATTCAATATGTTGGTGATATGGGGGCACCGGAATTCCCAAACCTTTTCGAGTCTGATACTGGAAAAATAGGAATCTTCCACAACCTATTAATACCAGGTAAAACCATACTTGATAAGTTTATATATAACCAGTCCTTAAACTTGACGATGAACTACTTTGGGCATGTTGGGGAAAATAATTCAGTAGACGACATCAATGACAAGCTTGTCCAATCAAAAAACCGGGCAGTTGGTATTTATAATGTCTTAACTCCAAATCAACGAATTCGGTTAGGTATCGGTGCTGGTGCGACTATGCTTGTCGGTGGCGTCGGAGCTCTTTCCAATAGTGCATTTGCTAACAAGGCTTGGGACATTTATTCCGCGAGAGGGCAATTCGATTTGCACAGCATTTCAACCCTTATTGAACATTACAAGACGGGTGAGATTACCACTTATCATCTTGAACCAGGAACAAGTACACATATTCTTGTTAACCAAGACGTCTTGTTCAATGCGCTACAATCGTTAGAAACTGCATTAGAGGACAAGCGCGAGGCTGTACAAGAGCTTCTTTCTTATCGTGAATGGGATGTGCCAGAACTTGCTTTTGAATACCGTGAAAAATTGAACGGCATTATGAGCAACAAAGAAGCCAATTGGCCAGCTTTCCTCAGTGAAGCTGGGCATAGTTATGGCAAAAACGCAATTTATAAACCAACTGGAGTGACATTTCGGCGTGAATTTGACCCTTTAGATAATCAAGTAAACGAAAATTTAGATCTTATGATAGAACTGTATCAACAAGATATTAGTGAACTTGAAAGTATAATAGATGCCTATAAAGAAACAATGCATGTGTTATTTGATACTGACATTGAGTTAGCTGCAAAACTTCGATAAGGAGGTATACATAATGTTCGATTGGCTAAATCCTAATGTAGGTACATATAAATTCTCTTTTGATGAAACTAGCTTTGAAGAAAACGCCCGTACTAAACTTAGCCGTATTCGAGACAAGATGGATACAACTTCGGTTCGGTTAAAACATACCGAAACCATACTCGCAGATCAAGATGGGGAATTTGTTAAAAGTTTGCTTGAGCGTCTAAACGATTTAGTAATAGCAAGCGAAGTAAAAGATGTCAGTATAAACACAGCAAGCCTATTGCATTCAGCAACTTTTACAGACAACATATCGGATTACCATAAGCAAAAATATGATATTCATACAGAGTTGGATCAAGAGGCATTAAAGCTTACCTTAAAATAACAACCTATTCGTATACAAGTTCCTTGAGCTTGTATATTTTTGTAGTTACCAAATTGAGCAATCTCCTTTTTCACTTATTCCTCCAAAAAATGCAATCTCTTATCATGAATATCAGCATTTTAACGTAATAAAGGTTTGTAATTTCTCTTCCGAAAAGATTATTATAATCCCCCATAAAGAAAAAGCCTATTATAACAGTGCTTTGGAAGGAGAAAAGTATACAAAAAGCGAAATAACTCTAAATATTAAATTAGGAGGTTTTGTTATGGACGAAAAATTATTGAGGATTGGAACTACTTACATTCCAGTAACAAATGTAGGAAAATCATCTGAATGGTACATGAATAAATTAGGTGCAGATTTATCTTATAAAGATGAAGATAAAGCTATTCTAAACCTTGCAAACCAAAGTATTTTTCTAATTAAATCAAACGAAAATCAAACTTCTAATTTTATTGATATTTATGGTGAAGAACGCTTTTCTTTAACATTCGAAGTAAATGGATTGGAATCTTTGAAAGAACTACATAAAGACTTTATAGCGAATGATATTAGAGTTGGGGATATTGAAAACCGAGGACATACTGGAAGGAATTTTGTTTTTTATGATCTAAATGGTAATAAATTCGATGTATGGAGTGAACTTAGCCCACTTTTCAAAGAAAGATATTTAATCTCAAAATAAAAATGAAATATTATTATTGAATGGGGGCTTTAAACAGTCTGGTATTGAAATGTTTTGTTTCTTATTTACTGGGAATATCAACCATAAGACAAAATCATGGAGGATGTTATATGGCTTCTTTTAAAGGAAGAGCTCGACATTCAAGATTTCAAGGTATTATGGGCACAATTTTCGTTCTCCCTATAATTACTGTTCTTGGCTTATTAGACGTTATTCCAGTGTCTAACACGCTTTCATGGCTTGCTCTTGGTGTCTTCGTTGTTGGCTTGATTGTACTTATTGTTTCTTTTAAGGGTAAAAATCCAGCAAATGAAACATGACCTAAAAGGCATTCATTCAGGCTGTCTTTTTTACCTCTCACTTTATAGATACTACGAAGTTTGCCTTCTAAATTTATAGGGGCAGCTTTTTCCTTTTGGAGCTAACGGGGCGGGTTAATGTTACAAGGAAAACAATACCAATTTGTAGAATTACTTAATATAAAATATATGGAAGGTGATTACAAATGCGAGTTGCTGCAATATACGATATACATGGTAATTATCGAGCGTTAGAAGCTGTTTTAAAAGAAATTAAAAATGAAAACGTAGATAAGATAATTGTTGGGGGTGATTTGGCTTGGGGTCCACAGCCTAAGAAAGTCATAGACAAACTCTTTGCATATAAAGACGAATTTATCTTTATTATGGGTAATGGTGATCGGGAGTTATTTGAACACTATAAAAACCCAAAACGAGTAGAAAATATGGTTGGCGAATTAAACCAGTGGTGTGTTGAGCAACTATCAACTAAGCAACTTGAATGGTTAGGTTCATTTAAATTTTCACATGTAGAAGGTAATAATTTATTTATACATGGCTCTCCTAGAAGCGATACGGAGGCTATAAGGTTACATACTCCTGAAAATGAAGTTTATGAGATGATTAAAAATGAAAATCAAACCGTTATCATTTGTGGTCATACCCACATTCAATTTAAAAGGGATATTTCATCTAAGAAAGTCATTAACGCAGGCAGTGTTGGATTACAGAGCAGAGCCAAAGGAGCCTGTTGGTTGTTAATTGACTCTGATAAATGTAATTTAAGGATAACCGAATATGATTTTAAGAATGCAGCAAAAGAGATTTTGTTGGATGGCTGCCCATATAAAGAAGATTTTGCTGACCATGTTGAAAACCCTCCTTACGAAGGTCCATAAATACTAAGTTCTTATTTCAACTTACGGGTGCTTTAGTTTAAGAGAACTACGAATTTATACTAAAATAAGGATAAGTTTATCATGACCTTTCACAATTTAATGTAATAAAGGTTTGCATTTCATTTTTGAATAAAACTTAAAGACTTCCTATTACTGAAAAAGCCTAATGTGACAGCACTTACACAGGTGTAATAAAATACCAATTCGCTAAGCCCCACCACTTTATACCTTACCATTTCTGTATCAGGGGTTTTGCATGGACTTCACTTTTCCGTAAAGCCCATTAATACTGGATTGTTGGCGCCTTTCTTCCCTGCTAGATCTCATTAATTCCATCTGTTTGTAATTAGATTGTTTGCGTTTTGGTTTGCAGATTAGATAGCACGGCAGGGTACTAGAAACTCTGTCTCAGATAAGTTCAAAACATCTTTTCAACACTCATTAAAGTTATGCTTTTAAGCCTTCAACAAAAATCTCTATCGCACTAGAATAAAGGTTACTTTGGTCTTCTTGTGTTTTATAACCAAAAAAGAAAGAATCGCTTAAAGAAGAAATCAGATTGAACAAGATAATGCTAGTGTTATCAATATTTAAATCAGCTTTAAACTCACCAGACCTTTTCCCTTCTTCGAGGATCTCCGTAATTATATCCATTTCAGGTTTGAACATATTTATAATGGAGGTAATCTCATCAGACTTCACAGAAACTAAATATTCAGGAATAGTCTTCGTTAAAGGTTTTTGATGTTCTACACTATTTAGTTTAGCCCAGGAATATAATTTTTCTTCAGCATTTAATGCTTTGATTGAAAGTGTTCTCCATTTATTAACAAATTCATTCGACGATTGAGTGAGGCAGTAAAGATACAGTTCTTCTTTGTTTTTAAAATGATAATATATTGTACCTTTACTTAAATGAGTGTCATTTTTTATATCTTTCATTGAAGTTGCAGTATAACCTTTGTATTCAAAAATTTTAGTTGCTATATCTTTAATAAACTTTTTTGTGTCTTTACTATTTGTTCCAATTGGTCTGCTCATAGTTCCTCCTGAAATTCACTTTAATTGTATTCTAATTTTATACTAAATCATTAATCAACTGCCATTAATCGAATTTAATGAGGTTATTAACAATCTATACTATACAGTGTTAAACTAATTTTACCATTTAATTGACCGAACGTCCGGTTAATGTTAATATAAATTTCGAAAGGTTATTTTTTTAACCCTATTCGGACGTTTGTCCGATAAACCATAAGGAGTGATATTATGAATAAAAAAGTAGTTATTGTAGGCGGAGGTCTAGCCGGTCTCACTATGTCACTATTCCTAAAAAAAGCGAATATTGAAAGTGTTATCTATGAACAAGCCCCTGCTTTTGGTAAAGTAGGCGGGCATTTTCTTATTCATCCTGATGGTGTAAGAGTTCTGGAGCAATTAGGACTAGGTGAAGAAATAAAAAAGAATAGTCACCAGCTAATTGATTTTAAAGCAATGGATAAAAACGGGAACCCTTTATTTGAGGAACCTGAGCTAGATATAGAACCCGATGAGATGCCATACCTTATCAATATTGCTCGTTTCCATTTAATTGATATTTTGTATAAAAAAATTCAACAAGAAGGTATCAAAATAAATTTTGGAAAAAGATTAAAATCATTCGAAGAAGAAAGTGATCAGATTAATGTTTCCTTTGAAGACGGAACAGAGGAACAAGGAAGCCTGCTAATCGGAGCAGATGGTGTACGTTCCAAAACACGTTCAATCTTATTCCCATTCCCAAGTTATCCTTTAAAGTATAGTGGCAAATGGGCAGTATATGGGATGCTTAACCCAGAAAAGATTGGTAAGAATAAGGATTATTTTACGACGGATACATCGTTAATGTATTTCCATGACAATTTCAATTTTTTTGTATCCAAACACCATCCAACAGATAATGAGATTTCTTGGTCAATGATTGTTCAAGAGGAGAGAAAGATCGCTAAGAAACATTTTGAAAGAAAGCCAATTGAATTGTTTAGATCAGAGTTGGCTGATAGATTCTCTGATTGGGATGCGCCACTTAAAGACTTAATCAGTAACACAGATAATTTTATTCCTAAACAGCTCTATAGAGTAGATTTAATTCAAGATTACTCTAATGGAAGAGTTGCATTAATTGGAGATGCTCTCCACACGGCAGATCCTAATGCGGGAATGGGTACGACATTAGGGTTAGAAGATGCCATGTACCTTTCTAAAATGCTTAGAGATCATGATGATTATGAAGATGCCTTTTATTATTTTGAATATGATCGTAAAAGTAGAGCAAAAAAGGTATTTGAAAGTGCTTCAATATTAGATCATCTTGATATGGAGAATGTCGAGAACATTGCATTTCTAAATGAAGGTTCTAATATTAGTTGGGATAAAAGCGAATAATATTATAATCTAAGAACACACTTAATAAACTAACGGGGCTTTACCGAGATAAGGTAAGCCTCTTTACAAAAAAGGTCTAATTCATTGCTTGCCATCACACTTTAATGCGGTAAAGGTTTGCATTTTCATTTCTTATAAATAAAAAGGCTTTTCCATTAGTGAAAAAGCCTAATATGGCAGCACTTACGAAGCTGTTAAAAATTAGAAATCACTGAGCACCACCACCAGATACCTTACCATTTCTGTATCAGTGGTTTTACACAGGCTCCACTTTTCCATGAAGCCCATGAGTATAGGATTGTTGGTGTTCCTCTCCCCTGTTTGATCTCGTTAATTCCGTCACTTTGTGATTGGTTCGTTAGCAATTTAGTTTGCAAATTACTTAATTTAAATAGCACTCAAAAAATTATTGCAATAAGAAAACCAATGACCTATAAATTGTTATAAAGAATCCTTTAATAAAACTATCTTTATCTCAACTCATCATCTAACGGCACAACCACTTCATCCAACATCTTTCTCCACGCTCGTTTTAAGCTTGGACTAAAAGTAAGTGGTTTTGCGTCTGGATAAATTAGTTTGTATTGATCAAACTGCTTACTGTTAAGAATGCCCTTAATATTTGGTATTGGATCGGTTCCTTCGACGTACTGAATGGCTGACAAATGGAGCTCTTTTACGTCAACGAACCAGTTATCTGCAAATTCTTGAATGTGCTTGTCTTTTGTTTGCGTGAAGTATTGACGCTTTACAACAAAGATGTCATCAGTCGCTTTAATGACGTTGCTGTCCATTGCATTCAGAATGGCGTGATACACATCTTTGACAATCTCTGTTTTGTTTAGCTTTTGTAAGGCTTTTTCAATTTCTTGACGGATGTCTTGGTCGTTTGCTGAGTAATTGCCAAGTAGCTGGTCAACAAAGGCAGAGTCGATATCATAAACTTTTATCGCATTTTCTGCATAAAACTCAATCGTTGAAAAATCAGGCTCTGCGCCTTCATCGCTTGGTTCCTTCATCAGTGAGCCCTTTACCGTATTGTATACGCCTACATGTTCTTCAATTGTGAGAACTTGTTCTTGTAGTGATGTGGATTTCTCCATCGCGTCGTTGTAGTCGTCATAGGTAATTAACGCTTCGTACGAATTGTTTAATTCTTGAAAGGCTTGGACAAAATCAATTTTTTCATCAATCGGCGCATGCTCATCAATTGTTGCCAGATTAAAATCGGCGTTCGTTAATGTCTTGTGTGCTTTTTTAAAGCGGTCTAATGAATCCTTATATGTCGGATAGACAAGGTTTGTTTCTTCTTGTTTATTTGAATAAAGCTTTGTTGCATCTTCTACATTGCGTTGCATGGTCGCTGGTTTACGGAACGTCATAATTAAGCCTTTTTTCTTACCAGGGAACGTTCGATTTGTTCGTGAGAAGGCTTGGATTAAATTGGCATAACTTAAGTTTCTGTCAACAAATAGCGTTTGAATCGTTGGTGCATCAAAACCTGTTAGCAATCGATCGACAACAATGACTAAGTCAAGATGTTTGCCAAATTGTTTAAATTCTGCTTTTTTACGAGCCAAGCGGTTGTTAATGTCACCATTGTACCGATCAATATCTTGAATCGACCATGCAGTGTCGTAGTAAGCATTGTACGATTTCATCATTTCCGCCATTTCATCTTGTTGTTCCTTCGCGTGCTCTTCATTTTCCTGTAACGAGTACGTCACCGCAATTCTCGGAAAGTCGGGATCATCCATTGTGCGCCCTTTTCGTAGCGGGTGTTTCAGATTATCCATCCAATTTGGTTTACTTGTCATTTCTTTAATCGCATAATAATAGCGCTTTGCCATCTCAATAGAGCTCGTTGTTAAAATGGCAGACTTTTGCGGACGACCATTTGTAAAGTCAAACTTGGTATACGCATTGTCCGGACGAAATATCTTCTCAATAACGGTTTGAATGTGCTGATCATCTTGATAGATGGTTGGGTCAAGGTAAGACTCTTTTTGAACCCCACTCATTTCATCAATAAGGAGATTAATTTCCTCATTTGTTTTGTTATTGTTTTTCTCGTCATATCTTAATTGGTCATAAATACTCTCTAGCAACGCTTCTTTTTGAATCGTGTCTTCATGCTCGACTTGAAAGCCTAGCACCGCACCATCATCCAAGGCATTTTTAATCGTATAGGTATGTAACACGTCACCATACTGATCGCGTGTTGTTCGTGCCAATTTCCCTTTTGCTTGCTTCTTATTTACCTCCAAGATTGGTGTGCCTGTAAAACCAAACCAGGTGGAATTAGGGAAAAACGATTTAATAGATTCCTTCCCTTCAGCACTTAAAGCACGATGACATTCATCTACGACAAAGACAATATGCTGACCAAGCAGCTTTTTAAATCGCTGCTTTCCTTCTTTTTCTTCTTGCTTTTTCGCATAGTCAAGGGCATTTTCGAGCTTCTGCCTTGTGGTAATAATAATGGTATTCGAATTGGCATCAGCAAGGAGCGTTCGGCTTAATTCTTTCGAACTACCTGTTCCAACAATTAAACTATTCGCTTGACCGCCTCCCGAAGTGATCCCTGTGTTGAATTCAGATGCGAATTTTGTGAATTCAGTCGTAGTTTGATTATCCAAATCTTTTCGATCAATTAACATAATCGTGCGGTCAACACCTTGCTTTTTAGCGAGTAGCTTCGTTGAAACAAAGCTCGTTAACGTCTTCCCAGACCCTGTCGCATGCCAGACATATCCTGATTGGTGTTTATTTGCTGACGTAAATAACGCTTCAATCGCATGGATTTGATATGGATGTAGCACCATCAACACTTTTTGATCAATTTCCTCACTGACGATTGTATAACGTGCTACTAATCGATGTGCATATGGTATATTAAGCACCTGGTTCACAAATTCATAGAGGTTGTCCACTTTGCGATTGTCCGTTGTACGCCAGCTAAACAAAAATTTCGCATGCATGTCCTTTGGCATCGCATTTGCAAAATAGCGCGTCGTTTGTTCGTTTGAAATGACAAACAGCTGAAGCGTCGCAAAGATATTATTTCGAAATAAGCCTTCTTCAGCGTATTTTTTGACCTGATTAAAGGCTTCAAAAACACCATCTTTGGCAGTCACTTGCTTTAACTCAATTTGTACAATTGGCAGGCCATTAATAAGTAATGTCACATCGAAGCGACGATCTCTTCTCTCAATTGAAGCGCGCTGCTTTGCAATCTGATGAACAACTTCATAAGTTGAAATGCCACCGCCAATATCGTGATTTGAATAAACAACAAGAGACATTGAACCTAGGGAACGATCCTCACGCTCAATCGTCACACGAGCGATGCCATTCTCGCCACGAAGAAATCGCGCCGCATCAAACGGCGTTTGCGTATGTAATAGGATATCGGACTTAATCCGCTCAAACTCCTTATCAGAAATCGGCGTCTCGCCAATTTCTGATAAGTTGTTTTGCGTGATGATCTTTCGAACGTTTTGCCATAAATCAGCTTCTGTTTTTAAGTCAGGGCGGTAATTCCATTGATTATGCCCTTCACCTAACACATCAATTAACCGCTTCTCAATCTCTGCTTCGTCCTTATGCGCAATCTTAGTCATTCCTATCCCCTTTCCCTTACACAAACATCTTTTGTAAAAACGCTTTTTTTGTTTCCTTGAGCATATCGAGTTCTTTTTGGTGTAGAGCGATTGTGTCGTCCAGTTTTTTGAAGAAGTTGCCGATTTGGGTTTGTTCTTCTAGGATAGGTATCCTCAATGAAAAGTTAGCATATTCTTTTGCATTAACTCCTGGCTGACCAGAACGTTGCGAAGTTATATTAATATATGTTCTATACTTTTCAGTAAGTGTATTTTGAAAAATAAAGTATGGATGATAATTATTGAGCAATCTCATTCGAATCAAAAAGCCTGCAAAATAAGCAATGCCATCACTAGAATCATAAATATATGACTTCCCAACACTTGCTCCCGTTCTTGCAATAAGAATGTCACCTTGGTTCAGTAGGTAACTTTGAGATAAAGACAGGTCTGTATTTGGGGAGGTTAAATTGTTATTAATTAAATTACGGCTATGATCATCAATATCCGTTATTCTAATATACCTGTTTTTCCCATCATAATTTGTCGCACTTGCATTAAGGCCATATTCAAATTTATTCGTAATATCACCTAATGTTAATAATCCCCATTCCCCGCTAAACCCCGGAAAACGAACTTCCGGTACAGACTCCCCTTCTTTTGGAAACATCTTTTGTAAGAAGCCTTGTTTCGTTTGCTTTAATAAGTCTAGTTCTTGCTCACTACGTTGAATAATTTCTTTTAAACTGTGAACAAACAAAACAATTTGATTTTGCTCTTGAATTGAAGGAATTTTCACCTTTCTTTTTTTCCAATCATTC